>CABUBH010000004.1 GCA_902489775.1 uncultured Collinsella sp.
TTACAAGTCTTGCTCGAGATCGAGCGGAGGCTGGGCCCTGCCGAATCGGAGCTATGGCGACCAAAAATGTTGCCAGAAGACGCCGTCGACGCTGTTTGCGATGGGGCAGAGCTCGATGGCGGTTCGGCACAGTCTGTTTCGTCGGTTTCGCGGGGCGTTGATGGCCTGAAGGCGACCGTTGGAAAAAGCTCATTTCCGTGGGGAAGAAACTTCTCGGTGAGTAAAGCTCATCGGAGCGGGGATAGAGCTTTGTCTGCGGGGTACGAAATGTTGGCTAGCGGTTGCGACGCCTTGTTGCAGAAATGCCAACTGCCGCAACTACAGCACCGGCAACACTCAGGGCGGCTGCCATCGCACCGTTGTCGCCCGTCGCGGGTAGGGTGGCCCCGGCTGGTTTAACTGCCGCTACTGCCTTGGTGGAAACGGGATTTGCCGTGGGCTTTTTTGCATTGGGCTGCGGTGTGGGCTCGGGCTTGGTTTCCGGTTCGGGTTTGGAACCGCTCGTATCGGTTGCAAACAAGTGCACGTCACTGTCGAAGACGTAACGGATGTAGTAATCGTGCCGCGTTTCGTGCATAATCCCCTGCCCGCTGTCGAAGTCACGGTCAACGTGTGCGCCAAGGTAGGTTGAGCTGTTGAGGTCCAGCCTGTAAGGGATTTGGTCGTCGGCGTAACTGCCTGTAAAGACTACGGTTGCTCTAACGTGATTGTCGATCATGGTCAGGGCAATAGAGACGCTGGCCTCTTTGGGGTTCTCGGTTTTTATAAGGCTTTCGGTATCGGTGTCGATCTTGAAGAGATGGACGGTGTCGTTAAGCCCGTAGATGAAGTCCTCGGGTTTGTCGGGAAAATCGTATACAAGAGCCTCGTTCTGGACCAACTCGAAAGCAGGGGGTAGCTCCAAATCGTAGTAATGATCGACGACGGTGGTTGCTGTGAGGCTGCCTTCCGCGTTGACTTCTTCGCAGGTGATGGGTAATGCGACATCGGGTTCGGGCATTTCGGTCGCCAGTGCTGCGCAGGGTAGCAAAAGCTGTCCTGTCATAAGAATGCTTACTCCGTAGGCGACGACTCTGGCGCCTGCATGAAGCTTGACGTTGCGGATAGACAGGCCAGTGCGTTTGTTATGGGTTTGCGGTGCAACATGCTGTCCATACATAAGGCGCTCCTTGTTCGTAGGCCGGTTTCCGTGGATCTATATTGCGCCTACCCGATTCGGCCAGGCTCATACACGCGAACGCTCACGCGAGCAGGAGAAAGCTCTAGTTAATTTTCCCACAGTCGACACTTTGCGGCCAACGATTTGCTGTTCAATTCTCGGAGAGAGAATCAAGACAGTTAACGAGTTGTCAGGCAATGAGATTGTGTCTAGAGAGCACGAACAAGAGATGTGGTCTGCGGACGACTGAATAGCTCCATCTGTTTTGGTTACAACGAAATGTGTGCCGCGCGCCTGCGGCATGAAGGAGAGGGAATCCTATGAAAATCGTTGTATTGAGCGGTAGTCCGCGTAAGGGCGCCAATACCGACACCATGGTCGAGGCGTTTGCCGAGACCGCGCGCGAGGCCGGCCATGCGGTCGAGGTCGTCCGCGTTGCCGGCAAAAAGATCGCCGGCTGCTTGGGATGCCAGTACTGCTTCGCCCATGAGGGCGTCTGCGTGCAGAAGGATGACATGGCCGACGTGATCGAGTCGTTGAAAGACGCAGATATGGTCGTCTTCGCCTCGCCTATCTACTGGTTTGATATCACCGCGCAGGAGAAGGCCGCCATCGACCGCCTGTACGCCTTCGGTGCCACGGGATTCCCGTTCACCAAGACGGCCCTTTTGCTCGATAGTCACAGCGAGGGCGTCTATGACGCGGCGATCGCCATGTACAAGTCGGCCTGCGCATACTGCAAGTGGGAGGACCAGGGCATTGTCACCATCAGCGGCATGACCGAGCGCGACAGCATGGCCTCCTCGCCCAAGCTGGAAGAGGTGCGAGAGCTCGCTCGCAAGCTCGCCTAAGGACAAGAAGAGCGCATGACAATCGGCACGAGCAGAAATGCTTGCTGTCCTTACCAAGAGGATTGCTGATTGCCAAGCGTTGATACTCTCGCGGGCAATTCCGGCGAGCTAAAACGCCTTCTCGCTCAAGAACTCCCTGAATACGGGGATGTCAAAGCCCACGAGGCCACGTCCGCGCTCCCCGATAACGCCGTCTTCGAGGAGGCGGCGTTTGTACTGACTTGCATAGTTGCTAGCGACGCCCATGCGCTTGGCTATCTCCGAGACCCTGCTGGGGCCAGAATCGAACAGAAGACTGAGGGTGAAAATCGGGAGTTCTATTCCCGATTTTGACCGATTTAGGATTGTGCGAGATAATGAACTCCGAACAGGAGGCGATTCTATGTACATCGAGCGCGAAATTGAACAGACGATAGATTCGATGCTGGGGCAGGGAAAAGTTGTCCTGGTGACCGGGGCGCGCCAAGTTGGGAAGACGACGGTTCTCAAGCAACATCTGGGCGACCGATTCGACTATGTTTCGATGGAGAACCCGCGGGATTATCTTCTTGCAAAAGAGGATGCCGCCCTGTTTTTCGAGTCTCATGATCTGCCGATCATCATCGATGAGATTCAGCGCGTGCCTGAGCTTTTTTCTCCGGTGAAGTGGGTTGTTGATCAATCAGAGGAGAAGGGTCGAATCGTCCTCACGGGATCCCAGACATATCACCTCATGAAAGGGGTGAGCGAATCTTTAGCGGGGAGGATCAGAATCTTGGAGATGCCCTCTCTAAGTTTGCGAGAGCTCGTTGGCGGTTCCCAGAGTCCTCGTCCGTATATCCCCAAAAAGATTTCCTTAGCATCTAAGATGTCTTCGGGAAATATTTGGAACATCATCCATAGGGGTTCGATGCCCGAACTGCAAGATCCGAATATCGAGTGGGACTCCTATTATTCCGACTACGTTGCCGCATATCTCGAACGTGATGTTCGCGATCTTGTAAACGTGAAGGATGAGGCGAAGTTCTACAGCTTTATGGTCGCGTGCGCAGCGAGAACGGGGCAACTGTTGAATGCCACCGATATTGGAAACACCGTTGACGTCGACCGTAAGACGGTAAAGGCTTGGCTCTCGGTTTTGCAGGCGTCGAACATCGTTCGGATTGTCGAGCCCTTTTGGCCTAATGTCGATAAGCGTCTGACCAAGACCCCTAAGATATTCTTCATGGATACAGGTCTTGTTTGTCATCTAACGAGATGGATAACGCCGGAGCAATTGCGCAACGGGGCTGCGGCGGGGCATATATTTGAGACGTTCGTAGTCTCGGAAATTTTGAAGAGCTTTATGAACGCGGGGAAGAGCCTTCGTGACATATGGTTCTACCGGGATCAAAAGAAGCGCGAAATTGATTTGCTCATCCAAGAGGGCCATATCTTACATCCCGTCGAGGTGAAGATGTCTGCCACGGTGGGCAGAGACGCGGTGAAGAACTTTACCTGTCTCGACGGCCTTTCTGGCTATGAGATTGGCTTTGGACACGTTGTCTGCCAAGCTCCGGAACCATACCTCATTACCAAGGATGTCCAGGCGGTTCCCGTGTGGTGCATATGATTTATGTAGCAATGGCGCGGTCTTGATTGATGGTTACCAAAGGATCGCTGATCGCCATGCGTAGTTGCTGACATTGTCGTCTTTGCCTTGCATGTCTAATGGCGGGGCCCGGAGCTCAGTATTTACTGCGCTCCGGGCCTCGTAGGTTTGTGGCTTGGACCAGCTCGATTGCCGTCGTCCTAGTCAAACAAGCTCGGCATGTCGTTTTCCTTCATGAGGGCACCGGCGGAGGGTAGGCTCTGCGCGGTGAACTTCTCGGCGGAAACGCCGGCGCCGAGGATGTCCTCGGTCGTGCCGACCGTGGTGACCGAGCGGCCCTTCTTGGCCGTGAATGCCTGGACGCCCTGCGTGTTGGTGGTCGTCTTGGTCTTGAGCAACGACGTGTTGAAGTTCATCAGGCGGTAGTCGCTCGAGACCAGCGCAATGTCGCGGTCCTCTTTGAGCACCTGGGCATACAGCAACTTGCTGCCGCCGTAGATGGCGTTTTTGAGGCGCTTGCGGTTGGTCTTGGTGACGTATCCGGAAAGCGCGACGCGCACCACGCGGCCGTTTTCAAAGACAAACAGCGCGTCAGCCTTGTAGTCCTCGGGGTCGATAACCCAGATGACGCTCTCGTCGGGTTCCATCTCAAGATCGGTCGGCAGGTACGAGCCCAGCTGGGCCGACTTGGTGTCCTCAAACTGCGCGACCTTGCACTTGTACACCTGGCTCTTGTTGGTAAACACGAGCAGCTCGTGCGTGTTGGAGGATGGGAACTCGATAAAGGGCTTGTCGCCGTCCTTGTACTTGAGCGTGGCAGCCTTCTTGAGCACACGGTCCGTCATCTTCTTGAGGTAGCCGTCGCGCGAGAGCATGATGGTCACTGGGTACTCCTCGACCTCGGGCTCCAGGCTCACCTCGACAACCTCGTGGGGCTCGATCCTGCCCGTGCGGCGCGGCATCACGTACTTCTTGTTGACGGCGGCCAGCTCGTCGCTGATGACCTTCTTGATATTCTCCTCGCTCGAGAGGATTTCCTCGAGCTCGGCAATCTCGCCTTCGAGCTTGGCGATGTCCTTGGTGCGGTTGAGAATGTACTCCTCGTTGATGTTGCGGAGCTTGAGCTCGGCAACAAACTCGGCCTGGGTCTCGTCGATGTCGAAACCCTTCATAAGGTTGGGCACGACCTCGGCCTCAAGTTTGGTGCCGCGGATGATGGCGATGGCCTTGTCGATGTCGAGCAGAATCGCTTCGAGGCCGTGCAGCAGGTGCAGGCGCTCGGACTTTTTGCCCAGGTCAAAGTTAATGCGGCGACGCGTGGACTCAATACGCCACTTGACCCACTCGTGCAGGATCTGGCGCACGCCCATAACGCGAGGGTAACCATCGACCAGCACGTTGAAGTTGCACGAGAACGAATCCTGCAGCGTGGTCGAGCGATAGAGCTTGGCCATGAGCTTGTCGGGGTCGACACCGCGCTTAAGGTCGATGGCGATGCGCAGACCCGAAAGGTCGGTCTCGTCGCGGATGTCGGCGATCTCCTTGACCTTGCCCTCCTTGGAGAGCTTGACGATGCGCTCGATGATGACATCGGTCTTGGTGGTGTAGGGGATCTCGTACACCTCGATGATGCGCTCTTCGGGAATCCAGCGCCAGCGGGAGCGGATCTGGAAGCTGCCCAGGCCGGTCTCGATAATCTTTTCCATCTCCTCGCGGCGGTAGATAATTTCACCGCCGGTCGAGAAGTCGGGCATGGGCATGTACTCGAGCAGGTCGCAGTCGGGATCCTGCAGGTAGTGCATCGTGGCAGTGCAGACCTCGTTGAGGTTGAAGCCGCAGATGTCAGAAGCCATGGCGACGCCGATGCCCTTGTTGGCCGAGACAAGGATGTTGGGGAACGTGGTGGGCAGCAGGCGCGGCTCCTTCATGGCGCCGTCATAGCTGTCGACGAAGTCGACCGGGTCCTTGTCGATGTCCTTGAAGATCTCGGCGCTGATGGGGGAGAGCTTGGCCTCGGTATAACGCGAGGCGGCGTAGCTCAGGTCGCCCGAATAGTACTTGCCAAAGTTGCCCTTCGACTCCACAAAGGGGGCGAGCAGCGCCTCGTTGCCGGTTGCCAGACGCACCATCGTCTCGTAGATCGCGGCGTCGCCGTGCGGGTTGAGCTTCATGGTCTGGCCCACGATGTTGGCGCTCTTCTGGCGCTCGCCCTTGAGCAGACCCATTTTGTACATGGTGTAGAGCAGCTTGCGGTGCGAGGGCTTAAAGCCATCGATCTCGGGGAATGCACGCGAGACATTGACGCTCATGGCGTAGGGCATGTAGTTGACCTCGAGCGTCTGCGTGATCGGCTGGTCGGTGACCTCGGAGTGCAGGCCGATGACGTTCTCGGCGTTGACCTGCTTTTTCTTTGGCTGGTTCTTCGTCTTCTTCTTTGCCACGATTTCCTCTTGAACTTCTTATGGGCCGTCGTTATCGATTTGCTGCTACTGCAGGTCCAGCTGGTCCAGGTATTCCTTGCCGTGCTCGGAGATATGGCGCTTGCGGCCCGCCTCGTCGTTGCCCAGCAACAGGTTGAACATGGTTTCCATCTTGGTGACGTCTTCGGGCTCCACCTTGATCAGGCGGCGCGTCTCGGGGTTCATGGTGGTGAGCCACATCATGTCCGGATCGTTCTCACCAAGACCCTTGGAGCGGTTGATGGAACACTTCTGGTCGCCGATCTCCTTGAGGATGCCGTTCTTCTCGAGCTCGGTGTAGGCAAAGTAGGTCTTTTCTTTGCAGTTGATCTCGTAGAGCGGTGACTCGGCGATATAAACGTAGCCCTCGTCGATAAGCGTGGGCACCAGTCGATAGAGCATGGTGAGTACGAGCGTGCGGATGTGATAACCATCGACGTCGGCGTCCGTACAGATGATGACCTTGTTCCAGTTGAGGTTGTCCAGGTCAAAGGCGCCCAGGTTCTTGATGCGCTTGTCCTTGATCTCCACGCCGCAGCCCAGCACGCGCATGAGGTCCATGATGATGTCGGACTTAAAGATGCGCGGGTAGTCCTCCTTTAGGCAGTTGAGGATTTTGCCGCGGACGGGCATGACACCCTGGAACTCGGCATCGCGCGAGGTGCGAATGGCGCCTGCTGCCGAGTCGCCCTCTACGATGTAGATCTCGCGGCGGCTCTTGTCTTTGGAACGGCAGTCGATGAACTTCTGCACGCGGTTGGCCATGTCGGTCTTCTGCTGCAGGTTGGTCTTGATGCTCTGGCGCGTCTTCTCGGCATTCTCGCGCGAGCGCTTGTTGATGAGCACCTGCTCCATAATCTTGTTGGCGGCGTCTTTGTTCTCGATCAAGTAGGTCGAGAGGCGCTCCTTAAAGAAGGCCGTCATGGCCTGCTGGATAAAGCGGTTGTTGATGGCCTTCTTGGTCTGGTTTTCGTAGGACGTCTGGGTGGAGAAGCAGTTGGTCACCAGTACCAGACAGTCCTGGACGTCCTGCCATTTGATGCCGCTCTCGTTTTTGTTGTACTTGCCCTGTTGCTTAATGTAAGCATCGATGGCGCTGGTGAGGGCGCTGCGGGCAGCCTTCTCGGGCGAGCCGCCGTTCTCGAGCCACGATGAGTTGTGGTAGTACTCCTGCATCATGAAGGTGCGCGAGAAGCACATGCATGCGGTAATCTTGACGTTGTAGTCGGGCAGGTCCTCGCGATCGCGACCGCGACGGTCGGCCTCGATAAAGAAAGGCTCGGTGAGGTAGTCGGCACCGACCTTCTCGAGCACGTAGTCCTCGATGCCTTTGGGATAGCAGAAGTCCTCTTCGGAAAACTCGCCATCGTCGCCCTCGATGCGCAGGCGGAAGGTCACGTTGGCGTTGACCACGGCCTGGCGTCGCATAGTCTCGCGATACCAATCGTGGGGAATGCTGATGGAGGTAAAGACCTCAAGATCGGGGCGCCACTTGATGGTGGTGCCGGTGCGGTCCTCGTCGCTGGGCTCAATCTCGAGTGCCCTCTTTTTGGCGCCGACGACCTTGCCCTTCTTAAAGTGCAGGGAGTACTTGTTGCCATCGCGCCAGACCGTGACATCCATGTATTCGGAGGCGTATTGGGTCGCGCACGAGCCCAGGCCGTTGGTGCCGAGCGAGAAGTCGTAGTCACCGCCCTGGTTGTTGTTGTATTTGCCGCCGGCATAGAGCTCGCAAAAGACGAGTTCCCAGTTAAAGCGCTTCTCGGAGGGGTTCCAGTCGAGCGGGCAGCCACGGCCGTTGTCCTCTACCTGAATGGAACCATCGCGAAAGGCGGTAAGGGTGATGAGCTTGCCGTAGCCCTGGCGCGCCTCGTCAACGGCGTTTGACAGGATCTCGAAGGCGGCATGCGCGCAGCCGTCGAGTCCGTCCGAGCCAAAGATGACGGCGGGGCGCAGGCGTACGCGCTCCTCGTCCTTGAGCTGGCGGATACTGTCGTTACCATAGTTTGCGGTGTTTTTTGCCATACTCGCTCTCTCGATGCTCCTTTGCTGCGTTTTAGTCATATAGATAGTCAAGGTAGCATAGCCCAGCCCTTGGGCGATTCCAACCAACACGAAATCCATCGAACAATCGTTCGGAGTTCGATGGAGATTCGTTTACTCGGACAAAACCGACTCGGTTCTGTCCGAGTAAGTTTGAAAGCGGTCGAATGCGTCCTGCTGCGTTTGCGGTTGGATGCGTTTGTCAAAAACGCGCCATGCGGATTATTGGATTGAATCGAACATTGGGACAGGCGTCTCATTTTATGGGCCGAGGGCGTGTGTATACGAGTCTTTTTGGTCCATGGGGGATGCTGGGCGGTTGCTAGTTGGGCCATGGGTCACTTCGCCCGCGCCGCGTTTAGTCATACGCTCATAGTGGAAGCCGATGCCACGGAGTCGACTTGGGACTCGGGCAACGGATGAGCTGCAAGCCGAAAGGAGCTGTGAGAACGATGAGGCCCATGACAAAGAAACTGCTGTTAGGAATTCCCACCGTGACGCTTTCGGCTGTGCTGGCGTGTACGCTTGCCGGCTGCGGTGGTAATGCGCCGAGTGGCTCGGGCGGAAGCGCACCTGTGCAGGAGAAGTCCAAGAAGTCCAAGGCCTATGAGTCGCAGACGGTCGAGGTGGCAGGCATTACCTATGAGTCGGTGGCTCACGGTACGTTCTATCGCGGTGATGCCAAGCAGCAGGACGGCTTTTACCTGCACATCAAGATTACCAACAACAACACAAAGAACAGGACGTTCAGTTCCTTTAACGTGCATGCTGCCCAGGGCGATCTTGAGGCAGGCGACCCGTTGTTTACTTCCGGCAAGGCGGCTGTGCTCGACTACGTTGCAAGCGAGGCCCCCGATGATCTGCACAAGGGAATTGACCTTTCCGAGAGGCCAGACATCGGTCCGGGCGAGACCGTTGAGTACGTATATTTCTGGGCGCCCAAGACGGCGTACTACGGGCCCATCACTGTCGAGTTCGTAGACGCTTACGCCCCCGCTAAGAACCACGAGGCCATGCACTTTGACACCACGGGCTGCGAGACCAAGGAGTTCAAGGCGGCCGGCGGCGTGGCCGATTCTGGCGAGAAGGCAGATTTAACGGGCATCGACTGCGCGTCGTACAGCATCGAGGCCGCCGATGGGTACACGCTGGATTCGTCCAACGAAGAGCACGAAAAGGCAGACTTCTTCCACGACGAGACTGGAGGACGCTTGCACATCAGCATCTTCCCGCGCTCGCCGGAGGAAGAGGTTGCAAGCCTAGAGCAGGTCTACGAAGGCAAGGAGACAACAACCGACCAGGTCGAGTACAACGGCATAACGTGGCTGCGCTTTACCGGTCCCGACAACGGCCATACGCTGTTTGCGACGGCTCCCGCAACGGGTGAAACCGTCTGCGTGTCGATTGGCTGGAAGATCGATTGGGACGCCGCCGTGCCCATGATGGAAGCACTGAAGCTCAAGTAACGCCGCGATTCTTACGTCAGGCGACTCAGGGCTGGCTCCGAGTTATCGGGGCCAGCCCTTTTTTGATGTTCGATGAGCCGAGTCGGCGTCTCTCGCAAAGGTAATTTAGGAGCTAGCGAGGCCTATCCGAATTGATCTCATCGGCGGTGTCGTTTTCGAGCGCCGTGCGGCGGGCGCTGTAGGCGACAAGGCCGGCGCCAGCTGCGGCGAGTGCTGCAGCGGCTGCCATGAGGGGAGCGTTGACATCGCTCGTGCCCGCAAGCACGCCCGCTTTTCCGGAATGCTTGTTATTGCCGTGATCCTTGCCGCTGCCAGAGCCACTGCCGCCACCGGAGCTGCTTCCGCCGGAGCCGCCGCCCTCGTCGGTACCGCCGCCACTCGAGCCGCCACCGCCGTCCGCCGTCATCGGTGCATCGTGAAGCCCCGTCGTATCCGCTTTGTCGCATACGCCGACCTGAACTTCTGAGCGTTCGCATGCCGCGTCGGGCACATGAAGCTCGTGCAGTACGGCACCCAGCGCCGAGTTTGCGCCCGGTCGAATTTCCTCGAGCGTCACGGGATCGAGCGCCACCAGATCACGCGCCTTCGCATACAGCGTTACGCGTTTGCCCACTTCGTCGCTCCAACTCTCGGGGATGGCGAAGCTCATGCGGAACTGTGCCGTGCAGCCTGGTGCCAGCACGGCGTTGCCATTGTCGGCAACCAGCGGGTGCGTCGCAAAACGTGCGCCCAGCGTCTCGAGCGCGTACTTCACGTGTGCCATGTCGTTGGCCGAAGCATCCTCGGCGAGCTCCGGATCGTAGATCGATGCCATTCGTGCATTCGCTCCGAACCCGATGGATGCACTGGAGAACGGCTGGCTGGAGCCCTCTCGGTACAGATCGATCGTGCCGGCGGTCAGCAAGGTGTTGCCGTCGTTTCGCACCGTGACCATAAAGGATTCACCTGCTGCTCCGGGCACCACCGCGCCCGAGGTAGCGACCGCGCCCGTCGGAGTGGCACACGCCACCAAGGGCACTTCGATGCCGTGCAGCTCTGCCTCGCTCTTCTCCGCGCTCACAATGTGTGTGGCGAGCGCGGAGAGCATGCCTCCCGACGTCAAAAATGTCGTTATCTGATCGACGGGATGGTCCAGCTCGCACATCACGAACGGCTCCGTGAACAGATCGCCTGCCAAGGTGCTGGCGAAGATGCGGAAGTGCTTGCCCATCACTGCTACCGGGTTGCCTTCTTCGTCGTAGGTTTGTCCCACCTTGCCATCGGTATTCTCTACATAGAGCACGCACCTGCCGTTGTTGCTTACGCTAAACGATGCCGGACCACAGCCTGCGGCACCCACGGGCTGCGTTGCAAATGCCGATGCGCCTCGCGTCCAAGTAATATGCTGCAGTTGCTCGTTGACGGTGGCCAAAAAGCCCGTGTGCTGCGGCCACGGCACCGCGTGGGGTACTGTGGCATCTGGCGACATAACGCCCCAGCCCGCGATAGACTGGCCGATCACGGCGTACGATGCGCAAACGCAACCGTTTGCGGTCTCGTACGCAACGGGCACCACCATTTTGCCGTTGATAATCTCGGGCGCGCCCAGCTCGATACTCGACGGTGCTTGCGGAAAGCGGAGGACCTGACGGAACGTCAGGCTGTCGCCCGAAACGTCCGACCACAGGGTAAAGCACTCCAGCGCAACCTCGGCCTCGCTGCCGAGCGTCTTTTCTGCGGTGGTTCCGCGGCGGTGGAGGTAGGCGCCCGACAGGCGCCCGTCGACAAGTGTCTTGCCCACCGTGATGCGTGGGCACTGCAGGCAATGGTAGCCATCCTCCTGAAGGCGGCCGCGCGAGATGCTGCGCCACGACGTGTGCGATATCACGCGAACTCCGCCGTTGCTTATGCGCAGGCGCACAACGGACAGTATGCCGGCTGTGCTTGCCGTATCGAAAAGGGTGTTGTCGCCGTCGGGGCGCTCGCCCGAGACCAACAGCACGTAGGCGTCCTGGTTTCCTCTTCCGTCCGTATATTCCACTACGTCGAAGTCGTAATCGTATATGCCGTCGCGCTCCACGTCGCCCTCGCCAAACCCAAGGGGGAAGTCCACGGGCGTGGGAGCGGACCACGTGCCGTTTGCCTTTGTGTGTACCACCAGGCGCGAGCGACCATTGTCGCCGTAGCGCACCGAGGCGATACGGAACAGGCATTCTACGCCGGCAATCATTGCCAGCTTCATGTGGGCTTCGCTGAGCACGCCAGCAAACAGCACGTTGTCGCTCGAGGGCTTGATGCCGCCACGCTCGTCCTCCGATACGCCGGCAGAATTGGCGTTGGGGTCCGCAACGGCGTTCGTCGCCTGCCCGATATAGGTGTACTCGTACATCGGCGCGGCGTTTTCGCCGTTCTCTATCAGTGCATGGACGAAATGCTCGATCTGTCCCGTGTCGTCGCTTTCTGCATCTGCCTCGAGCTCAATGCGCGTGACCGCTTGATCCCAATCGCGCACGACAGACGCGACGTTTACAGCAGTGGCCTTAACCTCGGCGCGTGCGAGCAGCTCGGCGTTGGTGACGATGGTGGCCGATGCGATAAATTGCGGCACGCCGCCCGCCTTGATGTTGTCGGGCGTGCCGAAGCGGGCATCCAACGTGTAAGGCGTATCCCCACCCAATGCGAGCTCAGAGCGCTGGAGCACATACTGGTTGCCATTGTTCACCGACATATTCCACGAATCGAGGAGTGTGGGCCACGACCCCGACCAAGCCTTGGTGGTCCACTTGAACATTACGAACTGGAGTATCACATCGACATCGACGTCTGCACCTACGCGCAGTCGCGGAAGCTGGTGTCCATCTGCCTTCTCGTACCCAATGAACAGCGTGAGGGACGCGGCGCCGCGTACGGCAGACGAAGCGACGCCTGCAACGCCGGCGCCAAAGGTGACGGCAAGCCCGATCTGGATGGTGAACGAGCCCGAGGTGTTTGAATAGTCGAGCGAAATGTTTTTAAAAAATGCCGCGCCGCTGCCGTGCGTGTGGGCACCCACGGCGAGCGCCAGCTTCGCCAGCACCCAGGGGTTGACGTTTAGGAAAAACGGCACCGGTCCTAGGGTAAACTGCTCGGTCCAATTGAGGTCGGTTCTTACCTGGAAGAGGGCCTTAATATTGCCGTATGCGGGGTCGTTGTTGTTACCCCAGGTTTTGCCCACCCAATCGTAGGCGAGCGAGCCGTACAGCTGTGTGGCGATATCCATCGTGAACAGCAGCGTGCAATGGTGGCGAAGGAGCTTGGTGTTTCTTGGATCGGTGCCCGAACCGGCACTCATACTCTTGTACTGATTCCACTTCCCCTCCATCTCGTCGAGGTAGCGGTTTGCCTGCTTGGCGCCCGACTCACGTGGCGATTTCTTCCAGTATTCCGGATCAGGGTTGCCCGAATCGTTCATGTAGCTGGCTGGTTTGTATCCTCCGCCAAACAGCACGTACCCGGCAAACGAGAAATCGAACAAAATGGGGAACGAGGGAATCCAGCACGTGAACTTATTGCCGCCGATGCCGGGAAACGCCGCTGGGAAATCAAACGGAGTGACCTCTTGGTCCATGGTAGTGGGGACGATAGTGGTCGAGCCCGATTCCGCCTTTGCGGCCGGCGCAGTAACAACGGCCATAGGGGATGAGAGCGTGTAGGTTTTGCCCTGGTAGTCGAGGATAAAGCGCAGCTTGCACCCTTCTTCCAGAAGGCCCGGTGCCGCATCGAGGAACGTGTCTTCGAGCGTGAACGTCGCCAGATTATCCGCGTCCGATGCGCTGGCCTTGACTTGGCCAATCTGCGTGACGGTTTCGGGTGAGCTGCCCGCGGCAGGCGCTACTTTGTTGATGCGCAGCGTTGCCTGTCCACCCTGTGGTAGATGTGCCTGCACGGTAAAGGCGTGCGTATCGGGCTGTTCGTTTGCCGTGTCGTCCTTTGGCAATGCCATGAACGTGGCTTCAGCGTACTGGATGTCCCATTCGTCGAATGTGAGCTGGCGGAAGTACGGCTCGCCGTCGGAAAGCGGACGCGTGGGCGCGGTTATGGCGGTGCCGCCCTGGATACGTGCAAGGGGAATCTCGACATCACGGTAGCCCGCCATGCTAATGGAGATGCCGCCGTTAAAGTCGTACGCGTCGAGAAGCGTTGCCTCGTCCACGTAGCCTTCCGAAAGAGGGGCGACCTCAAAGATGGCCGTGCCCTCGTCGTCGGTAGTGGCGGAGAGCTGCTTGCCCGCGGCATAACGCGACGCGAGCGTGACCTGGGCTCCCTTGATGGGCATATTCTTGTTGGCGACGTCGACCACGACCACACCAAACATGGTGCGCGAGAGAACGAGCACCTTGAAGGGGTCTTCTTCGTCGGCATAGGCCTCGGTGGGGATGAATGGCAGTATGAAGGCGTTTGCGCTGCCCGGCACGCGAGGCAGCATGATGCCTGCCAGCGAGGATGCTCCGGCGATAAGTAACGAACGGCGATCAAGCATTTTGGGCTCCCATCCCGCAAATATCGGAGGAAATAATCCAATTTTGCGAGAAGGTGCCCCGTGGCGGTAGTGCCGTTCAAGAGTCAAAATGTCCAAATTAATTGAGCGAAGCGCCGGGTTCCGGAACGCGTTCGATGCGCTTGGCAGCCCGGTTGCTAACGCAACATATGCGCGACCAGCTCGGCGCGTGTGCCGATGCCAAGCTTTGCGTATACGCCGGATAGGCGGTTTTTGACGGTGCCCGGCGATACTCCCATGTGGCGTGCGATTTCGGCGTTGGTCCATCCGCGGCAGGCGAGCATGGCCATGGTGAACTCCGTGGTCGTTAAATCGTCGGCCACGTCCTCGCCCGAATCGGGGTTGTGGATGCGCCGCCAGCCGTAGCTGAAGCGGTACGTGATCTCGATGATGCGCGCGAAGTCGTCTGGGTATTGCGTTTTTAGGCACGCCTCGATGAGCCCCTGTAAAAGGCCGTGGTGCTCGCCAATGAGCTCGATAAGGCCGTCGGGGCGCGCAATGCCCCAAGCGGCTCCGAAGTGTGCCTTTGCGGCGTCGATGTCCTTGAGGCTCATGCATGCCATGGAGGCTGCCAGGTGCAGGAACAGTTCCGAGATCGGATAACTTCCCTGTTTCATAATCAGGGCGTTTTCCGCCATGCCCAGGCTGCGGCCGTATTCGCCGCGCAGATACAAGGCGTGCGCCATCACGTAGCTGGCGAACAGGCGCAGGCCTTCGGGCAGATGCGCCGCAAGTGGATAAAACTCTTCGGCAGAATACGGGGAAGGCAAGTGCAGCAGGACGCTTGCGGCCGAGGCGAACAGGATATGCGTGGCGTGGATAGCGGATGATTCCTCGTCGGCCGGCGTATCGAGGATGCCCGCAAGGCACCGGCGGGCGTCGGCGATACGGTTGAGCGACAGACTGGCATATCCGCAGATAAAGCATGCGGAATAGCGCAGTGCGGGGTCGGTGGCGTCAAGATAGGGGCGTGCTGTCTTGGCAGCGAGGGTGGCCTGTCCGCGAAAGTACAGCGCTTCTGCCGTGGCGATGGTGCGTGAATCGGGGTCGGAAATGCCTGCAACCGCAGCGTCAATCTGCCCCGGCACAAAGGCGGTGCACATCAACGGCATGGGAACGCATGGGTAGCCATCGCAGTCCATCTTCCATCTCCCATCAGGTGGCAACAATGCAGCAATTGTACTCCTGTTGCTCGGGACTGGAATTTGTGGGTATCGCCTACGATTATGCCGAACGTATAAAGGAAGACTAGCGGCTCTCTTGAACCCGAGGTCGAAGAGGGCGTTGTGCAAGGCATATGGGGCCGAGCGGAAGTGTATCAAAAGAGCGTTACTTGACGTTTCATGCATAATGCCAACCGCCCCGCGACATCACGTTCGCAGCGCGCAGGGGCCGGAGAATCTTCACGATGAGAGTTGACGTCTAATACCTTGCATCGTATAGTGTGTATAGCATAGTATATGACGAGAGGAGGTGTGCGGATGGAGGCACAGATGAAGCGCGGCTTCCTGGAGGCCTGCGTGCTCGCGGCCGTCTCCGGCGAGGAGTCCTACGGCTACCAGATCGTGAAGGACGTACCGGCGAGCATGGGGCTCACGGAGTCGACGCTCTACCCGCTGCTCAAGCGCCTGGAGAAGGCCGGGTGCATCACGGCGCGCTCCGCCGAGCACAACGGGCGGCTGCGCCGGTACTACCGCATCACGGACGACGGGCGAGCGCGCATCGAGGAGTTTCTGGCCGAGTGGCCGTCCGTACGGGAGATTTACGCATACGTTGAGGGGGCGCACCATGACGCGTGATGAGTTTCTGGGCCGGTTGGGCGAGCTGCTCGCCTGCCTGCCGGCCGAGCAGGTGGAGGAGACCAAGGCGTTCTATGCGGAGGCCATCGCCGATCGCATGGAGGACGGTATGAGCGAGGAGGAGGCCGTGGCCGCCATGGGCACGCCCGGCGAGGTGGCGGAGGCCACGCTCGACGACCTGCCCACCGTGCCGCGCGCGATCGCGAGGACGCGCCAGCGCAGCACCGCGCTGCTGTGGGTGCTGACCATCGTGGGCTCCCCGGTGTGGGTGCCGCTGCTCGCCGCCTTCGCCGCCGTGGTCGTCACGGTCTATATCTGCATCTGGGTGCTGGCGCTCTGCGTGTGGATCGTCGCGGCGGCACTCGGGGGCGTGGGCGTAGTTGAGCTCCTGTTTGCCGTAAGCGGCGTCACCATCGGCCACTTCCCGTACGCCTCCGCCTCGGCGGGCGTGGGGCTCGGCCTCGTCGGCGTGGCGCTCTTCGTTGGTGCTGGCGCTTGGGCCGCCTCAAAACAAATTGCGCGCCTCTCGGCGCTCTGGGCGAGGAAGGCCGCCTCGCCCTTCTGGAAGGGTAAGGGCGAGAAGGGCGGCGCTGCCGCGCATCTCGCGGCGTAGAAAGGAGTGAGTACCATGACCAGCGCGAAGAAGATCTACCTCGCCGTGGCGGGCGGGCTCGTTGCCGCGGGTGTTGTCCTCGCGGGCATTGGCTTTATCGCTTCGGGCTTCGACCCGGCCGTGTTCACAACCCAAATCGACACGCGCGACAGCACCATCGTGCTCGGCGGCGTCGAGGTGGACGAACACGAGAGTATCCCGTTCATCAGCCAGCTCGCCAATCTGGGCGAGATCGACACCTCCGGCGTCGCGGATCCCGCCGCGCCCTAGGCTCAGCGAGCCCGGGCGCTCTGCCCGCCAAGCTGCGTAAGCCGGCGAAACCCGAACCTCAACCTCTACGCAACTGGCCCCAAGCCTGCGCCGATTCGCTCTCAGCGCCGCGCGGGGGCCCGTGACGCATGCCCAAATAGGTACGAGGAGAAAGGAACGCGATGACGACAACCACGCCCTTCCGCCTTCACGGGGCCACGCAGGACCGGAAGCGACTGGGCCGTGCGGTGGGGCTGTGCTTGGATTGGCTACACTGATATGGACAGTTCCGTGAGGGGCGCGAGAGACGGGACTCTGGGGAGATCTTCGAGGAGGAGTGTCTCGACTGGAAGCGCGGGTTCAGTGGAGCAGGAACCTAATCTCTGTCTCTCTTGCTTTTTTGATTTGTTGAGAAGTCGGCATTTGGGGGCATTTTGGATAGCGAACAGTTCTAACAAGAAGCTGAGAAAATAGAACAAAGCCTGAGTGCCTTGAGAGTCGCCGAGCGCAATGCAGTGATTCCCTTCATGAACGGCGACTTTACCCAATGGGATCTATATCTGGCATCCTCCTCTGAGTATGCGATGAGACTGATAGACGGATTCATCTCCATGCTCGAGTCGAGGAATCTTGTTTGCGTCGCCCAGCTTCTCCGCGCACAGGTTGGAGTCTGCCTGCGGACATTCGCATTATTCGCCGCTGAAGACCAGGATGACTTTCTCAAGCAGGTGTTTCAAGGTGTGCCTGTGAACAAGCTGAAAGATTTCTCGGGTGAGAAGATGTCCGATGGAAGACTTCAAGACTTACTCGAGAAGTTCGATCCAAAGGTAAAAGATGTATACAAGGTGACGTCTGGATTCGTCCACTTCTCCATTGATATTCTGCCGAGCATGGGTGTGCCTGGGGAGGGCTATGAGGTCGAGTTTAATTTTGGAGCCGAGCCCAACGAGAGAAACAATGTGCCTCTCGTGGAATGCGGCAAGGCGTTCTGCCACTATGTCGACCTGCATCTCCAGATGCTCCATAAGGTGATTGCTTCGGATGAATGGTATGCCGATCGATTCCGTATCGATTCCGATGGTCCTGCAGACGAGGCCTCGAAAAGCGAGAAGGTGTAGGTCGAACGCATTGACGCTGCCTTGACAGCATCCCGATATGATAACGAATGGGAGGTTCCCTGCGAAATGTGCGCCTCTGTATATTCTCGCTAGGACGCCCTCGACCGATAAGGCATCGTTGAGTTCAATTTGAGTTCAGCTCGGGTGCCTGAAATCGCCCAACTCTGATAAAAGGGGAGACGACGGTACACCACGTAGACGAGAGGCTATGGAAGTGCACGATTTGATTATATTGGCGCGCTAAACCGCCCCGCTGCCCAACTTGAACTCCGCTCACGCGTGTATGGGGCTGCGAGAGGTAACGGCCTGCGGCCTCTTTGTGTGCTCGATGATATCTTCGAGCATGCCGGGCATGGCGGAGACATTCGCTGCAATCCAGCCGTGTTCAAGCGCCGTTTCGGATAGGAGCGAGAGGGGGCTGTCTTGCCCGTTTCCCTTGCACCCGTAAAGATGGTTGACAGTTTGGGGTCTCCCGGGTCTTTAGCTTTTACCGTGCTAGATGCCTCATGGAAACTGTTGGACTTTAATCAGACAGACCCAGCATGTCGTTTTCCTCCATGAGGACATCGGCTAAAACCGAAACACCTATGCTTGTTTAAGCAAACTTCCTGATAGTCGTGGAGCTGCTGTAGCCCGACATGCAGGACATCGCTCGGCTTAAACACCGGATGCCGCATCCGCGAAACGAGTTGCGGTGCACCCTGTTCCAAAAGGTTGCCAAGTACCATGGCGTGAGCGTTGGGGTAGCCATCATTCAGCGTGGATACATCCGGATGCGCATAGATCCAGACGATTCCAACGTTCTCGTATTTCCCGTGCAGGTAATCGAAGAGGGCAAGCGACGCCATACAGTTGCCGCCGACGGTCACGACTCTGTCGGGGTTTTCTGCCGTAAGCTTCCTCTGCGCATCCTGAATTCCCGCCAGGACTTCGTCCTCGGCACAGATGCGAACTGCCTCCCATTTCTCATGTCCAAGTTTTGGGACGCGTTTCGCAATGCCGAGTGGGACCCCTGGACAGTCGGATCACGTGGTGGCCCCCTTTGAGAGGGTCACGAGCATGGTGGTCCCGTTCTCGGAACTTGCTTCGACCTCTACCGTGCCGCCGTGTAGGGCTGCAATCTCCCAAACAAGCGCTAGCCCGAGTCCTGCGCTGCCGTATGCCCTGCTGCGGGATTTATCTAGACGAAAGAACGGCTGGAAGATGCTCTCTCGGTACTGTTTGGGTATTCCCGGGCCCTCATCTTTGACTCGCAGGAGCACGTGGCTGTCGCTGTCGCTGATGGAGACGTTGACAGTCGAGCCGGGGCGGCTGTAACGGATGGCGTTTTCGACCAGATTGAACACCAGCCGATAGAGGAGCGTATCACTTCCGATTGTCAAAGCGTCTCCAGCACAATTGAGGGCTATGCCCTTATTCTCGGCAAGTGGCGCAAGGTCGGTGAGGACCTCTTCGGACAAGGGACCGAGTTCAACATCGTCCTCGCAAGGAACGCTGCGGAGCTCACTCATCTCGAGTAATACCTTGGTCATTCGAGACATGCGCTCGGTTTGTTCTTGTAGCAGGCCGAGCAGCTCGGCTGTTTCGGGTTGCAAACCGGAGTGCTCGGAGATGAATAGTTCAATCTGTGCTTGCATAAGGGCGAGCGGGGTGCGCAGCTCGTGTGCGGCGTTGCCGGTAAACTGACGCTGTGCAGAGAACCCTTCGCCAAGACGGGCGATCATGTCGTTGAAAGAGGCGCTACATCGTTGTAGCTCGGTGGGCACACCTTCACTGAGTCTGATTTCGCTTAGGTTGTCAGGCTGCACACGCTCAACCTGGGCGGCAAAAGCTCGTAGCGGTTTGAGCGCACGGCCGCTCACAAAGTATGCCAGCACGCCGCCAAGGAGTGTGACTCCAGCCGTGATGCACCAGGCTGTCGTGCCAAAAGACTCTTGTGCGTCGTTTACGACGATCGTGACCTCGTCATCGAGGGTCGCTTTCGTTGGGTCGAACGCCTGGGGCGAATCTTCGCCGGCTGCGCTAAGGGCCGAGACGTCGCTGCCGATAGCATCCATGTAGCGCATGCCCGTATAGCCGACCAGGCAGTTCGTCAGCACGCACGCAGCGCACGTGAGCAGTGCCGTCATAATCGTTATGCGCCATTGCAACGAAAGCCTTTTCATTCGCTATCCTCCATAACGTAGCCCTCTCCAATCCGATTGCGAATCGGGTCGTATCCCAAAGCGATGCGTAGCTTTTTGCGGAGTGACGAGATATGAACGCGGGTCGCGTTGCTAAAGCTGTTCACGCTGCTATCCCAAACGTGCTCGATAAGCTCCTCTTGACTTACCGGACGCCCCTGATTAAGCATCAGGTATTCCAAGATTCCCGTTTCCTTGCGCGTAAGAGATAAAGCCTCGCTGTCCACGGAAGCGATGCGCGCCTTGGTGTCAAAGCTGAGCTTTCCGCAGGTTAAAACTACGTCGCTTTGTGTAAAGCGTCTTAGGGTAAGGCTGCGGATCCTTGCCGCAAGCTCGTCCAGATGAAACGGCTTGGTGAGGTAATCGTTGGCGCCGGCATCGAGTCCGGCGACTTTATCTGATACTTCGCCACGTGCGGACAGAATCAGTACCTTAGTCTCGCAGTCAGTTTTCCTAAGTTCCCTGAGTACGGTCATGCCGTCGATGCGGGGAAGGTTGAGGTCGAGTACCACGAGGTCAAAGACTTCGACGCCCAGCAGGTCGAGCGCCTCCTGCCCGTCGTGGCAGCAGTCGACGCTGTACGCCAAGTTTCGCAAGCTGCGCGCGATTGCGTCACACAGCGCCTGCTCGTCCTCGATGATCAAAATACGCATAACGGTCTCCTTGCACATTCCAAATCGCGCTTAACACGGATTTTATAGCCGATATGGTCCAATGGTCGCGTAACGAAAGGAGTGGTCAGGTTGTTCAAAGCGGTAAAACCCGTGGTACAGGTCGCTTTGTTGATCGTCGGAATTGCCATGGTGTGCTTTGGCGTTATGCGTGGCGAGGCGGATGCCGTGCTGGCCAAAGCGATTAGGCTGTGCTTGGAGTGTATCGGAATTGGATAAAAGAGAAAACACTGCGTCGCATGTTTTGGCTCGATTTCGCGGATTCATTCAGGCGGCGGCGACGCTCGTCACCAACATTCACCTGCCAAACTTTGCCAAAGGCGGCATCTATCAGGGCGCGGGAAAAACCGTCTGCGTGCCTGGACTTAACTGCTATTCGTGCCCCGCGGCATCGGGTGCGTGCCCCATCGGGTCGTTCCAGTCGGTAGTAGGTTCATCCAAGTTCAACTTTTCTTACTATGTTACCGGTACGCTCATTTTGCTCGGCGTGCTGCTGGGACGCTTTGTATGCGGCTTTCTGTGCCCGTTTGGCTGGCTGCAGGAGCTGCTTCATAAGATTCCCGGCAAAAAGCTTTCGACAAAAAAGCTCAAGCCGCTCACGTACATCAAGTACGTCGTGTTGCTGTTTGCCGTGGTGCTGCTACCCGTCTTGGTGGTTAACGACGTGGGCATGGGCGACCCGTTCTTTTGTAAGTACATCTGTCCGCAGGGTGTGCTCGAGGGCGCCATTCCGCTGGCCATTGCCAATGCCGGCATTCGATCTGCGTTGGGACAGCTCTTTACTTGGAAACTTGCCGTTCTCATTGCCGTGGTAGTGCTGAGTGTTTTGTTCTACCGCCCCTTCTGCAAATGGATTTGTCCACTCGGTGCATTCTATGCGCTTATGAATAGGGTGTCCCTACTGGGGATTCGGGTTGACGCATGCAAATGTGTCTCGTGCGGCAAGTGCTCAAAGGTTTGTCAGATGGACGTTGATGTGGTCCGCGCACCCAATCATGCCGAATGCATCCGGTGCGGAAAGTGCATCGGGGCCTGTCCCGTCGATGCCATTAGCTATCGCTATGGCCTGGATGTGTCGGCGGAAAAGCTCCCCTTGACCGCCGATAAAAAGTAAACAAGCTTCGACAAAACGGAGGAACGACTATGAAGCTTTCTAAGATTGCGGCCCTGTTTATGGTGCCGGTGCTGGCCTTGTGTCTTGTGGCGTGCTCGGCACCTGGCGGCAATGCGAGCGAATCTGCGAGCTCCGATCCTAAGATCGCAGAACTCACTGCGCAGAAGCCGGCCAATGCCGACGAGGCCGCCGAGCTGTATGCGAAGCTCATGCAGAAGGAGAACGAGATCTTTTCGAGTGATAACGCGCTGTGGGAAAAGGTATTCAATGCGGCAAATAAAGACTCGGCAATGATTGAGGACGGCAGCAATTACGGCGATTTCCTGCTCAAGACCATCGACGGCGCCAAGGATGAGTTCACGGCGGATGAGCTCAAGACGCTCAAGGCCGGTGCACAGCAGATCAAGGAGATCGAGGACAAGCTCGAGAGCCTGGAGAAGGAGTTCCCCGGCTGTGGAAGCACGCCGAGTGCAGGCGAGAGCGTCGACGCTTCGACCGCTGGCATGACGGCTGGTGCCAATGCTTCGAACGAGGCGACGAAGTTCCCCAGCTTTACGGGCAAGGACCTGGATGGCAACGACGTGAACAGCGACGAGCTGTTCTCTAAGAACAAGGTCACCGTCATGAACTTCTGGTTCACTACTTGCAAGCCGTGCGTGGGCGAGCTGGGCGATCTTGAGAAACTGAATCAGGAGCTTGCCGAGAAGGGCGGCCAGGTCGTGGGCGTCAATTCCTTTACGCTCGATGGCAACAAGGGCGAGATTGCAGATGCCAAGGACGTGCTGAGCAAGAAGGGCGTGACGTATAAGAACATCTGGTTCAAGTCGGATAGCGAGGCCGGTAAGTTCACGTCAAATTTGTTCTCGTTCCCGACAATGTATGTCATCGATCAGAATGGCAACATCGTAGGGGAGCCCATCGTGGGAGCCATCAGCTCCGCCGAGCAGCGCGCTGCACTCAACAAACTTATCGACCAGGCGATTGCGAATAGCGGGCAATAAACAAGCTGAACTATGTATATTGAGGAGGTCTCGGGATCCCCGGGGCCTCTTTGATTTCGATTCTTCGAGATCAAATCTGCTCTTGTTATGTTCTCGTTTCCAAGAAATGGGAGGCAGCTCATTTATATGCCGCCGTCCCTTTTCACCTGCATCTTTCCTGCTAGATTAAACCTAATGGGGAAAGGAGCCACAAATGGACGGGATGCAAGATATCGTAAAGAAGTTTCCGTTTTGGGAGCATTTGTCTGACGACGAACGCGCTCTTGTTTTAGGGCAATCCGCCTTGCGCGCCTTTGATGCCGGACAGCTTATTGGCGGCAGCGACAGCTCTTGCACGGGCGTCTTCCTCATTGTCCACGGCGATATCCGCGTCAGCCTTCTTTCCGAGGAGGGCAAGGAGGTTACGCTGTTTCGGCTCGGTGAGGGAGAATGCTGCGTCACCACCGCGTCGTGCGTTATTCGGCAAATCTCATTCGACACGCTCGTAACTGCGACACGAGAATCCACGCTCCTCGTTGTTCCTATTGGTGTTTGCGAGCATCTTGCCAACGTTAATATCCACGTCAAGGTTTTCATGCTCGAAGTAGAGGCGCAGCGCTACTCCCAGGTGGTTCGCGTGCTGCAGCAGATGCTCTTCAGGCGCCTTGACCAGCGCGTTGCCGACTATCTGGTTGAGCGATGCCGGGCAGCGGAGTCGATGGAGCTCCGGATCACTCAAGACGAATTGGCGCGTGATATCAACTCTGCTCGCGAGGCGGTGACACGCGTGTTGCGTCGTCTTGCCGATGAGGGCCTTATCGAGGTGAAGCGCGGGCGCATCCTTGTTCTGGATGTCGACGGTTTGGCGCGCCTGCCGTAGCGATGACTTTGCTGTGGTGCCTATCCGCCCGCTGCTCGCTGCTTGCTCTCAAGAAAACCACCCATATGGTGACTTGGTCACGGAACCGGCCTATGTCTTCCGGACATACTGGCATCAAGCGATAGGACAAGCGAGCAAAGGAGCTCATCATGGGATTGTTTGATTTATTTGCTGGGGTGGATATCAACAAAGGTGTTGAGGAGTGCCAGGCGACCGAAGGCGCGGTATTGATTGATGTACGCGGCGCCGATGAGTATCGGCAGGGGCATATCCCCGGGGCCGTCAACATTCCCCTCGATAGCATCGACCGCGTGCTTGCCGAATATCCAAAGAAGGACGCCCCGCTGTTTGTACATTGCTTGAGTGGTGCTCGTAGCGGTCGTGCCACGAGTTTTCTCCAGCGTGCAGGCTACAGCAACGTGAAGAACATTGGCGGAATCAATAGCTACGGTGGAAAGGTGGTGCGTTAACCATGAAGGTGGTTATCGTGGGAGGCGTTGCCGGCGGCGCATCGGCCGCGGCGCGCTTGCGCAGGCTTGACGAGCAGGCGGAGATTGTTGTTTTCGAGCGCACGGGCTATGTGTCCTATGCCAATTGCGGATTGCCATACTTTATTGGCGGCGTGATTGAGGAGGAGTCTGCGCTCACGCTGCAATCGCCCGAGGGATTTTGGAATCGATTCCGCATTGCCGTGAAGACGAGTCATGAGGTGATCGCCATTCACCCCGATGTGCATGCGGTTGACGTCCGCAACCTGCTCACCGGCGAAGAATTTGTCGAGACATATGACAAGCTGATTCTTTCGCCTGGCGCGCACCCGATTCGCCCTGAGCTTCCGGGGATCGATTCGGATAAGATCTTCAGCTTGCGAACGGTCGAGGACACGCTGCATATCCATGACTATGCACAAGAGCATAGGCCGAAGAGCGCTGTGGTGATCGGCGGCGGTTTTATCGGCATCGAGACTGCCGAGAACCTGTGCGACCTGGGCCTTACGGTGACGCTTCTGCAGCGCCCTCGTCAACTAATGAACAACATGGATTACGATATGGCAACGCTGCTTCACACGGAAGTGCGCGAGCATGGCATTGACCTGCGACTTCGTGCCGACGTGACGGGTTTTGAAGAGGTCGATGGCCGTGTGGTCACTCATGTGGCGGGCGAAGATTCTATCGTGGCCGATATGGTGCTGCTCGCTATCGGCGTTGTCCCCGAGAGCCATTTGGCAAAGGAAGCTGGCATCGAGCTGGGCATCAAGGGCTCCATTGTGGTGAACGATCGCATGGAGACATCTGCTCTCGACGTATATGCCGTGGGCGATGCCGTGCGGGTCAAGCATCAGGTGACGGGCGAGGACGCAGTGATTTCCCTTGCGGGCCCCGCCAATAAACAGGGGCGTATCGTCGCCGATGTGATCTGTGGCCTAGACAGTCACTATCAGGGCTCGTTGGGCTCTTCGGTGATCAAGGTGTTCGACTTGACAGCTGCGAGCACGGGAATTTCTGTGAAAGCAGCGCGTGCGGCAGGTATTGATTGCGAGAGCGTTGTGCTGTCGCCCGGATCGCATGCGGGCTATTATCCCGAAGCGACGCCCATGACCATGAAAGTCGTGTTTGAGAGGGAAACCTTGCGTCTGCTGGGTGCGCAGATTGTGGGCGTCGATGGCGTCGATAAACGCATCGACGTGCTGGCGACGGCAATCCAGGCCGGTATTCGGGCCGATAAGCTCAAGGATTTGGATTTGGCTTATGCGCCGCCATATTCTTCGGCAAAAGACCCGGTAAACATGGCTGGTTTTATGATCGAGAACGTTGACTCGGGCATCCTCAAGCAGTGGCATTGGGAACAGGAGCCTGATCTGCCGCGCGACGGAAGCGTGCAGCTGCTCGATGTTCGCACGGTTGGCGAGTATGGTCGCGGTCATATCGACGGCTTTATGAACATCCCTGTTGATGACTTGCGCGCTCGCTTGGGGGAGTTTGACGTGGCAAAGCCTGTTTATGTTATTTGCCAAAGTGGTCTTCGCAGCTACATCGCTTGTCGCATTCTCGCTCAGCACGGTTTTGACTGCTATAACTTCTCGGGCGGTTATCGTTTCTTTGCTGCTGTGACCAAAGACCGTCGCGGTAGCGATAACGTGATGCCGTGTGGATTGGAGAAGTAGGGCCTTTTTGGGCAACTTTGAACGAGGACTGCCGTGAACGAGTGGCGGCTTGGCCGGAAATGAGCGCTTTGCCGCCACTCGTTGGGGTCTGGAGCTGACGTGAGACCGTTGCCGAAGTCCCGTTTGGAGCCGTTGCGGGACCGGTTTCGCAGCATCGTTGGTACGACCGTAGAGCCGGCTCCTACTCAGGGTCGGCACCAACGCGGGACCCGGAGCCAATGCAGCACCACAAGTGATCCAATCCTCTAGCTCACTGCCAATTCTCCTGCTAGCGTGTATGACAAAGGTGAGATGGGGTAGGAAAAACGCATTACACGCGAGTGATGGGGAAAGGCCGACGTGCCCGTCCCTGTGCGGGGAGGAAGCCCATCGATGCTGGAGCTCAAAGGTATTTGCAAAAGATACGTTACGCAGTCGTTTACGCAGGTGGCGCTCGACAGCGTAAGCCTGTCTTTTCGCGATAACGAGTTCGTGGCCATTCTGGGTCCCTCGGGCTCGGGTAAAACCACGATGCTCAACGTTATCGGCGGACTCGATCATTTCGATTCTGGCGACCTGCTGATCGACGGTATTTCGACTAAGGATTTTCACGATCGCGATTGGGATGCCTACCGCAACAACCGCATCGGCTTTGTTTTCCAAAGCTATAACCTCATTCCGCATCAGACCATTTTGGAAAACGTGGAGTTGGCGCTTACGCTCACGGGCGTGGGGCATGCCGAGCGCCGCCAGCGTGCGCGCGAGGCGTTGGAGAAAGTCGGCCTGGGCGAGCACGTTAACAAGCGCCCGAGCCAGCTTTCGGGCGGGCAGATGCAGCGTGTGGCCATCGCCCGCGCCCTGATTAACGATCCCGAGATTGTGCTGGCCGACGAGCCGACCGGCGCTTTGGATTCAACGACATCCGTACAGGTCATGGATCTGCTCAAGGACGTGGCGCGCGACCGCCTGGTTATCATGGTCACGCACAATCCCGAGCTGGCGTACCAATATGCCACGCGCATTGTCAATCTGGCGGACGGCAAGATCACCGACGATTCCGATCCCTTCGATGTCGCTGACGCCACGCGCCGCGAGGCCAAGCCTACGCGCAAAACCTCGATGAGCTTTGTGACGGCGCTGGGGCTTTCTGCCCGCAACCTTATGACCAAGAAGGGCCGTACGGCCATGACGGCCTTTGCGGGGTCGATTGGCATTATCGGCATCGCGGCGATTCTTGCGCTGTCCAACGGCGTAAACGGCTACATCAAAAAGGTCGAGGAGGATACGCTTTCGAGCTATCCGCTCACCATTTCCAAGCAGGATTACGACCTGTCGTCCATGATGGGCGGGCAGGGGACCACGGAGGATGGCGATGATGTGAGCGGCGCTTCCGACAGTGAGGACGATTCGGTCAAGAAGTCCGATAAGATTCCCGTGGTCACGGCCGTGAAGGACATGTTCGCGAGCGTTAAGTCCAACGATATGACGAGCTTTAAGGCATGGCTCGATGACGGGGGCGACGGCATCGACAAAGAGGTCAACGCTATTCAGTACGGCTATGGCGTAACGCCGGTTGTCTATCGCGCGGGCAAGGGCGATGAGAAGCCCGTGCGTCTGGTGCCCAATGCCATGACCGAGGCCATGAGCGGCGGCGCGAGCTCGGCGGCAACGGTGAGCATGGAGTCCATGGGAACCTCGGTCTTCAACGAGATGATTGACGACCAGAGCCTGCTCGACAGCCAGTACGATGTCGTTGCCGGTCATTGGCCCACGTCCGCCAACGAGGCCGTGATGGTGCTTTCGAGCCGTGGCACGGTGGGCGACTATACGCTCTATAGCATCGGTGCGTTGGAAATCGATGAGCTCAACGACCTGGTCAACAGTGCCATGACGGCTGACGGCGGGGTCGAGACGCCCGAGACCGCTGCCGACTTTACCTACGAGGATGCGTTGTCTACGACGTTCAAGGTGTTGTCGCCGGCAGATGCGTATCGCAAAAACGAAGAGACCGGCATGTGGACCGATATGTCCGGTGACGCCGACTTTATGGCAGCCAAGGTTGCCGATGGCATTGACGTGCGCATTGTGGGCGTGGTGCGGCCCAACGAGACGGCCAACGCGAGCGCCCTTTCGCCCGGTATCGCCTACACACATGCGCTGACTCGCCAGCTTATGGAGCGCGCGGCCGATTCGAAGATTGTGCAGGAGCAGCTTGCTCATCCCGAGACGGATGTCTTTACCGGCAGAACGTTCGACGAGTTGCAGGGCGAGGCCAAGCAGGGCGTGGACCTGGGTAGCATGTTCAGCGTTGACGAGGCGGCGCTCAAGAGCGCGTTCTCGTTCGATACGTCTGCGCTCTCGAGTGCGGCCGGCGGTATGGACCTGTCTGGTCTTGACTTGTCCGGGCTGGACATTGACCTTTCGGGCGTTGGTAAGGACATCGACTTCAGCGACATCATGGCCAAAACGCCAACCCCAGATTTCTCGGGTATCTTTGACGGTCTGGAACTCACGCCCGAGCAAATGCAGCAGGCGGGAACGCTTGCCAACCAGCTGTTTGAGGGCTTTTTGCAGTCTGATCAGTTTAGGGCGCTGACACCCGAAGATCTTAAGGACACGTCAAAGCTTGCCGCCGCGTTCTCGGCGTATCTTGAGAGTGATACGGCAGCCCAGCAAATCCTGGCCCAGCTCAAAGCGCTGGGCGGCGATGCCTTGGCCGAGCGCCTACAACAGGCGATGACCGACTATGTGCAAAAGCAGCTGGCTCCGTATCTGCAGCAGGCTATGGATCAGGTGATGAAGGCAATCAGCGAGCAGATTGCGGCGACGGTGTCAACTCAGCTCAAGGCAGGCGCGGCAGGGCTTATGGACCAGATGGCGACGCAGATGTCTTCGAGTTTTGCTAACCTGGCGAGCGCCATGCGCGTGGATGCGAGCGCCTTTACTCGTGCCATCCATTTCAACATGGACGCCGAGGATCTGAGTTCGCTCATGATGAGCTATGCCAAGGCTTCGAAGCTCACCTACGACAACAATCTGACCACGTTGGGCTATGCGGATGAGGCAGACCCCATCTCGGTTAAGATTTTCCCGCGCGACTTTGAGGCCAAAGAGCGCGTGCTCGATCACATCGATGCGTACAACAAGCAGGTCAAAGCCGCTGGTCACGATGAACAGGCAATCTCGTACACCGACTACATGGGCATCATCATGGGTTCGGTGACCGACATTGTGAACACCATCAGCTTGGTGCTCATCGCATTCGTGAGTATCAGCCTGGTGGTGAGCTCCATCATGATCGGCATCATCACGTACATCAGCGTGCTGGAGCGCAAAAAAGAGATTGGCATCCTGCGTGCGATTGGCGCGTCGAAGCGTAACGTGGCAAACGTGTTCAACGCCGAGACCTTTATCGAGGGCCTCATTGCCGGCGTCTTTGCCATTGTCGTCGTGGTACTCGTGAGCTTCCCGGTCAATGCCTGGGCACTTGCGGCCAAACAGGTCCCCAACCTGATGAGCCTGCCCGTGCAGGATGCGCTGGTGCTCATCGCGATTTCAGTGCTGCTGACGGTCGTTGCCGGCCTGCTGCCGGCCCGCAGCGCATCCAAAAAGGACCCCGTGGAAGCTCTACGCTCCGAATAATGTGACAAAGGGACAACCCTTTTGTCACGGCTAAAAGCAAGGAAGTCGCAAGGGTTGGGGCGGGGTTGTCGGCGAGTGCCCTCGGATACAATCGAAGCCGTGCTAGAAAGAGGCTTCGATGATTAGAAAATCGTTCTTTAATCCGTTCTCGTCGCTGCTGCTTGCGCTTGCCGGGCTGGCTTTTTTGGTCGATGTCCTGCCGCAGGTGGAAGGCCAGACGGGCGTGTTCGCGCCAGCTGTGCTCTTTTTGATGTGGCTGGTGGGCGGCCTGGTGCGCCTGTTTTACGAAAATGAGGCCAAGCGCAGCTTTGATCGCCATATGTTTAAAGCGAACCACGCGGCCGTTTGGAAACGCGTCGATGCGTGTTGGATTCAAGTTGATGCCGACCGGCTTGTGCCCGGCGACGTCGTCCGCCTATATGCCGGCATGCTCTGCCCGGTCGACGTGACCCTTGCCAAGGGCGACCAGGTCCTTGTCTCGGAATCGTCGCTTACAGGCGAGAGCGGTCAGACCGCCAAGCGGGAAGGGGAGACCGTTCGCGCGGGAACGACCATTGTCGACGGCAAGGCGTCGGCAACCGTCCTCGCCCGCATTGCCGATGAGCAGCCCGTTTTGCGCCGTCGCGCTCGAATGGGCACACAGTTTGGTGCCGGCGCCAAGAGCATCTGCGCCGCCCTGGTAAGATGCATGCTCATCGTACTGCCGTTTGTCATTATGATTCGAGGCTTTGTGCTGGGCGACTGGGCGCAGGCACTGCTGTTTGCCCTGGGCACGGCCGTGGGCCTGGTTCCCGAAATGCTGCCGGTTGTCACGAGCGTTTGCCTTTCGGGCAGTGCCCATCGACTAAAAAACAAGCAGGTCATCGTTAAGAACGTTGACGCCATGGAGTCACTGGGCTCCATGGACGTGGTGTGCGTTGACAAGACAGGCACGCTCACCGAAGATGCCGCGGTGCTCGAGTACTACACCGATATCCTGGGCAACGAAAGCGAGCAGACGCTCAACCTGGCGTATCTGGAGAGCACGAGCCAGGGGGCCGCTGCCAATCAGCTCAATCGGGCCATTGCCGATGCGTGCGCGGCACCCGAGCTGCACCTTGCCGCGAAAGACCTTGGCCACGCCTTTGCACTGCATGCCTCTGACCCCTTCGACCACGTCACCAAGGCTTCGGGTGTCAAGCTCGACGCCACGCCCGGGGCGCTTGGTTGTTTGGGGCTACAGGTTCGCCCCGGCAATCATCTGACCATCGTAAAGGGCGAGGTTGAAAGCGTGTGCACACGCTGCGCCTGGGCAAACTTTAAGGGCGAGCTGGTGCCCATGGATGCCGATGGCCGTCAGAGCGCCTACGAGGTTGCCGAGGACATGCGCGCCGATGGCATCAAAGTGCTCGCCGTCGCCTATAGCACGACGTCGGCGGACTGGGATGACCTGGTGCTGTGCGGCTTTTTGGGCTTTTTCGATCGGCCCAAGGCGAGCGCTCGTGCCGCCGTGCAGGCGCTGTCTAACCTTTCCGTCGAGGTGCGCGTGCTCACGGGTGATTCGGCTTCGGTCGCTCGCTCAACATGCTCGCGCCTGGGCATTCCCGCCGATAGCGTTATCACCGGCAGCATGCTTCAGGCCATGGAGGAATCCGAAGCGCTGATCCGGGTGGGGAAGGCTCGCGTGTTTGCCGAGCTTACGCCCGCACAGAAGGCGCAGATCGTTAGCCTGATTCGCCTCTCCGGCCACATCGTCGGCTATATCGGAGACGGCGTGAACGACGTGCCGGCGCTCACATCGGCAGACGTCGGCATTGTCGTGGACTCGGCTGCGGCCGAATCCAAAAAGGTGGCCGACCTGGTGCTGCTCGAGCGCGACTTGGGTGTTGTCGCCGAGGGCGTCAGCGAGGGCAGGACTTCGTTCGCCAATGCCTCCAAGTACATCCGTATCGCATCGAGCTCCAACTTTGGCAATATCTGTTCGGTTGCCGCCTCGAGCATTTTCCTGCCCTTTGTGCCGGCAACCGCTACCCAGCTGCTCTTGCTCAATCTGTGCTACGACGCCACCTGCCTGGCGCTTTCGTGGGATAACGTTGACGATGCAGAGATTGCCCGCCCCAGGGCCTGGTCGGGTAAGGGGCTCGGCAGCTTTATGCTTCATTTTGGCTTTGCGAGCTCGGCCTTCGACATCATTACGTTTGCCATTCTGTTCTTGGGCGTATGCCCCGCCGTCTGCGGCGCGCCCTTTGCCGCGCTCGACGCGGCGGGTCGAGCGGCCTTTATCGCGACCTTCCAAGCCGGCTGGCTGCTGGAATGCGCATGGACCGAATCGCTCGTGCTCCTGGTGTTGCGAACGCGCAGTGTCCGCGACGGGGATCGTCCTTGCACACCGCTCGTGGTGATGGTTGCCGTCATGCTCGTTGTCACGGCGCTCCTTGCGCTCAGTCCGGTGGCGCAGCTGTTTGGGCTCGCCACGCTGCCTGTATGGTATCTGGGCATCGTTGCGCTGCTGAGCGTGTTGTATCTTGTTGTTGCTTCGACGATCAAGCGGGTCTATCTGGCCCGCTCGAGCAGCTTGTTCTAGGGCGGTTCTATGCGTACCAACAGAACCAACATCGCGATTACGCCGGCCGAGGCCGCCGAGCTCAGCAGCGCGCTGTTCTCGTCTGGCAGCGCTGCCGCCCTGGAGCTCGCGCCCGTGTTTGCCGATATCGCATCGGGCAAGCTGACTGCTATCGAGCTGGCGGTTGCCGGCTCGCAGGCAAGTGCCGCCACTGGACCCATCGTTATCGGCGAGCTTTCGATCGACCTGGCCTCGCGCACCGTCAAGGTGTCGGACGCGCCGGTCTCGCTCACGCCCAAGGAGTTCGACATCCTTGCCTTTTTGGCGAGCAACCGGGGTACGGTCTTTAGCAAAGAGGAAATCTACCGGGCGGTGTGGCAAAACGAGTATCTGCTCGATGACAGCAACATCATGGCCTTCGTCCGCAAAATTCGAAAGAAGATTGAGCCCGAACCAGACAACCCCCACTACCTGCTGACTGTATGGGGCGTGGGCTACAAAATGGCCGAGTAACGCTTCGGGTATTCGCTCCCATCGATCCAAATAGTCACTTTGACAATCCTTGCCAAATCGCAAGAAAGCCGCAAGAAACCAGCCATGTGCTCGGTCTTGCGGCTTTTCTATTCTGTAGACAGTCGCGGACGCGAAAGAGAGGTGAGGACCGTGAGCGGCAGTGACAGTACCAGTAACGCAGGACGAAGTTGCCGGCGCGGGTCCACTTTGATGGGGGCGCGCGGCTGATTCGCCCTGCGTCCGATCGATAGAACGGAGCGAGGCAATTGAAGAAGATGACTATGCGCCATACGCCGTCTGCGGTTCAGGCGCAAAACGAACTGATGAGGCATCGCGCGGAGGGTCGCATCCAGTATGCGGCGACCATTCCGCTGACGGAGGCCCTATCCTGGGTCGGCTCGAATCTCGGCGGCCTTAATCGCGACGAGGTCGCGCACAGCGAAGCCGACAACGGGCGTAACGTGGTCACGCGTGGCAAGAAGAAGTCGATTGCCCGCAAGCTTGCGGACGCGTTCGTCAATCCCTTCACGGCGATTCTGTTTTTCCTGGCCATCATTTCGGCAGCGACCGACATGGTGTTTCCAGCGTTGTCGATGATGGGCAGCACGCCCGAAGACTTTGACCCGCTGACGGTGATCATCATCACCACGATGGTCGTGCTCTCGGGCACGCTGCGCTATATCCAGGAAGCGCGCAGCGGCAACGCGGCCGAAAAGCTGCTCGATATGATTACGACCACCGTGACAGTCACCCGCGAGGATGCCCCTAGGACCGAGATTCCCATCGACGACGTGGTGGTTGGTGACATCGTGCACCTGTCCGCCGGTGACATGATTCCCGCCGATGTGAGAATCATTGAGGCTAAGGACCTCTTTGTGAGCCAGGCAAGCCTGACGGGCGAGAGCGAGCCGGTCGAGAAGGTTCCCGCGACGTGCACCGAGTCCGATTCGGCAACGTCGTTCGAGAACATCGCCCTCATGGGCAGCAGTGTGATCTCGGGCAGCGCGACGGCGCTCGCCTTTAGCGTGGGCGAGCAGACCTTGTTTGGCTCTATGGCATCGAGCCTGTCCGAGGATGCCGTAGAGACGAGCTTTTCCAAAGGCGTCAATAGCGTCTCGTGGGTGCTCATCCGCTTTATGATGGTGATGGTTCCGTTTGTCTTTATGATTAACGGCGTCACCAAGGGCGATTGGCTTAATGCTGGCCTGTTTGCCATCAGCATCGCCGTGGGCCTGACACCCGAGATGCTGCCCATGATCGTTACCACGTGCCTTGCCAAGGGCGCCGTGGCTATGAGCAAAAAGCAGACCATCGTTAAGAACCTCAACTCGATTCAAAACTTTGGCGCGATGGACGTGCTGTGCACGGACAAGACTGGCACGCTGACGCAGGACCAGGTGGTGCTGGAGTATCACTGGAACATCGATGGCCAGGAGGATTCGCGCGTTCTGCGCCATGCCTACCTCAACAGCTATTTCCAGACGGGCTACAAGAATCTGATGGATCTGGCGATCATCAAATGCACCGAGGAAGAGGAGCAAAACGACCCGAGTCTCACCGACCTTTCCGAGGCCTATGTGAAGGTCGACGAGGTGCCGTTTGACTTTACGCGCCGTCGCCTTACCACCGTGGTGCGCGATCGAAGCGGCAAAACCCAGATGGTCACCAAGGGTGCAGTCGAGGAGATGCTGTCGGTGTGCTCGCATGCCGAGATTGATGGCGGCGTTCACGTGCTGGACGACGAGGTGCGCGAGCGCATTTTGGCAACGGTCGCCGACCTTAACGACGACGGCTTCCGCGTGTTGGCAATCGCTCAAAAGTCCAACCCGTCGCCTGTCGGTGCCTTTAGCGCCGATGATGAGCGCGACATGGTGCTGATCGGCTACCTGGCGTTTTTGGATCCGCCCAAAGAGTCCACGGCCGATGCTATCGAGGCGCTGCGCAACCACGGTGTAGCCACCAAGATCTTGACCGGCGACAATGAGAAGGTCACGCGCACCATCTGCAAGCAGGTGGGACTCGAGGTCAACAACATGCTGCTCGGCAGCGATATCGCCGCAATGGACGACGCCGAGCTCGCTCGTCGCGCCGAGGACGTGCAGGTCTTTGCCAAGCTTACGCCCGATCAAAAAGCGCGCGTCGTGTCCGTGCTGCGTGCAAACGGTCATGTGGTGGGCTACATGGGCGACGGCATCAACGACGCCTCGGCCATGAAGTCGTCCGACATCGGCATCTCGGTCGATACTGCGGTCGACGTGGCCAAGGAGTCGGCCGATATCATCTTGCTCGAGAAGGATTTGATGGTGCTCGAGGAGGGCATCATCGAGGGGCGCAAGACCTACGCCAACATGATCAAGTACATCAAGATGACCGCAAGCTCCAACTTCGGCAATATGTTCAGCGTGCTTGCCGCATCCGCCCTGCTGCCGTTTTTGCCGATGATGAGCATCCAGCTGATCCTGCTCAACCTGATCTATGACTGCAGCTGCCTGGCGATTCCCTGGGACAACGTGGACGAGGAGTTCCTGCGCGTGCCGCGTACCTGGGACGCTTCGAGTGTTGGCAGGTTCATGATCTGGATCGGGCCCACCAGCTCCATCTTCGACTTTATGACCTATATCTTTATGTACTTCGTTTTCTGCCCCCTGTTCGTGAGCCATGGCGTGCTGTTCAACGACCTGGCGAGCGTCTACTCGGGCGCCGCGCTGGAGCAGATGCAGCTGGCCTACATCGCGCTGTTCCAGGCTGGATGGTTCGTCGAGTCTATGTGGAGCCAGACGCTGGTCATCCACATGATCCGTACGCCTAAGTTGCCGTTTATCCAGAGCCGTGCCTCGGCTCCGGTGATGCTGCTCACGATGACGGGCATCGCGCTGCTCACGCTGATCCCGTTTAGCCCGCTTGGCCCCACGCTGGGTCTGGGCGCCCTGCCTGTCGAGTACTTCTTGTTCCTGATTCCGTGCATCTTGCTGTACATGGCGCTGGCGACGAGCCTTAAGAAGGCCTATGTCAAGCGTTACGGCGAGCTGCTGTAGTGACTTCGATGTAGAGAGGAGCGTTTACATGAACTGGGCTCAGATTTGGATCGATTTGTTTGGGACTACGGAGTGGCTTGGGCTCAACATGGGCTTTTGGGTGGCCAATGGTGTTGTCCTGGTGATTGTCATCATTATGAACGTCATCTTTTGGAGCATGAAGCCGCTGCCCAAGGACGAATAACATGCATGGGATTGCCTGCGCCGCTGTGCCAAAATAAACACTCGAATGATGTGCAAATGTGACAAAGGGACGGTCCCTTTGTCACATTGATTTGAAAGTTGATGTTGATGATTCTATCGCTGGCCCCCATGGAGGGGATTACCGGGCATGTGTTCCGCCGCGTGCATGCAGAATGCTTTGGTGCGCTCGACTGCTACTACACGCCGTTTTTGCCGCCGCCGCGGGTGGGCAATCGCTTTGGCGGCAAGGCGTTTAAGGAGGTCGATCCTGCCAATAACCAGGGGCTTAACGTGGTGCCTCAGCTCATGTCCAAGAACGCGGATGAGTTTGTGTGGGCGGCACAGGTGCTCGCCGACATGGGATACCACGAGGTCAACCTCAACTTGGGATGTCCCTCGGGAACAGTCGTTGCCAAGGGCAAGGGTTCGGGTTTCTTGCGCAACCTGGATGAGCTCGAGGTGTTTTTGAGCGACGTGTGCGAGCGCTCACCACTGCCGGTGTCGGTAAAGACCAGGCTGGGGCTTGAGAGCGATGCTGAGTACGAGCGCGTGCTCGATCTCTACTGTCGTATGCCGCTTGCCGAGCTGATCGTGCATCCGCGCGTGCAAAAGGATCGCTATACGGGCTCGCCGCGCAAAGAGTATTATGGCGAGACGCTTGAGCGGGCGCCGTTCCCGGTAGCCTATAACGGCGACATTTTTGACCTCGAGGACATGGATGCGCTGGTTGCTGCCTATCCCGACACGCGCCATGTAATGCTGGGCCGCGGTCTGCTTGCAAACCCTGCGCTGGCACGCATGGTAAACGGCGGCCCTGCCGCCACCGTCGCCGAGCTGCAACGTTTCCATGACACGCTGTTCGCGGCCTATGCAGAAGAGATTGGCGGCAACGCGGTCTTTCGCATGAAGGAGTGGTGGTTCTACGCCAAGTGCGCTTTCGCCGATCCCGCCACCGTCCATAAGATCGTGCGCAAGACCAAGAAGGTCGACGAATACCGCGCCGCCGTCGACCGCGTCTTCCGCGAGCAACCGCTCGCATCCGCAGCCCGCTTCCGCGGCTAGTTAGACATCGGGGACGTTCTTTAGCGACTAGGCATTTAAGAACGTCCCCGATGACTACCCGCAAAAGCTGTACACCAGCATCCAAAGATGTCGAAAAATGTCGACTTTGGATGCTGGCGTACATGTTTGGATCGTATGGGTTGGGGCGAGCCGGTCGCAAGGCGAGTGTTAGAGCAGATTCTCCTGCACCCATGCGATGATGTCGCTCGACTCGTAAAGCGGCTTGCCGTCGATGAACAGGCAGGGAACCTGGCGCTTTCCGCCGACGGCGATGAGTGTCTGTTCGGCTTCGGCATCGGTCGAGATATTCCGCTCGGGGATGGTCACACCGTTATCCGCCAAGAAGCGTTTGACCTTAATGCAATACGGGCATCCGGTCATAACGTAGAGCACGAGTTCGTGATGAGTAGCCATGGGTCTCCAATCGGTTGGTGTTTTGGTTGAGATACCCAAAGCCGCTGCAATCTAAGCGCAAACCAGCGATGACTCGATAGCCTGGACCAGAAACGCCGTGGCGCCGGTTCCGCATGACTTGTCGTAGTAGTCTACGAAGCGCTGGTCGGCGAGGTAACCGCGGGCGAGCCCCAGATATGCCTCGTCTTGGGGCTCGCTGCCCCAGTTGAGGGCAATCCAGCGGCGATGCATCGCGACGAGCTTGCGAGCCTCGCTGCCTTCCGGCTCGCCATCGCCCATGGCAATCGAGAGCTGGCCCAGAATAGCGCGTTCAAGTTCCTTCATGTCGTTCCATGTCTGTGGATCCATGTCCAGTAACGTTTCGTTTGCTGCATCGATAGCCTCGTCGCCATAGCGCACCCGCGCTTCGGAGCCGTAGCGCTCCTCGTTTTCCTGCACGGTGCGCCAGCGCTCCAGTTGCGGCAGGACGGCGCCCATGAGCGAGACGGCTTCGTCGAGCGACATGCCGGTGTTTTGCGCCAGCCGCGGGGCGCAATCCTCGATCATCGCCTCCATGGTGGTGTCGTAGGTGTACTTGCCGTGGTCGTAGCACCACTTGCAGTAATGGTCGGTCGTGGCGCCCGTGGCATCTGTGCCGCAGTCGTCGGGCGTGAGTATCATGCCGCAGCTCTGGCAATAATGCTCGGGCATTTCGAGCAGGTGGGACAACGGCTCTCCGGTTACGGCGGCAATGAGCTTCATCATGTCGATGCCCGGGGTGACCTCGTCGCGCTCCCAACGGCTGACGGCTTGGCGTGTGACGAAGAGCTTGGCGGCGAGCTGCTCCTGGGTAAGGTGATGGGCGCGACGGATGGCAATGAGCTTTTCTGCAAAGGCCATAGCGGCTCCTTTCTGCTGGTTGATGGCTTAAGCATACGCGGCAGCAGGTGCCCTTCCAAGCAACCGTTGGTTGCATGACGGGGGACCGCGGCGAAGAATTGCGCGCAACGTCCCATGCCTCCATGCCGTACAATGACCGGCATGGAACCTATTGCACACATACATACCGACCTGCCGCAGAAGTTCGGCATTCCGCGCAACAGCTTTTTGGCGCCTCATCTGCAGGGACGCATCGTTTTTGAGTCGGAATTTGCCTCCAATGCAGCGGTTGAGGGTCTGGACTCCTTCTCTCACCTGTGGCTGCTGTGGCGCTTCGAAAACGGAACGCCCGGCGGCACGGCTAAGGACATAGCCGCCGATGCCAAAACGCAGGACAGATCCGGTACCAACGCAAAATGGTCGAAGACCGTGCGCCCGCCGCGTCTTGGTGGAGCCGAGCGCGTGGGCGTGTTTGCCACGCGCAGTCCGTTTCGCCCTAATCCCATCGGGCTCACCTGCGTCAAGCTCGATCGTGTCGAGCTCACCGACGATGGCCCCATCATCCATGTGCTGGGGGCCGACCTGCGCGACGGCACGCCCATCTACGACATTAAGCCCTACATTCCGTTTGCGGACTGCCACCCGGATGCAACGGGCGGCTGGATTGAGGATGCTCCGTGGCAAGAGCTCGACATCGAGTTCCCGCAGGCGCTGCAAAACACAGTCCCGCCCGCAAAGATTTCTGGCTTGGTCGAGGTTCTACGCCAAGATCCGCGCCGCGCGGGCAGCAAGCACGAGCCAAACCGCGTCTATCATCTGGCCTTCGCCGGACTCGACATATCTTTTACGGTCGATGAAACCCAGCTAACCGTAGTCGCCGTCAACGACGCACAAGACTAACCAGCCATTCGTCCGCACCCGTCAAATTAAGCGCCAAACTCCGCGCCAAAACCGCCCACGCTGGTGGACAATAACGCCTACCAAAACAATCACTTTGCACGGGGGCTCAGCATGAAATACGACTTTAGCTCGCTTATCGACCGCCACGGCATGGACTCCATCGCCGTTGATTCTTGGGGTGAGATCCCCGGCATGGCTCCAAACGCACCCGACGAGGGCTTCGATCGCATTCCCATGTGGGTGGCGGACATGAACTTCGCCACGGTGCCCACGGTCCAGGAACACATCATTCAGCGCGCCCAGCATCCCATGTTTGGCTACTTTAACCCGCGCGCCGAGTATTTCGACCGCATCATCGAATGGCAGAGCCGCCGCAATGGCGTCGAGGGCCTGCGCCCTGAACATATCGGTTACGAAAACGGCGTGCTGGGCGGTGTCGTGTCGACGCTGCGTGCGTATGTTCAGCCAGGCGATGCGGTGCTGGTCCACAGCCCTACCTACATCGGCTTTACCAAGTCCATTGAGGCCGCGGGCTATCGCATTGTCCACAGCCCGCTTAAGTTCGACGACCAGGGCGTGTGGCGTATGGACTTTGAGGACATGGAGCAAAAGCTCGCCCAAAACCATATCCATGCCGCGGTGTTCTGCTCGCCGCACAATCCCTGCGGCCGCGTATGGGAGCGCGACGAGATCGAGCACGCCATGGATATCTATCGCCAGCACGATTGCGTGGTGATCTCGGATGAGATTTGGTCCGATATCATCCTGCCGGGTCACAAGCATATCCCGACGCAGTCGGTGAGCGAGGATGCCCGCATGCGCACGGTTGCCCTCTACGCGCCCAGCAAGACGTTCAACCTGGCGGGCCTGGTCGGCAGCTACCACATCATCTATAACGAGACGTTGCGCGACCGCGTGTGCGCCGTGTCCAACAAGACTCACTACAACGAGATGAATGTCCTCTCCATGCATGCGCTTATCGGTGCCTACCAGCCGCAAGGCTACGAGTGGGTGGACGAGCTCAACCAGGTGCTTGCCGGCAATATCGAGTACTTCTGCACGCATGCAGAAAAACATTGGAAGGGCGTCACGTTTTCGCGTCCGCAGGGCACCTACATGGTGTTTCTGGACTGCACCGAGTGGTGCCGCGAGCATGGCCGCGATATTCAGTGGCTGCTCGACGAGGGGGCGCGCGTGGGCGTGGGGTATCAGGACGGCCGCCCGTTCCACGGGCCCTGCCACATTCGCGTGAATCTGGCGCTGCCGCTTTCGCGCGTGAGGGAAGCGTGCGACCGCCTGGACCGCTACGTTTTTAATGCACGGTAAGTGCGCGCTGCATGCGGGGCCTTCTGCCAAGTCGGCTAGAAGGCCCCGCAGGGTAAAGCGTCTGTAACCATTGGGCGCTCGAGTGGTTTCATTTGCTATTATTTTTAACCATTTCAGTCTGTAAGCAGGATCGTCTGGAGCTCGATGAGAAGACCTCGCCGCTCGGTTGCCATATCGTTGTTTGTTGCGCTTGTAGTGGCGAGTGCTTTTGTCGTAGCGATAGCTGGCTGTTCTGGGTCGAATGACGAGGCCTCGGCGTCTGCATCAAAAGGCCTGGATGCCTCTCAGGTCAAAGACGACGACCTTAAGACGCTCAACGTCGGCAGCGACCTCTACCCACCGTTTGTGTATACCGACGAGTATGGCGATATCGTTGGCCTGGATGTCGAGATATTGACCGAGGCTTTGGCCCGCATTGGTTACAAGCCAAAATACCAGCTGATCGACTGGGAAAAGAAGAAAGAGCTGCTGGCAAGCGGCGAGCTCGATTGCGTCATGGGCAGCTTTAGCATGACGGGTCGCGAAAGCGAATATCGTTGGGCCGGCCCGTACCTTGCGAGCCGCCAGGTGGTCGCGGTCAATCCCGAAAGCGACATCTACACGCTCGCCGATCTTGAGAGCAGGGTCGTGGGGGTGCAGTCCACCACCAAGCCCGAGGGCATTTTGCTCAATCATACAAATGAAAAAGGTTCCGCAAATCAAGGAGCTCTACAGCTTCTCGGACCGCTCATACCTGAACCCGGCGCTCGTCGAGGGCCTGGTCGACGCTATCGCCGCACATGAGTCCTCGCTGCTCACCTATGAAAAAGACTATGGCGTGACGTATCGCATTCTGAACGAGCCGCTGCTGGAGGTTGGTTTGGGCACCGCTTTCGATCTCAACGACACGCGCGGTATCGACGTTAAACTCACCCATGCCTACCAAGAAATGCTTGCCGATGGCACCATGGAGCGCCTGGTGTCAAAGTACTTTGATGACCCTTCGCCATTTTTGAATATGGAGGGCCTGTCATGATCGATGCGCCCGACCACGCTGCTCAGGAGCGGGGCAATCGTTCGGCAGGGGCATGGCTCCTTGTCGCTCTGCTGGGGATAGCGCTCTCGGTTGTTGCCGGCATGATGAGCTACGGTTACACGACGGCCCAAGCCGAGCAGCGCTTTGCCGACGTTGTCGATTACGTGGCGACGCAGAGCCTTTCCTACGATGCATTCAACAGCGCCTATGCGACCAAAAACCTGATTCGTGTGATGGAGATTGCCGGAGAGGTAGCGCGCGATATAAAGCGCGACGGCTCGGTGGATAACGCCGCGCTGGAGCAATATGCTGACCAGTTCAACGTGAGCGCACTGATCGTGACGGACGCATCGGGCAATTTGGTGTCCGAGTCCTCGACGGATGACGTGGGCTACGAGTCGCTTGCTACGTATCTCAAAGAGACGCCCGTGCTGGAGGTGGCAACCCATCCGCTTAAGTCCTATACCGCCCGCATTACGCTTGCGGATGATTCGGTCGCAGACATTGGCTGCGTAACCCGGCAGGATGGCGAGGGCATCGTTATCGCGGTAAGGCATCAGAGCGCGAAGGCAGCTGCAAGCAATACACTCAAACTGCAGAGCCTGCTTGATGGCTATGAAACCATCGATAGCGGCAATATCGTGATCGAAAACGATGGCAAGGTCGTTGCGACCAATGCCGTCGAACCCACCGTATTGGGCGTGTTCGACCTGCCCGCGACGGACGCCATCATTGTCGACGAAATTAAGGATCGATGCCTGCCCGGCAAAGTCCGACTGGTCAACGTCAACGGCGAGTGGTATTTGGGCACATACGGCAAAGCGCAAAAATTCTACGTGTACACCTATGCCTCGGCGCAGCGCTACTTTGAGGTCGTCGCGGCTGTCGCTGCCGGCGTGCTGGTGCTCTACAGCGGTGTTGTAGCCACTGTTGTGATGGTGCGTCGCCGCGCTGATCGTCGACGTTTGACGGACTTGCTGCAGCAGGAGCGCGACTATGGCGACAAGCTGGCAAAGGCGGCGCGTGAGGCCTCGTCTGCCAACTCGGCAAAGACGGAGTTTCTGCGTCGCATGAGCCACGATCTGCGTACGCCCATCAACGGCATTCGCGGTATGGTTGAGGTCGGCGATGCCAATGCGGACGATCTGCAAAAGCAGGCCGAGTGCCGCTCAAAGATCTGGACGGCATCGGGACTGCTGCTCGACCTTGCGAATGAGGCGCTCGATATGAGTCGCCTGGAGAGCGGCCAGGTCGATCTGGAGCTTGTTCCCACAAATTTGGTGACCCTCAACCACGAGGTGCGCGATATTCTGGAGCGCCAGGCCGAGGAGCGCCTGGTGACAATTATCTGCGACCAGCAGACGCTTAATCATCCCTATGCGCGGGTGAGCGTGACGCACCTCAAGCGCTTGTTGCTCAATATTGCCGGCAATGCCGTCAAGTACAACCGTCGGGGCGGTTATGTTCGCCTGACGTGCCGTGAGGTGGAGCCGGTGGATGGCGTTCTCGTCTATGAATACACGATTGCCGATAACGGTATTGGCATGAGTGAGGAGTTTCAACAGCACCTCTACGAGCCGTTTTGTCGCGAGGAGCAGCAGGTGGAAGGCGCTTCATCGGGAACTGGCCTGGGTGCGCCTATTGCCAAACAGTTGGTCGAGCTTATGGGCGGAACCATGAGCTTTTCGTGCATCTTGGGGCAGGGGACGACGTTTACCATCCGTCTGCCGTTTGAGAAGTGCAAGTGCTCCGAGATTCCTCAGGCAGTGCGCGTGAATGCGGGCGACGGCGATGCGCTCCAGGGCTTGCGCGTTTTGCTCGTAGAGGATAACGACCTGAATGCCGAGATCGCACAGTTTACGCTCGCCCGCGCCGGTGCCGTCGTGACGCATGCTAAGGATGGCGAGTCTGCCGTCGAGATGTTTGCCGCGAGCGCGCCGCACGAGTACGACGTGGTGTTGATGGATATCATGATGCCCGGTATCGATGGCCTTGAGGCCACGCGTCGGATTCGAGCGCTCGATCGCGAGGATGCCGCGACCACGCCGATTATCGCCGTGAGCGCCAACGCCTTTGCCGACGATCGCAGGCTTTCGCGTGAGGCGGGCATGAACGCGCACCTGAGTAAACCAGTGAGTTCGCAGGAGCTCGTTGAGGCGCTTGCGCACATAGCCGCCGACGCTTCATAAGCATATGGCCCGGTTCCGAGGTGGGTTGGAACCGGGCCATATTGCTATTGATGAGGCCTGTTGAGGGGCTTACTTCTCCTGAATCTGCTTGCCGCAAAGATGCTCAATCGAAATCTCGTAGAGTTGGACGCCCTTGATGTCTTTGGCGATTTCCTCCTCGACTTCTTCGGCAGAAGGGTAGTACTTAAGCGCGAGCTGGCGGACTTTGTCCTCGATGAATGCAGGCGCCTCATCAACCAGGCGACAACGGCCAAAGACCACGGTACTCATAACGTAGGGAGCCCAGTCATCGTCCTTATACCACTCGTTACCGTAAACGGTAAAGCAGATCTTGTCATCGCGTTTGAGTGCGTCGACCTTGTGGCCGGCTTTGGCGCCATGGAAATAAATCTTGTCGTGCTCGGCGTCAAAGAAGTAGTTGACGGGAATGGCATAGGGGTAGCCATCATCGCCGTTGACGGCAAAGACGCCGCGCTTGCAGGTGGCGAGCAACTTGCGCGCTTCCTCGTCAGTGATGGCGCGTTTCTTTCGACGTAAGGGCCTAAACATCATTGGCTTCCTTTCTGCTGCGTATGGTGGTTGAGCACAAACTATAGCGAAACAGCTCCGTATTTCTTGATGCGGGCGAGCATGTTTTTGAGCTTGTTAAAGTCGAGCGGCTTGGGCAGGTGAGCGTTCATGCCGGCATCGTGTGCCGCCTGGGAATCCTCGGCAAAGGCGTTGGCGGTGAGCGCGATGATGGGGATATCGGCTGCATCGGCCTTCTTGCTCAGGCGAATCGCGCGGGTTGCCTCATAGCCGTCCATGCCCGGCATCATAATGTCCATCAGAATCGCATCGAAGCTGCCGGCGGGATGTGACAGGTACAGATCGACGACTTCGTTGCCGTTGGCGGCGCGGGTGACCACGACGCCCTCGGATTCTAGCAGCGCCTGGGCAATCTCGGCGTTCAATTCGTTGTCTTCGGCGAGCAGCACGTTCATGTCGGTGAGCGAGCAGTCAGGCGCACTCTCAACCGTATTCGCCCGCGCCTGGGGATTCTCGTCGATATCGAGCGGAATCTCCACGTAGAACGAGGTGCCCACATGGAGCTCACTGGTGACTTCGATGGTGCCGCCCATCAGTTCAATAAGCGACTTGACGATTGGCATGCCCATGCCGGTTCCTTGGAACCTGCTGCGCGCATCGTCGCCTTCTTGGGCAAACGGCTCATAGATATGCTTTAAAAACTTGGGAGTCATGCCAATGCCGGTATCCGAAACGCTAAAGCAAAAGAGCGCGCGCCCGTTATCGAGTGGCTTGGTCTTTGAACTAAAGGTGACGGAGCCGCCGTGCTTGTTGTACTTAATGCTGTTGTCTAACAGGTTGATCATGATCTGTCGGATATGGGTGGGACTGCCGATCATGTATGGCCCCGTGGCGTACGGCAGGCTATTGTCCTGCATGGTGATGCCGTTACTGGACGCGCGGAGCTTGCACAGAACCAGCGTATTGTCACAGAGCTCTTTGAGGTTAAAAGGCGCATGTTCCAGTGTTAGCTTGCGGTCTTCGATTTTGCCCATCTCGAGGATGTCGTTGATCAACGAGAGCAGGTGATTGGCGGCAACGCGCGCCTTGGCACGGCTCTCGCGGGCGACCTTGATATCGCCTTCCTTCAATTCCTCAATCTCGATAAGGCCCAGGATACCGTTGAGCGGCGTACGGATGTCGTGGCTCATGCGCGTGAGGAATGCCGTCTTAGCGGCGTTGGCAGCGTCGGCTTTTTTTGCGCTCGGTTCGAGCGCGCACGAGCGCCCAGATGAGCAGGACGATGCCGACCGACAACATACCGATGAGGGTAGCGGCAATGGCGGTGCGGTTGCGAAAAAGGAATTGAAGCGTGTCTGATTCCTGGGTCGTGTACGACATGGAGGAGTAACTGCTTGCAGAGAGCGATTCTCCGGCATTGACGATCCCCTTGTTGATGATTCCCAGCAGCTCGGGCTTTCCGCGCGAAATCCAGCACGAGAGCTCACAGGTGTCAGGGAGCTCGACCGTCTCGTAGTCCTTGAGATCATGACGGTCACCGATAGTTTTTACACGTGAACTGGGAGCGAGGATGCAGCGCGCCGTTCCCTTCCTGAGGGCGTCGAACACTTCATTGTCGGATTGGTATTCGGTCACGGTCGCTGTGGGGAACAGATTTTCAAGTGCATTTTTGTTGACAAACGATGATTTGGTACAGGCGATGTTCTGAAGGTCTTTGTTCAGGTCGCTGCCGGTGTGGATGGCGGTGAGGGATATGGTCTCCAACGATACCGACTGCGCAACGCCTGTTTGCTCGGCAAACCAGTAATCTCGGTATACCGGCAGCGCAACGTCTATGCTTCCCTTTGACAGGGCCTTTGACATCATCTTGTAGCTATCAAAGGGGACGGTTTTGACCGTAATGCCAAATTTATCGTGCAGCGTCGTCGCAAGCGATGCGAGCGAGCCTTTCATTTCGCCGTTTTCGTCTTCGTTGCAGTAGGGGAGTTTGCCCGTAATGTAGCCGAGCGTGATGGTGTTGTCATTTGTTTTGAGCCAGGAACGTTCGGGGCCGTTGAGCGATGATGAACCGCTGTTTTGGGCCGAGTAGTTAGATTTGACTTCGTCGATATAGCGTGGGTTGACGCGGGCGATTGCCGACATGGCGGCATTGATGTCGTCCATCAGGTCGGGGCGGCTTTTGGGGACGGCAAAAAAGTAGTCGCTCGAACCAATGTAGAACATGGGGGAGGCGCTGGGCGACGAGGTCGTGTCGTTCATGATGATGGCATCGACCTCGTTGTTTGCGAGCGCGTCAAAGAGGGCACCGCCAGTGTCGATTTCTTTATAGGTGCAGGTAATGCCTTCGTTGGCGAGCCACTGCTGGCCAACGAAGGTTTGCATAACGTCGGGGTTGCAGCCGATGGTAAGGCCTTGGAGCGCTCGGGGGTCACCCTTGGCCAGATCGTCGCGATCGGGCTTGGCGTAGATGAAGTAGCGCTCGGTGCCCTCGGGGTTCGAGGAAAAGAGCAGCTTTTGGGCGCGTTCCTCGGAGTAGGAGATGTTTGGCATAAGGTCGATTTCGCCTGCCTCGAGCATGTCCATAAGCTCGGTGAAGGTGCCGGAGACGTATTCGTACCGCCAGCCGGGCGTGTAGTACGACAGGGTCTGGAGGTACTCGTAACCCCATCCCGAGAGACGCTCGCCGGGGGTGCCGTCCTGGAAGCCCTCGTTGTTGACGAGCCAGCCGACGCGGACCGTTTTGACCTGCTGATCGGAGTCGGCGGCAAAGGCAGGGGCGGGCGCGACGGCGCTCAGTACGGCGAGCGCGGTAAGCGCGGCGGCCAGGGTGCGACATATAACTGAACGAAGGACAGTGGCAGCTCTCACATGCAATCCTAACGAATCGAGACATTACCGCATAAGGATACCAGCTCAGCCTGCCCAGCCGGCAGCGGCACCGCTAAACGGTTCCGCCCGGCAGTTGGGGACAGTCCCTTTCTGCCGGCACAAAAGGAACGTCCCTAACTGACGGTTGTGGGACAATACCGAGCGAACGTGATTGGTTGTCCGTGGAAGGGGTCGCGATGAAAAAGCTCAGGACGCTTGCCGACGTGTTGCGCCAGGCGGGCTTTGTGCGCATTGCGGAGCTGTTCCTCGTCTTCTATCTGCTGTGCTCGACGGCCGTCTGGCTGTCCGAGCCCACGACCCTCACGTTTGGCGATGGCCTGTGGTTTAGCTTTGAGACGGTCTCGACCATCGGCTTTGGTGACATTCCGGCCGAGACACCGGTTGCCCGCGCCATTACCGTCATTCTGAGCGTTATCAGCATCTTCTACATCGCCATGCTCACGGGTGTGGCGGTGAACTACTGCAATACGCTTATCAAGATGCGTCAAAAGGACACCATGGCGCGCTTTATGGATGATCTGGAGCATTTGGAAGAGCTCGATCGCGACGAGCTTGCCGATCTTTCGCGTCGCGTGCGCGAGTATCGTCGACGCCAGCGCTAAGACGAGCGTCGTGCGCCACAACAGGGAGACAAATATGAACATCACCGTGTACCTGGGTGCCAACACTGGCAATGACCCGGCGTTTCTGCCCGCGGTGCAGGAGCTGGGCAACTGGATTGGCGCCAATGGACACGCGCTGGTATACGGCGGGTCCAAATCGGGCCTGATGGGCGCGCTCGCCGATAGCGTGCTCGATGCTGGCGGACACGTGACGGGTGTGGAGCCGAGCTTTTTTATCGAGGCCGAGTTTCAACATGACGGTATCGACGACCTCATCGTGACGAGCGATATGGCGGAGCGCAAGGCCAAGATGATTGAGCTCGGCGATGCGTTCATCGCCTTTCCCGGTGGGACGGGCACGCTCGAGGAGATTGCCGAGGTCATGTCCGCGGTGTCGTTGGGGCACCTGAGTGCTCCGTGCATCCTGTATAACCTGGACGGTTACTACAACGACCTCAAGGCGCTGCTCGGGCACATGATCGATAAAGGGCTTTCGAGCCCGAGGCGCCAGCACGGCATCTACTTTGCCGACGATTTGCGCGAGATTGTCTCGATTATCAACGGATAAGTCTTGAGCCTGCCCCACTATGGCTCCCAATGGTGCCGTTTGCAGCGTAGACGGTTGGCTCGTTCGGGCAACGCTCGCTCTACAATAAAACGTAACTATGTCGACTTTGACCGCGGGAGGACCCGATGGATAACCTTACCAAACCCACAAACCGCGCGCTGTTTTTAGTTAGCGTTGCCGTGACCGGTGCGTTCGCAGGTGCCGCGGTCTGGCTGTTCTTTTTTGCGATGGAGCACGGTATCGACTATCTATGGACCGAGATTCCGCACGCGCTGGGCGTCGCTTCGCCCGAGCTTGCCAGTGGCCTGTTTGGCTTTCTGCCGTACCCATTTTTTGTCTGCCTACTGGGCGGCCTGTTAATCGGTCTGTACGAAAAGATGACAGGCACCAAGACCGATGACCTCAACCAGGTGATGGCTAAGGTCAAGCAGGACGGGCGCTACCCGTACGACAACCTGGGCAAGCTTTCGCTCGCGGCATTGCTGCCGCTGCTGTTTGGCGGAAGTATTGGACCGGAGGCCGGCCTGACCGGCGTTATCGCGGGTCTGTGCAGCTGGGTTGGCGACCGCATGCGTCGCTTTGGCGCCGAGTTTAGGGAGCTCACGCTGCTGGGCACCCAGGCTGCCCTGACGGCGCTCTTTACCGCGCCCGTCTTTGGCTTTGTGGCGCCGCTTGCCGGTAGCGCCGACGGCCAGGGCGAAGACGCCGACGATGAGTCCATGTCCGGCGAGATCACCATCAAGCTGCCCAAGGCGCAAAAGACGGTGGTCTACGGCATTGCGATTGCCGGCGGCCTGGGCACCTACCTGCTGCTCGGCCAGCTCATGGGCGGCGGCATGGGCATGCCCAGGTTCGAGGCTGCCGTGGTGGGCAACTTGGAGCTTACCTGGCTCGTCCCTCTGTCGTTGATCGGAACAATCTGCGGCTGGCTGTACTTTGTCTCTGAGCACACGAGCGAAGCGCTTGCCCATGCAATAGGGGAGCGTCCTGTCGTCAAGGCCATGCTAGCCGGTCTGGCGCTCGCCATCTGCGGCACGGTCCTGCCCTACACCATGTTTGCCGGCGAGACTCAGGCCGACGTGCTCATGGAAACCTACCTGACCATTCCCGCTGGCGTGCTTATCGCGACCGGTCTTGTTAAGGCCATGCTGACGCCCGCCCTCATCAACCTTGGTTGGCGCGGCGGCCACTTCTTCCCGGTTATCTTCTCGGGCGTAAGCCTGGGCTATGGCCTTGCCATCCTCACCGGCGCAGATCCGGTCTTTTGCGTCGCCGTCTGCACGGCATCGACGATGGGTGCGGTCGTGCGTCAGCCGGTCATGGTCGTGGGCCTGCTGCTTATGTGCTTTCCACTCAAGGGTATCGTCTGCATGATCATCGCGGCCGTCATCGCCGCCGGCATTCCACTGCCCAAGCCGCTGCGCAAGTAGCACGGCAGCGCGCGGTCAGTACAAACATCTCAAGTCCGGTGCGGGCGCTGTGTCACGGATTTGCGGGTGGACTGGATTTCGTTCGGTATCGGCGCTACTTCCAAATTGCAAGCGCGGCGGTGCCCAGTACGATGAGGGCGAGACCGATGGCGCTGCGTCGTGAGAGTTTTTCGTTGAATGCCAGGCGCGCAAATAGTACTGATACGACAATCGATAGTTTGTCGATCTGCACCACGACGCTCACCTGGCCTGTGGCGATGGCGTAGTAATAGAGCAGCCACGATGCTCCGGTCGCGATGCCCGATGTTGCGAGAAATGTGAGTTCGCGCAGGTCAGCGTGCGCGACCTGATCCAGTTTTCCCTTGGCTGCCACGATCGCCCATGCCATAACCAGTACCACGCAGGTGCGGATTGCCGTGGCCAGGTTTGACTCGACGCCTTCGATGCCAACCTTGGCAAGGATGGACGTGAGCGCCGCGAACACGGCGGCGCCGAGGGCGTAAGCGAGCCAGGTCCGGTCTTGCTGCTGCTCGGGTCCGGCAGACTGCTTCTTCTCGATCATTAAAAACGTGCCGAGGGTGATGACAGCGGTTCCCACGAGCTTAACCGCAAGGTTGCTCGTCTCGCCAAAAAGCACGATGGCGATCAGTGCGGCGAGTACGGTGCTCATCTTGTCGACCGGTACGACCTTATTGACGTCTCCGATGCCCAACGCCTTAAAGTAACAGATCCACGAAGCACCGGTAGCGAGTCCCGAGAGGACGAGAAAGAGCCAAGATCTGGGTTCGATGCTGCCGATGGTTCCAATGGATCCAGAAATGCCCGCCATTGCCCAGGCGAAAACGAGCACCACGCAGGTGCGAATGGCCGTCGCGATATCGGAGTCAGTCTGCTTGATGCCGCATTTGGCCAGGACAGATGTGACGCCGGCAAAGAAAGCTGACACAAATGCTGCTGCGACCCACGACACGGGTGAAATGCCTCCCCAAAGAACGACCGCGCCAGATTTACGGCGCTCGTCCGATGATACCGTCCCGCCATGAAGCTTTGATATCGCTGTGGTGAGACAGGGGCCATAGTTCGAGAGGGCATTTGGTTAAGGCTCGAATCGAAGGTGAATGGTTTTCCGCGAAGTGAACGAGTAAATCTGGACCCCTGGAACATGCACACTTTTTTCGAACAAAACTGCAGGATTCTTAGACAAAACCGCAGGAATTGAGTCCTTAAAAATGTCGATGCTACAGGGCGCTGTTTTTACTCGTTCACTTCTCGGAAAAGTATTCACCTTCGATATGCTGACGGTGTCTTTTTGGTTGCCAAGAACTAGACGGCCTGCTGTGAGGGGCGGTGGTGACGCTATGCCGCCTTGTTTCATTGAAAAAATAAGCGGGGTACCACCTAAGCTTTTTTAGCTGTCGATTACAGGTCGCGTGCTCGATAAACCTTGGTGCTGACGGTGCAGCTGATTGCACATAGCGCGAGCGCCAGTACGGCAATTCCTGCGCACAGACCGCCAAGGACGGCAGGATCGGGATTCGCTCCGGCAATCGACATGAGCCAGTTGCTAATGGGGTTGGAAGAGCTCAGCATTGCCATGGTACCGCAGCCCATCAGGGCAAACAGGCCGACGGAAAGGCGCAGCGCCTCCATGTGTCCAAATCGAAAGAACAGCGGCTGTGCCAAAAACACCATCATGAGGGAGATGAGCATCGATGCGGCGGAGGCTATTGTGATCTCAAAGACGGTCTGTCCCGTCGAGGGAATGCCCGTGTGATCGAAGAACGGAAGGGCGATGATGTTCAAAAGCACGGCGGCGCATGCCATGACGGCCGAGAAAGCAATAATGCACAGGTAGCGTGCGCAGATGATGTCTTTGCGCGAGAACGGCAGCGTTGCCCGATAGCGCTCCCAGCCGTTTTGGTTATCGTAGCCAGCCAGTGAGTTCATGATTATGATGGGCGACATGGCGCTGGCCGCGCAGGCGCCGGCGCTCATACCGGAATCGCCGTCCGATGCGTTGGCAAGGGTTAGCACGACGAAGATGAACAGGCCGACGCCCGCAATGCTCGGGATGAGCGTGCGAGCGATGGCGAGCTCGGACATAAAGGCGCGTTTCATTTTGAAGCCCCTTTCAGCGTGAGGCGAAGATAGTCGTCAATGGTTGCCCGATCGCAGGGAATCTCGGGAAAGGCCTCGAGCGTTTCGCGACGGTTGGGCACGAGCACGTCCACGCTGTAGGCGCGGCGGGCGGCATGGGCACCTTCGACGCAAGCCATAAGCTCGGCGGCCTGTGCCTGAGTGCAGTGGGCGATGCCGGCTCGGTCGGTAATGTCCTCGCGCGGCAGGTCAAACACAATCGAGCCGTTATCGATGCAGATGACGCGGTCGGCGGCGCGATCGAGGTCGGACGTAATGTGGCTCGAGAGCAGCACGCTGTGCTGGCCGGCGGCGACAAAAGCAAGCAGCTCATCGAGCAGTTCCTCGCGCGCCATGGGATCGAGGCCCGCGGTGGCTTCGTCCAAAAGGAGCAGCTTGGCATTATGGCTGAGTGCACAGGCAAGCTGCAGTTTCATGCCCATGCCGCGGGAGAGGTCCTTGACCTTTGTCTTGGGATCGAGGCCAAATCGGTCGATGAATCCGGCGAACGCTTTGCGGTCCCACGTGGGGTACGCCTGGCCTACGAGTGCCTCGATTTGGCCCACCTTGAGCGTTGAAGGGAAGGGGCATGTGTCCAGGACGAGACCGACGCGGGAGCGCAGGCAGCGCTGTGTCTCATCGGGCGCGTCGGTGCCACAGCGCTGCCCAAACAGGCGCACCTCGCCGGCATCGAGCTTGATAAGCCCGAGCGCGGCGCGAATGGTCGTTGTCTTGCCGGCACCGTTAGCGCCCACAAAGCCAACGATCTGGCCGGGCTCCACGGCGAGCGTGACATCACGCAGCGAAAAACGTTCGCTCACGCGGCGTGAGACACCTTTGAGTTCTAACAAGTTTTGCATGGTATAGCCTTTCTTGCAGATGGCTACTGCATGGTTTCGGGAGCTACCAGGTCAAGCATTTCGTGCAGCTTGTCGCGTGTGACGCCCAGGGTTTCGGCTTGGCTCGCCGCTTTTGCAAGTAGCTCTTCGATATGGCAGAGCTGGCTTTCGCGTAAGAGTTCTTGGTTGCCCTCAGCGACAAAGCACCCCTTGCCCTGCACGGTGCAGATAAACCCGAGCTGCTCCAAGTCGGCGTAGGCGCGCTTGGTGGTGATAACGCTCACACTCAGGTCGCTGGCAAGCGCACGGATACTGGGGAGTTTGGCTCCCGCAGCGAGTGCGCCCGATAGGATCTGAGCTTTGACTTGCGAGGCTATCTGCTCGTAGATGGGCTTGTCGCTCGAATTGGATAGGATGATGTCCACAGCGGCTCCTTAGCTGTTGGGCTACACGTGTATATAACCGGTAAGCACAGTATATATACACTATGCACAGTTACGCAAGAGGTAAGTAGGGATTGTCCGCCCGTTCATTCATCTCAATCTGTAACATCTGGAACCGATTTGGACGGCTACCTGTTACAGATTGAGATTTTGCTGGCGGGCCCCACCTGTTTGTCTAAATCTGTAACAGGTAAAGGTTCAAAAACCGTCTAGATGTTACAGATTGAGACGAACTACTGCGGAGTGCCGCCATCGACTGCTACCTAGGCCCCAACTGATGAATTTGTCCTGATAGGTGCCCTGCTGCAGCATTTCGCGGCTACAATAGTGCGGTTACAACGACGTAATGCACTCAATGCAAGAAAGGATCCGCATGGCAAGCCTGTCGGATGAAATCTCGTCGCGCCGCACATTCGCGATCATCAGCCACCCGGACGCCGGTAAGACCACGCTTACCGAGAAGCTGCTGCTCTATACCGGCAGCATCCAGACTGCCGGCTCGGTCAAGGGCAAGAGCTCGGCCAAGCATGCCGTCTCGGACTGGATGGACATCGAGAAGGAGCGCGGTATCTCCGTTACCTCCTCGGTGCTGCAGTTCACCTATAACGGCGCCTGCGTCAACATCCTCGATACCCCCGGCCACCAGGACTTCTCGGAGGATACCTACCGTACCCTTATGGCCGCCGACGCCGCTGTCATGGTCATCGACGGCGCCAAGGGTGTCGAGGCCCAGACCAAAAAGCTGTTTAAGGTCTGTACGCTGCGCCACATTCCCATCTTCACCTTTGTGAACAAGCTCGACCACGAGGCTCGCGATCCGTTTGAGCTCATGGAAGAGATCGAGAACGTCCTGGGCATCAACACGTATCCCATGAACTGGCCAATCGGCAGCGGTCGCAACTTCCGCGGCGTGTTCGATCGTCAGACCCGTCGCGTCATTGCCTTTGAGGGCGACGGTCACGCCAACGCCACCAAGAAGGTCGCCGAGGTCGAGGCCGAGCTGGGCGATCCTTCCATGGACGAGCTTATTGGCGAAGAGAACCATAAGAACCTGATGGACGACATCGAGCTGCTCGATGGTGCCGGCGACGAGCTCGACTTGGATGCCGTGGCCTGCGGCAAGCTGAGCCCGGCGTTCTTTGGCTCGGCGCTCACCAACTTTGGCGTGGAGCCCTTCCTCAAGGAGTTCCTGCGTCTGGCCCCGACGCCGCGCGCCTATACCGATACGCTCACCAGCGAGCCGGTTGATCCCTGCCGCGACGACTTTAGCGGCTTTGTGTTTAAGATCCAGGCCAATATGGACAAGAACCACCGTGACCGCATCGCCTTTGTGCGCATTTGCTCGGGCAAGTTCGAGCGCGGTATGGACGCCTTCCACGTGCAGGGCAACCGCAAGCTCAAGCTTGCCACGGGCACGTCGATGATGGCCGATGACCGCGCCATCGTGGATGAGGCGTACGCGGGCGATATCGTGGGCCTGTTCGACCCGGGTATCTTTAGCATCGGCGACACCGTGTGCTCCGGCAAGCGCCACGTGCAGTACCCGCAGATCCCGACGTTTGCCCCCGAGATGTTCGCTCGCATTACGCAGGTCGACACGCTCAAGCGCAAGCAGTTCGTCAAGGGCATGGAGGAGCTTGCCCAGGAGGGCGCCATCCAGATCTTCCGCGAACTGGGCGCCGGCATGGAGAGCGTCATTGTGGGCGTGGTCGGCGTGCTGCAGTTTGAGGTACTCGAGCGCCGCCTCAAGGCCGAGTACCGTGTTGAGGTTCGTCGCCAGCCGCTGCCCTATACAGACATCCGCTGGATCCAGAACGACCCCGACACCATCGATATCCCGGGCCTTTCGCTCACGCGCGACACGCTGCGCGTCGAGGACATGCGCGGCGGCAAGCTGCTGCTGTTCACGAGCCCGTGGAACGTGGATTGGGCAACTGACCACAACCCCGACCTTATCCTGTCGGAGTTTGGCAACGTAGCGTTTTAACGCATCGGCGCGGTGGCCCTGCGGGGCTGCCGCGCCGCTTGCTTGCCTGATGCCGTGTGAGCGGCTATCATACCCACCGTCGTCTCAAGACCGGGGCGTCCGAGCAGTTCGGGTCCGATATTCTGCTCGTTAAACCTAAAACCAAAGGAGTACATAATGATCAAGAAGGTCATGGAGGACTACAAGGTCCTGTTGCGGAGCATTCCCGCGGCAACGGTTTCGCTGTTTTTCGTGAGCGTCATCATGATGAACCTGCTGGCCAACAAAGAGCTCATCAGTCTGCCGTATCTGGCGCTCGACTGTGGCTTTGTGGTGAGCTGGGTTTCGTTTTTGTGCCAAGACATGATCTGCAAGCGCTTTGGCGCCAAGGCATCCATCAAAATCTCTATCCTCGCGCTGCTGGTTAACCTGGCCGTGAGCCTGTGCTTTTGGGCATGTTCGCTCACGCCCGGCATGTGGGGCGCCTATTACGACACGGGCATGATCGAGGTCAACACCGCCCTTAACGCCACCATCGGTGGCACCTGGTACGTGGTGCTGGGCTCTTCGCTGGCAATGCTCGTTTCTGCCGTGGTTAACTCCACGCTCAACCAGTCGCTCGGCCGTATGCTCAAAAAGAATAACTTTGCGAGCTTCGCCTTCCGTTCCTATGTGTCTACGGGTGTTGGCCAGTTTATCGACAACCTGGTCTTTGCCATTGTGGTGAGCCACACGTTCTTTGGTTGGACCTGGGTGCAGGTCCTTATGTGCTCGCTGACCGGCGCTGTCGCCGAGCTGCTGTGCGAGGTCTTCCTGAGCCCCGTGGGCTACAGGGTCGTGCGCGGCTGGGAGCGCGAGAATGTGGGTTCCGAGTACCTCGAGCGCCACGCAACCGCCTAAGGAGCAAGTATGCGGGTTTTGATCACGGGCGCTTCGGGCGGTATCGGAGCCGCGTGCGTGCAGCGCTTTTTGGACGAGGGCCACGAGGTCGTGGGCTTTGATCTGCTGCCGGCGGCGATCGAACACGAGCGCTACCGCCATCTGATCGTTGATGTCCGCGAGCCGAACACGTTTCCGGAAGATCTGGAGCCCCAGGTGATCGTGAACGTTGCCGGCACACAGGATTCGGCCGACGATATTGCCGCTAACCTGACGGGCACCATCAACGTGACCGAGCGGTATGCCTTTGTGGGGGAGGGCCTTGCCGCCAAGCCGGCGCCGGCAATCCAGTCTGTGGTCAACGTGGGCTCGGCGAGTGGTCACACGGGGTCGGAGTTTCCTGCCTATGCGGCCAGCAAGGGCGGCATTATCGCCTACACCAAGAACCTTGCGAACCGCCTGGCGCCGCAGGCCATCGCCAACAGCGTGGACCCGGGCGGCGTCATCACGCCGCTCAACCGTTGCGTGATGGAAGACGAGCATCTGTGGGCCCAGATTATGGAGCTCACGCCGCTCAAGCGCTGGGCCACGGCGCAAGAAATCGCCGAGTGGATCTACTTTGTGGGCGTGACCAACCGGTTTATGACCGGGCAGAGTCTGCTCATCGATGGCGGCGAGGCCGGCCGCACACAATTTATTTGGCCCGAATAGGAAACGCGCCCGATGGAAAGCCGTCGGGCGCGTTTTTGATGTATCGATTTTTAGCCGAGGCAAGTCCAGTTGACGGGGGTCGAGCCGCGCTGTTCGAGTAGTCGATTGGCAGCGGAGAAGGGGCGCGACCCCATAAAAGCGGGGAGTTCTGCCGTGGCACGGTTGGCCGAAAGCGGCGAGGGGTGTGTGGAGGCCAGGCAGAACTTGTCGGTTGCCTTGCCCGCACCAGTTGCGACGATCTTACCTTCGACCACCTGCTGGGCAAAGCGACCCCATGCCAAAAAGACTACCGGCTGGGGCAGCTGACAGCAGCGTTCGATAACGTAGTCGGTGAGCGTGCTCCAGCCCAGTTTGGCGTGCGAGTTGGCGGCATGCTCGCGCACGGTGAGCGTAGTGTTGAGAAGCAGGACGCCCTGTTGTGCCCATGGCGTTAGATCTCCTGTGGCGGGAATGGGGCAACCCAGATCGGCGTTGAGTTCCTTGTAGATGTTGCGCAGACTCGGCGGCAACTTGGTTTGCGTCGCGGGGACCGAGAACGACAGCCCCATGGCTTGGTTGGGTCCGTGATAGGGGTCTTGACCCAAGATGACAACCTTGACCTGGTCGGCCGGCGTGTAGGCGAGGGCATTGAGGATGTCGTCTTGTGCCGGGTAGATGGTTTGCTCAGCACGCAAAAGGGCGATGCGCTCGAGCAGCTGGTTCGTAGTGTCACGTACCGGCTGCGGCGCATCGCCCAACCAAGTTGCTATGTTGCGGTCGCGGGTCGCGGCGTCCATGGGGCTCCTTTACGTCAGATGCTCTGCTGGCATCTATTGTAAAGGCGCACCGGTTGCCTTTATGCCACGGCTGTATGAAGAGTGGGGTCTACGAGACGTGCTCGGGCGCTCCTGCCATGCGAGCCTGTTCATGTGCGCGGAGGCGCGGAAGCTCGACGGTTGCCACCATGACGCCGGTGAGGATGAGGGCGGCGCCAAAGAAGGCGATGGGGCTCAGAACCTCGCCGACCAGGAAGAACGAGAAGACAGCGGAGCAGACCGGCTCAAGCGAGAAGGCGAAGCCGGTGGTCTCGGCGGGCACGTGGGGCTGCACGAGCGTCTGGGTGATAAAGCCGTAGGCAGAGCAGATGAGTGCGAGCGCGACGACGACCACGATTTCGCCCGGCGTGCTGGGAAGCGTGAAGCCGCCAAAGGTGAATGCCGCGACGCCCGAGAACAAACCGCCAAAGCCTAGCTGCCAAACGCCCAGAGCCAGCGGATCGACTTCTTCGACAAAGCGCTTGGCCACGATAATGTGGCTGGCATAGATAAAGGCCGAGAGCAGCATGATGATCGCGCCGGGATTCAGGCTGGTAAAGTCGGCGCCCGAGAGCAGCAGCATGCCACAGGTGACGATAGCCGTGCCGATGAGCACCTTGCGCTCGGGGGCGCGACGCAGCAGAGCTGCGTTGGCAAACGGCACGATCACGACCGTCAGGCTCTGCAAAAAGCCGGCGTTGGAGGCAGAGGTGAGGCTGGAGCCCAGGCACATGCAGGTGAGCTCGGTTGCCATAATGGCGCCGATGATGGCGGCGCGGACCATAAGGTCGCGGTTGATGCGCAACGCGTGCTTGTGGAAGAGCAGCAGGCAGACCACAAAGGCGATGATGCAGCGTAGCGCGACGATACTCGTGGCGTTCATGCTGTCCATGCCGATCTTCATGAGGGGGTACGAAAAGCCCCATGCGATGGGAACGGAAAATGAGAGCGCGATTGCTTTTTTGCGGTCCATGGGGCTCCTTTTGTTACAGAACGGTTTCGTAAAAAGGATTCTGCTCCCAGATGTGGATGTAGTAAAGCGAATGTATCTTCAGTATGATTAAGAAACGCTAACGTAGTCAGAAAAAGCTCTGGCAAAACGTTTTACGGCTGCATTGATGTGGAGGCACGATGGCATCGCGGTATCAGATTGTTTGTATGGTGGTCGACTGCGGCAGCCTGAAACGCGCGGCCGATGAGCTGGGCTATACGCAAAATGCGGTGAGCCAGGCCGTCAAGGCACTCGAGCGCGAGCTGGGCACTACGATTATCGAGCGCGGCAAGCAGGGCGTGTCGCTTACGCGCGACGGTAAACAATATCTGCCGTACCTGCGCCAGATTGTGACTGCCGAGGCTGAGCTCGAGGGCAAGCGCCAGGAGCTGCTGGGGCTTTCGTCGACTGATATTCGCATCGCGACGTTTACCAACGTGAGTCGAACCGTGCTGCCGCGCGTGATCCGCGACTTTGGAGCCCTGCACCCGGGCGTACGCTTTACCCTCAAGCAGGGCGATTACACGCGCAACGCCCAGTGGGTGCACGATGGCGTGGTTGATTTTTGCTTTACGGCACGTGGGTTTACCGCTGGGCTCGAGAAGCGCGTGGTCTATCACGACGAGCTGGTGGCGCTGTTGCCTGTCGCGCATCCGCTGACGGCAAAGGAAAAGGTGACACTCGCCGACCTGGCGTCCGAGCCGTTTGTGCTGCTGGATGAGGGCGAACAGAGCCTGGTGCTCGATGCGTTTGCGGCGCATGGGCTGTCGCCGCACGTGACGAGCGAGGTCACCGACGACTACACCATCATGGCGATGGTGGAGGAGGGCCTAGGCGTGAGCATGCTCTACCGTCGTACCGTTGAGGGCATGCGGGCCGATATTCGCGTACGTCCCATCGTGCATGCCCCCTCGCGTGACGTGGTGGCCGCCTGGCGCAGCTGGGACACCATGCCCATCGCCACGAGGCGCTTTATCGACTATATGAGCTCGCATATTGTCAATTAATGACTGGCGTGGCGTTGAGCGCGGTGTTTAGCGGGCTGTCGCTTTGGCTTGGGTGGCGCGATAGGTGCGTGCCGGGTGGCAAAGTAGTACCGCCACGACCATAAAGAACGCCGTGGTGCCCAGGCTGATGGGGTAGACCATCATGATGTTCGCAAAGGTGCGGAAGTGCGGGAACACGCAGAACACCCAATAGAAGCGGATGCCGCAGACACAGATCATGGTGATGAGGGCGGGCATGAGCGAGATACCAAAGCCGCGCAGGTAGCCGGACATGTTTTCGTAGAACATGCTAAAGGCGTACGCCGGGAAAATCGAGCACACGCGGATATAGCCGATCGAGACGATGTTGGGATCGCTGTTGAACAGCGATAGGATTTCGCGCCCGAGGCCGACAATAACGATAATCGTGGTGAGGGCAACGATACCGCCTTCGACCAGGCAGACCTTGAGCGTCTTGGTGCAGCGGTCGATCTGGCGGGCACCGTGGTTTTGTCCCACAAAGGTGGTGCAGGCCTGGCTAAAGCTGTTGAGCAGGTTGTAGCACACGTACTCTAGGCTCATGGCGGCGCTCGATGCCGCCATGACCTCGGTACCCAAGCTGTTGATGGCGGACTGGATGATGATGTTGGCGACGGCAAAGACGGCGCTTTGGATGCCGGCGGGCAGGCCGATCTTGACGATGCGCTTGAGGGCGACGGGGTCGATAGCCAGGTCGCGTGGGGTGACGCGGACGACGGAGTCGGTCTTGAGCAGGCGGATAAAGAGTGTAGCGGCGCTGACGGTGTAGGCGATGGCGGTGGCGATGGCGACGCCCGCGACGCCCCAGTGGAGTATGGGGACAAAGATGAGGTCCAGGCCAATGTTGAGGACGGTGGACACGGCGAGCGCTTGGAGCGGCATGCGGGTGATACCGACGGAGCGGAAGATGGCGGCTTCGAAGTTGTAGAGCAAGATGGAGGGCATGCTCAGCAAAAAGACGCGCAGGTAGAGCGATGCGAGCGGCATGGTCTCGGCAGGGACGTTGAGCGCGGCGAGCATGGGCTCGGCAAAGATTTCGCCCAGTGCGATGACGACAAAGCCCACGAGTGCCATGAGGATCGAGGTGTGAACGGCGCGCTTGACCATGTTCTGATCGTTGCGGCCGATAGCGTTGGCGATGACCACGTTGGAGCCAAGTGACATGCCAATAAACAGGTTGAGCATAAGACTGGTAAGCGGAACATTGGAGCCGACCGCCGCCATGGCGAGGGTTCCCTGGTCGCCCGAGAAGTTACCGATAATGACCGTGGCGATGAGGTTCGACAGCTGCTCCAAGATGCTCGTGGCGGCCACGGGGAAGGCGAACAGGGGAATATTTCGCCACAGCGAGCCGGTGGTCATGTCAATGTGCTTAGATACGGTATCAGCCATACGCTCTCAATCTCTAACATGCTCTTTCGTGCTTATTTGCGCAGACGATGATACTCCTAATGCAATCAGCCGGTACTTGGGGGGAACGTTTCTTTTCTGTCAGCACATAGACTAGTCATTGGGGACGTTCTTGAATGACTAGTCGTTTAAGAACGTCCCCAATGACTAGGTGGGGGAGGCGTGAGACAATGGTGGGCGCTGTGTTGTCCGCGCTAAGGAGTTGCCATGTTGTTGTGTCCCGTTTGCCATGAGCCGTTGGTGGACGACGAGCGTGGGGCTGTATGTGCAGGTGGGCATCGATTCGATCGTGCGCGCGAGGGCTATCTGTACCTGTTGCGCTCGTCTAAGAGCGGTGACTCTATGGGCGATCCCAAGTCGCAGGCCCGTAGCCGTCGTGACTTCCTCAATCGCGACTACTATGCACCGTTGCGCGATGCGATGGTCGAGCTCGTACGCGAACGAGCGGCTGAGCGCGGGGCGTCCACGGACAAGCCGCTGACTTTGCTCGACATCTGCTGCGGCGAGGGTTACTACACGAGCGCCATGGGCTCGGTGCCGAACGTTGATGCCTACGGGTTTGACCTGGGCAAGGAAATGGTGCGTTTGGCTGCCAAGCGTGGCGGCGCGACCTACTTCGTTGCCAACATGAAGGACGTTCCCGTGGCGGATGGCGCCTTCGATATGGTGACAGAGCTCTTTGCTCCCTTTAACGAGCGCGAGTTCGCCCGCGTGCTGGCGGCCGAGGGCTCGCTCTACACCGTGATTCCAGGTGCCCGCCATCTGTTTGGGCTCAAGGAAGTGCTCTACGACACGCCGTACCTTAACGACGAAAAGCTGCCGAAGACGACCGAGCTAAAACTGGTCGGCACGCAGCGGGTATCCGCGAACATTACGCTCCAGACGCAGGCCGACATCGAGGCCGTGTTCCAGATGACGCCCTACTACTACCGCACGCGACCAGTAGACAAAGAGCGCCTGGCAAACTTGGACTCGCTCCAAACGGATATCGACTTCATCATCGCCGAGTACCGCCACTAACCTACCAAAAAGGGACAGGTTTATTTTGGCAGGTTTTATCTGGTTAAACGCAAAGGGCCGACCGCGTTGCTACGCGATCGGCCCTTCTTGTTGCTCGTTGTAAGGAATATGGGAGACGGGTGCCTACAGGCGATCCTTGTTCTCGGCCTTGACGTCGTGTGCCTGCTGAACAAAGAACAGGTCGTACACCACGATGACAAAGGCACCATAGTTGATGGCGTCGCCGCCGAACGCGGGGAGCGTGAGCACGGCCTGCGCAATCGTGGCGACCGCGGCGATGATGCCGAGCTTAAATGCGCCACCCACCTGCGAAGGCTTGTTGGCGCCCTTGATGCCCGCAACGCCCGCGGCGAGGTCGATGAGGCCCTTGGCGATAATCACGACCGCGGCGAGCATGGCGTTCGGTCCGTAGGTGGACTCGAGCTTGCCGGTCGCGATGCCGGCGATTCCGATGACGAGGCTGGCGATGCCCAGAACAAAATAGATGAGGGCAAGGATTTTGAGTGTCTTGCGCGCGGCGCTCATAGGTAGTCCTTTCGATGCGGGCGCTGCCAGTCTGGCGCGTCCCATATGCTGCACATAACGTGAAGCACATTGTAGTTCAACGTGACGGCGTGTGTGTCAGAAAGCGCTTCTCGTCTGTGCAGGGCAATCTTTCAAAAAGGAAAGCCAGCTGTAAGGCAAATCGATGGCAGTTCATGTGCGGCGCTGCGATGATGGGGCCATGGTAAGAGCTGGTCTCAAGGAGGAGCCATAATGTACGGAACAGGTCAAGTGCGTGAGCCGCGGTCGTTGGGAAGGCGCATGGGTGATTCTGTGATCGCTGCCGTGTGCACGGGATTGATGGCGGTGCTTTGCATTGGGATGCTGTGGACTATGTCGCATGTGGGACAATAACGGACGGTTGGGTGCCGACATGAATGGCGCCCATGTATTCGTTTTGTTTGCTAAGGAGTGCCCATGGGCGTCGTCGATCCCTTTTCTGTTGCTCGGGCGGCTGGGCTCGAGTTAACCAGGACGCCCGAGGGCCTCGCGCTCACCGATGGCACGATGGAGCTGCGAGCCGATTTTGCCCGCATGCTTCCACGACTCAAGCAGGGCCGCCTGCAACAGGAGCTGCTGGTGAAGGCCGCACGCGCGAAAGGCGTCGAACAGCCGTGGGCAATCGATGCCACGGCAGGTTTTGGCGAGGATTCGCTGCTGCTTGCTGCCGCGGGCTTTACGGTCGATTTGTATGAGCAGGACTGTGTAATCGCGGCGCTGCTGCAGGATGCCTTGGACCGTGCGGCGGACGATCCGGCGCTTGCGGATGCCGTGGCGCGCATGCGCCTGCATGCGGGCGAGGACAGCATCGCCGGTCTTCGCCATGCGGCTGAGCTGGTCGAGCAGGGCGAGCTCGTCGCGCCCGATGTGGTATATCTAGACCCCATGTTCCCCGAGCGCACCAAGAGCGCGGCGGTCAAAAAGAAGTTTCAACTGCTGCATCATTTGGAGCAGCCGTGCGCCGATGAGGAGACGCTGGTCGAGGCGGCGCTCGCGGTGCGTCCGCGCAAGGTCGTTATCAAGCGGCCGGTGAAGGGGCCACTGCTTGCCGGCGTTAAGCCGAGCTATCAACTTGCGGGCAAGGCCGTTCGTTACGATGTTTTGGTGCCGCCACGTCCGTCGTTTGCCGAATAGCGCTCAACGCGCGGGTGCAGCGCGACCTATTTCCAAGGGTGCGACGTCAAATGCCAGCCGCCGCAGTATTCGCATTTGTAGCAGGCCAAACCACGTCGCCCGCGGTTTTCGCAGTCGGCCATAACTGCCTCGGCCTCGGCGCGTGTGTCGTAACGGTTCTTGCGCTCGCACGACTTGTAGCGCCAGGCCTCATCGCGCTCGGCGTCCAGGGTGTTTCGCCGCTCGTCCTCGCGCGCAAACAGGTCGCTCATATCGCCGCCGGTGGCAGCGCCCAAAAACTCGCTTTTGGCCTTTGACCAAGCGGCTCGCTTTTTGCTTCCCAACTGCTTAGCGCCTCTCTCCAAACGCTGGTATCATTGCTCAACCAAAGTGATACCAATAAACGTGAGGTCGCCGCGTGATGATCAGAAAAACCCTCGATACCGACATTCCCGCCGTCATGGCTATCTATGACGCAGCCCGCGCCTTTATGCGCGCACATGGCAACGCCACGCAGTGGCCCGAGGGCACGCCTTCTGGCGAGCAGCTGGCTGCCGATATCGCCGCCGATGGCAGTTACGTGTGCGAAGTCGACGGCCGCGTGGTGGCGACGTTTGCCTTTTTGCCGGGCCCGGACGAGTGCTATGACGTAATTGAGGATGGTCAATGGCGCAGCGACGCTCCGTACGCCGTGCTGCACCGTGTGGCGTCCGACGGCACCGCGCACGGTATCGCGGCCGCGATGTTTGCCTTTGCCAAAGAGCGTGCCGATCACCTGCGTATCGACACGCATCAGGATAACCTGCCCATGCAGGGTGCGAGTATTAAGGCGGGGTTTGAGCGCGCCGGCATCGTGTATGTGTCCGACGGTACCCCGCGCGTGGCGTTTGACTGGCTGCGTGAGGCATAAGAGCGGGGACGCGTGTCAACAATTTGCACGAACGAAAATGGCCCCGGGTGGGGCCATTTTCGTTCGCTGGCTGTTTTGCAAGCCGGCTTTCGCAAGGCGCGAACCTACGAAAATCGCCGCGCGGCAACGCAGGGCGATGAGCTCGGTCGGGGGATAGGGCCCGCCGGCCCGTAAATTGTATCATCCAGTGTGGAGCGTGAACGCCCGTTGCCGCGTGCGATGGGCTTGTAATAAGAGGAGGGCCATGTCGAAGCAAGCGGTCGTTGGAATCTTGGCGCATGTCGATGCCGGCAAGACCACGTTGGCCGAGGCCATGCTGTTCAACGCGGGTCGCATTCGCAAGCGCGGCCGCGTGGACGATGGCGATTCGCATCTGGATACGAACGAGATCGAGCGCGAGCGTGGCATCACGATTTTCTCGTCGCAGGCCGTGTTCGACCACGGTGATACCCACGTCATGCTCGTGGATGCACCGGGGCATGTCGATTTTTCTGCCGAGGCGGAGCGCACACTGCGTGCCCTGGACTACGCGATTCTGGTGGTGGGCGCCAATGATGGCGTGCAGGGGCACACTGAAACCCTGTGGCGCCTGCTTGCACGCTATGACATTCCGGCGTTCATCTTTATCAACAAGATTGACTTGGAAAACCCCGGGCGTGAGGCACTGCTAGCACAGCTTGGGCAGCGTCTTTCCGAAGGCTGCCTGGATGCCAACGAACTGCTGGCGGGCGGTGCCGTTCAGGAGGACGCTGCTGCGTTGGACGAGGCGGCGCTCGAGGAGTTTCTTGAAGCGGGTGAGCTTTCCGTCGCAACGCTGTCGCGCATGGTTGCCGAGCGCAAGCTCTTTCCCTGTTTTGCCGGCTCGGCGCTCAAGGACCAGGGCGTGGACGAGCTGCTGGATGGTATATGCGCACTGATGCGTGAACGGGCATGGCACCCGGAGTTTGCCGCGCGCGTCTACCGTGTGAGCCGCGGGGATCGCGGCGAGCGCTTGGCATGGGTTAAAGTGACCGGCGGCACGCTGCATGCCAAACAGCTGATTAACGGACGTTCCGGCGCCGAGGCGTGGGAGCAAAAGATCGACCAGGTGCGCATCTATAACGGCGAGAAATACGAGCTTGCCCAGGAAGTTGCCGCTGGCGGTATTTGCGCCGTGACGGGTCTTGCGCACGTTCGCCCAGGGGACGCCCTGGGCGCGGAGCCCGCGGGCGATGCACCCGTCATTGCTCCGGTCCTCACCTATACGGTGCTTCCGGGCGAACACGATGTCCATGCGGTGTTCAAAGCGTTGACTGAGCTGGCGGATGAAGATCCCATGCTCGGCGTAAGCTGGAACACGCATCTTGAACAAATACATCTGCAGCTCATGGGGGCGGTGCAGCTCGAGGTCGTGCAGCGGGTGTTGGCCGATCGCTTTGGCCTTTCGGTTGCGTTTGAGTCTGGCGGCATTCTCTATAAGGAGACTATTTCGCAGCCGGTCGAGGGCGTGGGCCATTTTGAGCCGCTGCGCCACTATGCCGAGGTACATCTGCGCCTGGAGCCGTTGCCAGCGGGTTCGGGCGTGCAGTTTGGCACCGTGACCTCGACCGACGAACTCGATCTTAACTGGCAGCGTTTGGCACTCACCAACGCCATGGAGCGCGATCACCTGGGCGCGCTGACCGGCTCGCCCATCACCGATGTGTGCATTACGCTCACGGGCGGCCGTGCGCATGCCAAACACACCGAGGGCGGCGATTTTCGCCAGGCCACGTACCGCGCGATTCGCCAGGGGCTCATGCAGGCGCGTGAGGCTGGCGCGGCGGTACTGTTGGAGCCGTGGTATCGCTTTGAGCTCGAGGTGCCGGGGGAGTGCGTGGGCCGGGCGCTCTCGGATGCCACGCGCATGGGTGCCGAGTACGAGCCGCCGACGATGGCGGGAGACCGGGCGAAGCTTGTGGGTCGCGTGCCGGCATCCGAAGTGCAGGATTACGCGCTGGAGGTGGCTGCCTACACGAGTGGTCGCGGACATCTGTACCTAGAGTTTGCCGGCTATGCGGCTTGCCATGATGCCGAGCGCGTCATCGAGACGGCCGCCTATGAGCCAGAAGCCGATCTGCCCAACACGCCCGACTCGGTCTTTTGCTCTCACGGCGCCGGTTACACGGTCAAATGGTACGACGTACCCGCCGCGGCGCACGTAAAGATCGATCCCGCCACCTTCCGCCCCTGGCGAGCAGCAGACGCCGAGTTTTTCGGCCACATGTGACAAAGGGACAGTTCCTTTGTCACATGCTATTGGTATAACTCGGTATAAGTTGGTATAACTATTACCAGGGTTTGCCAATCCGAGGAGGCCGACATGAATCCAAATCCCTTTAAGCCCACGGCTGGCAAGCGGCCTCCGATACTCATCGGTCGCGAGTCGGTCATCGAAGATTTTGAGGAAGGGCTCGATAACGGCGCCGGAGCGCCGGGTAGGCTCATGCTCATTACGGGAAACCGCGGCTGCGGCAAGACGGTTCTCCTGCGGGAGCTGCAGCGTTTAGCTAGCGAGCGCGGATGGGCGGTTGTCTCCGATTCCGCTTCGCTTGGCTTATGCGACCGATTGGCCGACGCGCTTCGCTCGAATAAACCCGTTGTGACGTCAATGGAGTTCGGTCCGTCGTTTGGTCGGATGTCAGTCGAGGCGGCGCGGGCAAAGGGCGAGATGTTGCGAGGGCTGGTCAACGAGCGCCTTAAGAAGCTCGGTCCAGGCAAAGGCATACTGTTTGCGATTGACGAGGCGCAATCGGCGTCTATCGAGGAGCTGGCGGCCCTTGCCGTTCTCTATCAGCAGGTGCTCGGAGACCAGGATGCCACGGGCTTGCCCGATAGCGAGCAGCGCGGTCTTGCGCTGGTGTTCGCCGGCTTACCCAGTATGGTTGACGACCTGCTCGAAGAGCCGAGCGTGACGTTTTTGCGGCGTGCCCAGCAGCGTACGCTGGGGGCGATATCCTTGCCCAAGGTGCGTGATTCATATATCCAGGCGGTCAAAGATGCTGGTCTTTACGTTGACGCGGAGACGGCGGACCTTGCGGCGCGCAAGAGCATGGGGCATCCCTATATGGTTCAGCTGGTGGGATATTACATGTGGCGGTCTGCTGTCCGGCGTAGCTCGCAGGTCATCGAAAGGCGCGATGTCGAGGATGGCCATGCGGATGCCGTCTCCGAGTTCTACGAAGCGGTTGACGCGCCTCTGTATTACGGGCTGCGCAGTCCACAGCGCCTCTTTATCGAGGCCATGGCGGTTGACGAGGGCAAACCGACGCGCATGGCGGATATCATTGAGCGCTGCGAGCGTACCCAGAGCTGGGCGAGTAAATATCGAGCAAGCCTGATTCGCGAGCGCGTCATCGAAGCTGCCGGATACGGCCTCGTCCGGTTTACCGTGCCCATGCTGGGCGCGTACATTCGCGATCGAGTTTTATGGCATGAGTAGGGTGATAAAGGTGACGGAACAGAAGATGAGCCCGCAGGCTATCGAAGTGCGTGGCGCACGTGTACACAACCTCAAGGACATCGATATCGATATTCCGCTGGGAAAGCTCGTGGGTATTGCCGGCGTGTCGGGCTCGGGCAAGAGTTCGCTGGCGCTGGGGGTTCTTTATGCTGAGGGCTCGCGTCGCTACTTGGAAGCACTCAGCACCTATACTCGACGTCGCCTGACGCAGGCCGAACACGCCCAGGTGGACGAGGTACTGCACGTGCCGGCGGCGCTCGCATTGCATCAGCGCCCCAGCGTGCCGGGCGTGCGTTCCACCTTTGGCACCATGACCGAGCTCAACAACAGCCTGCGTCTGCTCTTTAGCCGCTGTGCCCATCACGTGTGCCCGCATTGCGGGGCGCGTGTGGAGCCGAGCCTTAATGTGGCTGCGGGCCTGTCGCTCACGTGCCCCGCATGCGGCCGCGAGTTCTACGCGCCGGGTGCCGAGGACCTTGCCTTTAACAGCGGCGGCGCGTGCTCTACCTGCGGCGGCACTGGTGTCATGCGCGAGGTGGACGAGGCGAGCCTGGTGCCCGACGAGTCAAAGACCATCAACGAAGGCGCGGTGCTTCCCTGGGGTACGCTCATGTGGGATCTGATGAAGCAGGTGGCCGGCGAGATGGGCGTGCGCACCGACGTGCCGTTTAACCAGCTCACGCCTCAAGAGCGCGACATCGTGTTTCATGGACCGGCGGTTAAGAAGCACATCCTCTACGTGCCCAAAAACGGCGAGGGCGCTACGCCACTCGACTTTACCTATTACAACGCCGTCTATACCGTCGAGAATGCGCTCGCCAAGGTCAAGGACGATAAGGGCTTAAAACGCGTTGCGCGCTTTTTGCGCGAGGGCCCATGCCGCGATTGCGGCGGCACGCGTCTCTCCGAGGCTGCGCGCCAGCCCCAGGTGCGCGGTATCAATCTGGCGCAGGCGGCGGCTATGACGCTGGGCGAGGCGATTGAGTGGGTGCGCGGGGTGCCCGCATTCTTGCCGCCCGAGATGCGGCCCATGGCGACGGATATCTGCGATTCGTTTTTGAGCGCGGCCCGTCGTCTGGTCGACTTGGGTCTCGATTACCTTTCACTCGACCGCGCCGGCGCCACGCTTTCCACGGGTGAGCGCCAACGCGTGCAGCTTGCTCGCGTGGTGCGTAACCGATCGACAGGCGTGCTTTATGTGCTGGACGAGCCTTCGATCGGCTTGCATCCTGCCAATGTCGACGGCCTGGTAGGCGTGATGCGAGATCTGGTGGATGACGGTAACACCGTGGTTGTTGTCGACCACGATACGCGCGTACTGGCGGATGCCGACTATCTGGTCGAGATGGGTCCCGTTGCCGGAGCAGGCGGCGGCAATGTGATCGCCGCTGGTACGGTAGACGAGGTCGAGCAATCGCAGGGCAGTCGCATCGCGCCGTTTTTGCGCTCAGAGTCCAAGCGCTTGCGTCCGCAGGTGACTGATGAGGAAATGTTCGACCAGGGCCATATCCGCATGGCAACCGAGGCCATCCATACCGTCAAACCGCTCGAAGTCGATATCCCGCGCGGCCGCCTTGTCGCGGTGACGGGCGTTTCGGGTTCGGGCAAGACGACGTTGGTGCTCGAGACGCTCATCCCGGCGCTCAAGGCGCAGGCAGCCGGCGAACGCTTGCCGGGGCACGTGCGTTGGGTCGATGCCGAGGGCATTGCCCGTGCCAACCTGATTGACGCCACGCCCATCGGTGCCAACGTGCGCTCGACGGTAGCGACCTATGCCGACATTCATGACGAGCTGCGCCGCGCCTTTGCACGTACGCCCGAGGCCAAGGCGGCGGGATATAAGGCGGGCGCCTTTAGCTACAACACCGGTGCCCTGCGCTGCCCTACGTGCGACGGCACGGGCTCGATATCGCTTGACGTGCAGTTTCTGCCCGACGTCGAGATCGTCTGCCCGGCATGCCGTGGCTCGCGCTACGCCGAGGCCGCCTCGCATATCCATCGCGAAGGCAAGGATGGCAGTCTGCTTACGTTGCCGCAGCTTATGGATATGAGCGTGGACGAGGCACTCGACGCTACGGTGGGACTCAAGAAAGTTCAGGTGCGCTTGCAGACCTTGCACGACCTGGGCCTGGGTTATCTCACGCTTGGCGAGCCCACACCGGCGCTTTCGGGCGGTGAGGCACAGCGCCTTAAGCTCGCGAGTGAGATGGGCCGCGTGCAGGATGATGCCGTATTCGTATTTGACGAGCCCACGATCGGACTACATCCGCTCGATGTTCAGGTGTTGCTGAGTGTGTTCGACGGACTCGTTGCCAAGGGCGCCACAGTTGTCGTGATCGAGCATGACCTCGACCTTATCCGCAACGCCGATTACGTGATCGACATGGGCCCGGGCGGTGGCGACGCCGGCGGGCAAATCGTCTGCGCCGGCACTCCGGTCGACATCGCAGTTTGCTCCGCAAGCATCACCGGCCGCTATCTATAGACAATGAGGCAAAGGGACAGTCCCTTTGCCTCATTGATGCCTATTTCACGCATTGAGCTGCGAGATAGTCGCGGAAGAATGGCAATTCAAATGCGACGAGCCCTCGTCCTCGCTCCCCGATGATGCCGGCGTCTATCATGCGGCGTCGGTAGCGGGAGACCTGCTGCGGCGAACGCTTAAGGCGCTCGACAAGGTCAGCGGTGGTGGACTCTTCCTCGTCATCGAGCATGGCGATGAGGAATCGCTTGTCCTCTGCAGTGAGTTCCCGATAGGTTGCCGCGAGGATTCGGTCGTCCATCTCGTCGCGCGCGATTTTGATTCCCAGGTCAAAGTCGCGTGACGAGATTTCCTTCGAATCGCTTGTGAGATCCCAGGCACGGTAACCTACGAGTTGCAATAGGAAGGGAAATCCAGAGATCGAGCGAACGGCTCTATCGATTCCCTCAGCATCTGCCAGGCGATCGTTTTCCTGGATTGTGCGAATCAAGGCCTCGCGTACGTCATAGTCGGCAATGCGACCCAGATGATATTGTTGGGCGCGGCGAAGGAACGAGACCGTCTTGTGGTTCAGCAACGTAGAGACGTTGTTGGGAAGTCCCGCCATAAGCAAGGCGACGCGTTTCCCATCGGTCACAAAGTGCTGATACGTGGCTGCGAGTTGGATCATCTCGTCGAGTGTCGGGTCCACCTCGTCAACCGTGACGAGCAGACCGGTGCCCGCCTCGTTGAGCTGGTCGATGATGTCGCTCATGCGATAACGCCAGGTTGAAGCATCGTGAACGCGATTGACCTCGACGCTGCCGAGCGGTGCAATTCCGAGACCGGTGACTTCGAAGTTCTTAGACGGGTCGATAAGATGGCCGGCAGCACGTTTCGCCCCGAACTCGATTTCCTCAAGCATTCCCGGGAGCGCGGTCGTCTTTACGGCTATCCAGCCGTGGGATTCCGCCCTTGTCGCGAGCGACGACATGAGAGCGGTTTTACCGGTTCCACGTGCGCCTGAGAAGATCGAGGTCAATTCTGGGCGCCTGCGCTGACTCAAGAAGGCACGGTCCAAATCCCGAATAATCTGTTGTCTGCCAGCGAGATGGGCAGGAACCTCACCAAAACTGGGGGTAAACGGGTTTTCGAGGTATTCCACTATGCCCTCCTTTAGCGTCTCGGGTTAACTTCATTTTATTCTAGTTAATTCCAGGTAAAAGTGATTAATTACGTTTAACTCTATGGCGGTCGAATGTGACAAAGGGACTGTCCCTTTGTCACATTCCCGGAAAGCCTGTTTGGCGCAGGGCTTCGTAGAGGACGATGGCGGCGCTGTTGGAGAGGTTGAGTGCGCTGATGCGGTAGTCGTCCGGGTTGACGAAGTTGCCGCAGATGTCTTGTTGAAGGATGGCCTCGTGGCCGTCCTCGGTATGCCCCAGCGATTCCTCGTGAGCTTCCCAAGCCTCGGCGTTATCGAGCGAGTCGCAATCGCGCAGCATCGGGATGCGCTCGCAGCGCGCGGGCGCCGCGGCGAGCAGTGGCTCGGGAATGCCCGAGCTCTCGCTGCCAAAGACCAAGTAGTCGCCATCGCGGTAGGTACTCTGCGCATAGGTACGGCGTGCCTTTTTGGTCAGCAGATGCAGGCGACCATCGGCAGGGGAGAGGCCGTTGCGCGCAAGAAAATCCTCCCAGCCAGCATAGGTCGTCACGTCCAAGTTTTGCCAGTAGCCCAGGCCGGCGCGGCGTACCGTCTTGTCGTCGAGCGAAAAGCCCAACGGCTCCACCAGATGCAGGCGGGCGCCG
>CABUBH010000005.1 GCA_902489775.1 uncultured Collinsella sp.
CGGGATTGGTCAAAATCGTTTGACTATTAGCGGCTAAAATCGCCCGGCGCTAACAGCAGCAACATCAGGATTAAAAATATTAGCTGTAGTGAACTCAAATCCGCCGTCAATTATATGGCATGACGAAAGGAGCACTGCACATACTGCAGCAAAGAACATCTTAGCTTTGCTGTCGTGGAATAAATAGAATGCAGCCACAAGCAGAATGCCATACGCACCGCCATCCAGCTTAGTGTATTCAGCTGCCAGTGCTGTCAAAACAATCAGAGCAATTTCTGCAATGTGCCTCTTCCATTTTGAAAGACTTTGTATCTTTTCCAGAATAATCAAAAAGACCAAGGAAAGCAGGAGCTCATACATAACATTCTGTTGCCGAAGGTCAAATAGCTGCCCGGTTTGAACGAAATCGTATATGGGCTCCGCAATGATTGCGAAGACAAGCATATTTCGCAGGTACTTCTTTATGTCATGAGTATGCAAAAATCCCTCAACTATCAAAAAGCAAAATAAGGGAAATGCAATTCTGCCAAGAACATGAAGCACATCCGAAGCCTCGCTTAGAATCGCCCATTGTTCGTCTGATATCTGATTGTACGATGCGTGAGTCATGATTCCATTGGTCAGGACGATCCTGCTTACATGATCGAGAACCATCGAGATGGCTGCTATTATCTTTAATGTGCTGCCGCTAATTCCGTATCTATCTGTTTTCATTTCGTTTTCCTTCCTTTGGGCGGGCCGTCAGGGGTTCAGCCTGCTCCGCAGGCGGCCGCTGCGGCGCTCCGCGCCCCGACGGGTTCGAACCCATGCCTTGGCAACAAAAAAGCGACCAACCGGAGTCGATCGCTTTCTATTCTATGGTGGGCCGTCAGGGGTTCGAACCCTGGACCTTGGGATTAAAAGTCCCCTGCTCTGCCAGCTGAGCTAACGGCCCGCGGGTGGCATTGTACCACGGTCTGGGACTATTCCCAACTCCATTGGCCGTTCTGGAAAATCACAACTTCACGTCCATCAGGCGTAATGCCCGTAATATCGATGTCGTCCGTGCCAATCATAAAGTCGACGTGCGCGCTCGAGACGTTAACACCATGCTCCAGGAGCTCCTCCTTGGACATGTCATACCCACCCTCGATGCACTCGGGGAAGCCGACTCCCAGCGCAAGATGACAGCTGGCGTTCTCGTCATAGAGCGTGTCATAGAACAGAACGCCGCTTTCGCGGATCGGAGTGTTCTTGGAAATGAGCGCGACCTCGCCCAGATGAGCGGCACCTTCATCGGTGCCAATAATGCTCGCAAGCGTCGCCTTGCCCACACGGGCATCGTAGTCCACTACGCGGCCGGCCTCGAACTTAATCCAAAAATCGTCAACCTTGTTACCGTGGTGAATGAGCGGCATAGCCGAATACACGATACCGTCGGCACGCATACGATCAGGCGAGGTGAAGACCTCCTCGGTGGGGATGTTGGGGAAGAAGGGATGTCCATCGGGCGTCTTACCCTTGCCGCCGGCCCACTCGTGACCCTTCGTCATGCCAATCGTCAGATCGGTTCCATTTGCCGCGGTGTAATGCAGGCAGTCGAAACGATTGTCGTTCAGGAAACGCAGGTTCTTTTCGAATGCGGCGTCATGGAGCTCCCAGTCGCTCTCTGGGTCCTGGCCATCGGCGCGAGCGGTGTGCAGAATCGCATTCCACAGCTTATAGATTGCAACCTCATCGGCGTCTCCCGGGAACACCTCGCGCGCCCAAGCCACGACCGGAGCGCCGGCGATGCACCACGGATTGATGTTGTAATCCAGTCCACGGCGGAAAACTTTGCACTGCGTGTTCTTTGCCTTAGAAGCTGCAGCGGGCTTAGCGGGATCGATGCCCTTAAGGGCGGCGGGGTCCGCACCCTCGATAAAGATAAAGCAGGCACCGTCCTGGGCCAGGGAATCCAGCTGCAGGCGCTTCCACTCGGGCGTCTTCTCAAAATAGCTTTTCTCGACATGCTCGTACGTGAGCCTCGTCACGGCATCATCGGCCCAGATGACCGTCACGTGGCCGGCGCCGGCAGCATAGGCCTCCGCGACCACCACGCGCGCAAACGGCGCGCACTCAACCGGAGACTGAACGACGACTTCCTGGCCGGGCTTAACGTTTACGCCCTTGCGGACAACCAGGCGCGCATAGTTTTTAATCTTGGGCTCCAGGGACTTCATACCCTCCAGGGCCTCTTCGACCGTCAGGGCAGCTCGAATCATGTGCCACTCCATCTATCTATAGAACAGTAAAAAGGCGCGCCGCAAAAACGACGCGCCTTATATCTTAGCGATAAGTATGTATGCAAACGCTACTTCTTCTTGGAGTCCTTCTTGTCCTCCTCGGCAGCTGCGCGCTCGATAAGAGCGTTGAGCTTGTTCTCGGACATGCCCTCGGCCTGCGCGCGGTACATGTTGCGCAAGGGACGAATACGAGCGAAGTCGTAGATAAAGTCACCTAGGATGATGACATAGGACAAAACGATGCCGACCATCTGGACAGGGCTGGACACCATGCCAGCGGGAGCGAAGTACAGCGAGGCCCAAATTGCCACGACGAGCACCATGCCAATGGCGAGCACAATCCACCAGATGCGACGGCGCTTGGTGTAGTCCTCGTCCTGCTTGAGGAGGATATTCGACACCGTATAGATGCGGTCCTCCTTGGCGCGCTGCTTAGCCTTGCGGGCGCGCTTCTCCTCTTTAGAGAGGCCCTCGAGGTTCTCGCCCTTCTCGAGCTCTTTGCGGCGTGCCTTAGACGAAGCCGGCACGACGCGAACGGAGCTCGCTGCTTGGCGGGCGGGCTTAGCAGATGCGGCAGACTTGCGCGCAACCCCGGTAACTTCGTGGGATTGCGTGCGCTTGTTCGTGGCGCTACGGGTACTCACTTATGCGTTCTCCTTCATGCTTGTGAACTGGGAGCCCGTGATGATCTGGAAGGCCTCGCGATAGCGCTCGGACGTGCCATCGATGACCTCGGCGGGCAGGTGCGGGGTCTCCCCCGTCATATCCCAGTTGGCCTTGAGCCAATTGCGGACGAATTGCTTGTCGTAGCTAGGCTGGATCTTGCCCTCCTCGTAGCTGGCAGCAGGCCAGAAACGGCTGGAGTCGGGCGTGAGGCACTCGTCGATCAGCGTGACCTTGCCATCGATGACACCAAACTCGAACTTGGTGTCGGCAATGATGATGCCACGGGTCGCGGCGTACTCGGCAGCGGCCTTGTAGATCTTGAGGGAAAGGTCACGAATCTGCGTGGCGATGTCCTCGCCCACGATCTCGCAGCAACGCTCGAACGAGATGTTCTCGTCGTGGTCACCGATCTCGGCCTTCGTGGACGGCGTGAACAACGGCTCGGGAAGCTTGGAAGCCTCGGTCAGGCCCTCAGGCAGCTGGATGCCGCAGACGGTGCCGTTCTCGTCGTAGGTCTTCTTGCCCGAACCGGTCAGATAGCCGCGGACGATGCACTCGATAGGAATCGTCTGGGCCTTCTTGACCAGCATGGCGCGGCCAGCGAGGTAGTCACGATACTCAGCAAACTCCTCGGGGAAATCCGCCGGGTCGATGGAAACGAGATGGTTGGGGACGATGTCGGCAAACTTATCGAACCAGAATGCCGAGATGCGATTGAGCACCTCTCCCTTAAACGGAATCTCGTCGGGAAGAATGAAGTCGAACGCAGAAATGCGGTCGGTGGCGACCATCAGCAGGTTTTCACCGGCATCGTAAATATCACGAACCTTGCCACGGGAATCCGGACGACGCTCCATCGTTGTCACGTGAGTCACTCCTTACCTAAATACGACAGAAATGCGGGTTCTTTCCCGCATGTTTTCGCAAACTCGGAGCGGCAGGGACGCGGCCCCTCCTTCACCGAATAGCGAAAAGCTAGTGCTCCATTGTAGTAGATGCCGCGTCCGCCGTGTGCTCGCGGGGCAGATGAATTGTAAAAGTCGTACCCTTTCCAAGCTCCGACTCCACGGATATGTAGCCATGGTGACGCTCGACGATCTGCTTGGTCACGGCGAGGCCGACGCCCAGGCCGCCAGCTTCGCGGGCGCGGCTGGCATCGGCGCGCCAAAACCGCCCGAAAATGCGCGACAGATCGTCCTTGGCAATACCGATGCCGGTATCAGAAACGGCAATGCTGACGTGCCTGCGGTCACTGAGCACCGACACCACGACCCAACCGCCCTCGGGGGTGTAGCGCATGGCGTTGCTCATGAGGTTGATAACACATTGCGTGATCATGTCGGGATCGGCCTCGACGACATCGTCGTGCCCTTGGGTTTCATCTGCAAAGCGAAGACGAAGGTCACGGTCGGCAAACAGACGCTCCTGGCCGTTCACAATCGATCGCACGAACGGAACCATGTCCACCGGTTCTAGATTGAGCGGAGCCGTGCTGTTTTCCATACGCGATAGGTCGAGCATCTGCTGCACCAGACGAGCCAGGCGACGCGTCTCGGAAGCAACGGTCTCCAAATGCTCATCGTCGGTGGGATACACGCCATCCTGCATGGCCTCGACCGTTGCGAGCATGGCCATAAGCGGCGTGCGAAGCTCGTGTGCAACGTCTGAGGTCAGGCGCTTCTCGTGTTTCATATCCTTCTCGAGCGAGGTGGCCATCTCATCGAAGGTCTCACCCAGCTGATCGATCTCGTCATCACCGCGCAGCCCCGTGCGAGCCGACAGGTCGCCGTCACGGATTTGCTTTGCGGTACTGGTGATGCGATGAATCGGTTTGGTGAGCATGCGCGACACGAGCGATCCGATAACGACCGAAATGCAGATTGCAACAACCGCGGCGAGGGCCATGGCGTTAAAGGTCTTCTCCCTAAACGCAGAGTCCGCCTTGGTGAGCAGAGCGTCGGAGCCGATGGCCCACAGCTTTACCTGTCCGACATGCTCGCCGGAAGACGTTACAATCTCGACGTTAGCAACGCTATCGGAGTCGGTTGGAGCAGACGAGACCGGGCTATGCGATGCCCTCTTGCCGCTCGTGTCGTCGGTCGTAGCCTGGTTTTCGCGTACATCGGCGGTGGCGCTTGCCGAGGGCCAGGAATCGTCATAAACGATCACACCCTTTTTATTGACGACCTGCATGCCCAGATCGTCGGAAACCAAACTCGACGTTGCGACCGTGCGCAGTTCTCCCGCGGTCCAAGAGCCGTTTTCCTCATATGAGGTCGCCAACTTCTCGGCAGCGGAATTTGCGATTTCGACGATATTGGAGCGTGTGTAATCCGAAAAGACCGTGCCCCACACAACAGAGACAACGCCCACCAGCACCAATACCGTCATGAGCGATGTCAGAGCAAAAGCAAGTGCCATGCGCGAGGGATAGCTCATCGTTGGCCGTGAATCGGAACGAGGCGTGTTCCAACTAGCCTTGGAACCCGCCTCGCTCTCCTGCTTGTGCTTTTGTCCGATTTCAAAGCGCGCAGGTGTCATATGTGATTTCCCTATTTCTCGTCCGACTTATCGGTCTTGGCCGGAGCCTCGAAGCGATAGCCGACACCATGGACGGTGTAGAGCCACTTGGGCTTCTTGGGATCATCGCCCAGCTTGGCGCGAAGATTCTTCACGTGGCTATCGATGGTGCGCTCATAGCCCTCAAAGTCATACCCGAGCACTTTCTCGACCAGCTCCATGCGGTTATACACACGGCCGGGATGGCGGGCAAGCGTGGTGAGCAGCTTAAACTCGGAAGCCGTCAGATCGACTTCCTTGCCCTCGACCAAGATCTTGTGGCCCGAGATATCGATGACCAGATCGCCGAAGTCGAGTACCTCGACGGCGGGCTCGTCGGCCTGATGGGCACGGCGGAACAGAGCGCGAACGCGGGCGACGAGCTCGCGCGGCGAGAACGGCTTAATCAGATAGTCGTCGGCGCCGAGCTCAAGACCGATAATACGGTCCTCGATCTCGCCCTTAGCCGTCAGCATGATGATGGGGACATCCGAGGTATCGCGAATGGTGCGGCAAACGCGCTCGCCGGGAATCTTGGGGAGCATAAGGTCGAGCACGACCAGGTCGAACTGATGCTTCTCGAACTCCTCGATCGCGGACTGACCGTCGCCGACGCCCACAACCCAGTAGCCTTCGCGCTCGAGATAGGCAGCGACGGCGTCACGGATTGCCTTCTCATCCTCGACCAGCAGAATCTTTTTTGCATCTGAAGCCATAACACGGCCCCCCTGTCTCAATTAGCTAAGAACAAGCTCATTTTAACGCACCTGAGCCCACCGGGCATCGCATGGGTGCGATAGCTCGGCGGGCGGTACTCATAGTCACAACGCGCTTATTCCCCTGTCGACGCCTTTTTAACCCCTCGGAGACTAAAGAGAGAACAAGCGAGCGGTAACCGTCTCGGGAATTCCCTGGCTGTTACGCACCGTTGCGTACGTTAAGAACGAGCTCGATTTACCCGCCGTAGCAGGATAATCGCCATACTCCAAGGCTCGGTCGGGCGACAGAAGCGAGCCGTAGGTCTTAGCCGAAGTGTCAATCAAAAAATGCGACGCCTGAACTTTAACCAGGTATTTGTTTTTCCTTCCCGCAGCGCACGCGAGCGGCTCACGCGACAGGAAGAGGTACGGCCCGCCCTCGTTACCGATATAGGTGCCCATATTGCCCAGGCTGCCCACACCGCTATACGTCGCCTCAATGGAGAACACGAAGGTGTCTCCCATATACACGGCCTCGAAAGGCGAAACCGACGAAGGAAGCACCAGCTGAGCCCGCTTCGTGTTGTTGCCGTCAGTCAGGTCGATCGCCGTCATACCGTAATAGACGCCCTCATCATTGTGTACACGGGGCGAGATGGTCAGGATGCCGTCGCTCACACGCGGGGCGGATGCGAAGCGGCCCGTCGACTTCCAAATAGTCTCAGGCTTGGACTCGCTGGGCGACTGACGGTAGCAGTACGAATCGTTACTCGTCTTGGTGCCGCCGGACGAAGGCATCTTATACCAGATGACCGACGACCCATACGCCGTGAAGAGCGGCGGATCGTAGTTTTCGCCACCGCGGTCGAGCTCGACAGCGTTGCCGGTAAGGGAGGAGCCTGCAAGGTTTTGCGCATAGAGTTTCCAAGACGCATTGGCGAAGTTCATCTCGACCCACGCGAACACGCCATCACCCGCGCGAACGTCATAAAACGCATAACCGGTTCCCTCAATGGGATCCTCAATAAGTGTGGTAAGCGAGCCATCGCCCAGGTTGAGCACACCAAGCGTATTGGCATGCAGGGCAGAAGCAGGCGCCATCATCGCGGCAGCGTAGTCGCCATCGCAGTAGTACAGCAGCGTGCCCAGCGGCAGCGTCCACGAGGCCGCGGGCTCAAGATCGATATCAACAGCTTCGTACTCATCAGTGATCGAGACAATCTTCGAATCGTCCTTGATAACCTGCGGCTCGCCAGCGGCGTCATCACTCGTGCCCGTTTTTTTCGAGCAACCGGCCAGTACGGCAGCAGCACCAGTAGCGGCGCCACCCAGCACAAAACCTCGACGCGTTATTCCATTCTTAAAGCGATCAGCGATGCTCATTAGGCGATCTCTGCGCGAGCGGCCTCGATAGCGCGCGTAAGCTGATCGGCGCAAGAGGTCTTTTTCATACCGCAGGTATTACCGGCGAGAACCTCGATTACGCGATCGGCGGGAGCGCCCTCGACCAGCCTGGAGATGGCCTTGAGGTTGCCATCGCAGCCGCCAGTAAACTCGACGCCCAGCACCTTGCTGCCATCGTCAGAGAGATTGAGGTGAATATTGCGAGAGCATACACCCTGAGGCTTGTAGTCAAAACTAATCATTGAGATCCCCTCTCAGAAAGAAATTTCAGACGTCTATTATCCCCGCCTGGACCGACTTATTATCGCAAGCACCGATTCAACATCCTACGATGCTTGGACTGGTGGGGGCAAGATTAGCAGTCCGCACCCTGTACGTGGACCATGCGCTTCTCCCGATACATATTGTGGTCGGCGACGCGATATACATCGGCCAGCGTATTTCCAGCCGTCTCGACGGTCGCCACGCCAATCGATGCGCTGACCGTCAGGGTCTCATCGCTTACCGCGGCAAGACCGAGACGAAGATCCTGTTCCAGCCCGAGCGCAGACTCGTTGTCAGTATGGGGGCAAACCAGCAAAAACTCGTCGCCGCCAACGCGCATCGGCAGGTAATCCGCACCAGCCACCCGCCGCAGCACGGACGCCGTCCGTCGCAGCAGCTCATCCCCCATCTCGTGACCATAGATGTCGTTGGTCCGCTTGAGATAATTACAGTCCACCATAATCACGCTCACCGGCAAGTCCTCGTTTACCAGGCTATCTCCACGCGATTCAAGATAGTTGCGGTTGCGAAGCCCCGTCAGTTTATCTTGGTATGACAGCTCCTCGGCATGCTTGACCATCGATATGTTGTGCGTCGCCACGACAACCGACTCCAGCCGGCCTTGCTCATCGCGATGCTGGGGGACAACCTGTAGCGAGTACCAAGCGCCTCGACAATCTCGCACCTCGGCAGCCAAGTATGGTACGCCCTCCATACGTTCACGAAGCGTACTTATATCTACGAGTCCCACAACCGCTTCGCGGCTTTCGGGGCTCACGATATCCCGGCAGACTGTGTCCATAAAGTCATATGCCTCGTTGTGCTCGGCGAATATCTTCGCTATCGCCGGCGACATATTGATTCCCTCGATCTCGAGGGTGTCGAGATGCAAAAGGAAGGTCGAATCGTAGATGGCGCTTATGGCATTGATAATGCCGAGCTGTTTATCCTTTTCGACCAAATTGCGGTGGTCAACGATATTTCGAGCCAACAGCACCACGACCCAAAACGCGAGGCACACCAAGACGCCGACGGCGACAAATGAAATCCTGTCAGACATGACCTCAGATTTGGGATAGAGCGCAAACAGGCGGTAGTCCTTATATGCCGCACGCACGGCGTACCATTTGTCTCCTCGATATTCGATGCGCGTCAGGCCATCTTCTTTCCATTCAACTCCTGTACTGGTGAGGAGTCGAGCGAGCGACACATCGGCATCGGCGCTGTTGGATGAGACAATCTCCGCATCCTCCATAACAAGCACCGTGGGGCCCTGGTGGAAGGTGTTGTTCGAAAGCACGTCGGCTATGGCATATGAATAGTCGTCCGCCGAATCGGAAACAAGTGAGCGGTATGCCAGGGCAACGCCGTCGCCATACGGGACAGCACAGACGGCAAAAACGACACCACGGCGCTCAACGACAGTTGAGTAGGTCACTTTGGAACCTTGATACATCGATGCGACCGGCGAACAGGCCAGCTCCTCTCGCCACAACATGAGCGGATCGCGACCATCGATGTCGTAGTGGGCAGCCATATGGCCATCGGAGTCCATGACCATCAACCCCGAAAGGTTCTCGGCATGGACAAATTGCTCGACAAGGTCGTTGTTAACCTCAACGCGATCAGAGGACAGGAACGTCGCAAACGATTCGACCGCGGCGAGCAAATCGTGCGTCTCCTCGGTTTTTCTCCCCTGTTCGTAGCGGTCATATTTTTCGCAAGCGTTTTCCAAAAACACCATGGTTTCTTGGCCAAACCCAAGCGTTTTTTCGAGGCAGCGATGGGTTCCAACCGCATACAACAGGCCTAATAAGACAGCGCTGACAATAACGCCGACAGCTATGACGGTCAGAGTCTTTCGACGCAAGCGGTGCTTGTCATTTGTCATGATTCCGCTCCTTGCCCGCCCGTCGTCGCTCCTGCCTTGTAATTGTCCACAATGCGCTCTATCGTGCCGTCTCGATCCATGTCGAACAGCGCGGTATTGAGGTTTTTGACGCACTCTCCCTCATAGGCAACATCAAATGCAACGCCCAGGTCAACCGTCATAACGTTGTCGGCAAACACACGATAAACGCCGGGATACTGGGCGACGAGTCGATCAAGCGATTGAACGTCCGCCATCCAACAGTCGACATACCCTTTGGCGAGGGCGGCTTTGCAGAGCTCGGCAGAACCATACGATTTGATTTGCACGTCCGGCGAGATTTCCAGATCCCCTGCGAGCAATCGGCGTTCGCTCACCGAGCCCGCAATCACCGCGATGGTCTTGCTTCCATCGAGATGCGCCAAGGACTTGATGCCACTCGTTTTCTTGGCGACAACCGAAACCGTCACGGTTAGATACGGCTCGGTCCAGTAATACTTATCCTCGCGATAACAGGGAGAATAATCACACCACAGGCAATCGATATCACCGTTTTTGAGCAGCCGGTCGCGATCGTTCCAGTCAATATCGACAAACTGTGGCTTGAGCCCCGCGCGCTTGCAGGCCTCGCGGGCGATGTCGATATCGATACCGGCGTAATCGCCCGTGGTATCGACATACACATAGGGGTCGTTATCCGTAACGCCGATTTTGAGTACCGGGAGGTCTTTGTCGGCTTCATTCGAGGAGGAAGAACTGCTTCGAACGGTATACGTCAGGGCGGCCACACAGGCGGCAACAAGGAGCATGAGCGTAAACGAGACGATGGCGGCTCGCTTGGTGCGTCCGGGCACGCGCCTCCCTTCATCGAAACAGCAGTCGGATTTCATTGTATACCCGGGGCTGATGCGGCAATAAAAAAGCGCCTCACCCAAGATGGGCAAGGCGCCAAAGGTTGAAATGCATCCGCAAGCGGTCGAATTAGGTTAATCCTACTCGAAGTTCAGCTGCTCCAGGATGCGCCCCCGACCGCTGCCTCGTTCAGGCCGTTGGCGCCGACCGCGTCTCTGGCGGTTTCCGATGCGCCGCACTGCGCGCGACACACGGGCTGAAGTCTTTAACGCAAAAGCCCCGTTGGTCAAACACGTTACCAACGGGGCTTGGACTGAAAGGTCGCGCTTAAACGAGAGGGGCGCCCTAACGCTCGAAACGTTTGCGCATAAGCGCGAAGGCAATCAGCGAAGCGCCGGCAACGGCCATAATAAGGGCGACGGCAAGGGCCTGGTCGCCCGTGTTGGCGAGCGCACCCTTAGTAGTCTTAGCAGACTTTTTGGTTACCTTGGTCGTCGTCTGCTGACCGGGCTGGGACGGCGTCGCGGGCTGAGTCGGCTCCCCCTTGCCCCCCTCGCCCGTCACCACGTACGTCGAGAAGTGGCTCGTGCGGAAGCAGAGGTAGTCCCCCTCGATCCACGTATCCATAGCCTGGGTGGAACCGTCCTCGGCAACGTAAAGCACCTTGAGATTAGTGAGGGCTTTCATAGCTGCGGTCATCTTGACACGGACGATGAAGGACATGCCATCGTAGTTCTCGATGGCCTCGCCATCCTTGAGAAGCTTGATATCGAGTTTCTCAGCAACCTTGGTGCTCCCCTGCTCAAGGCCGGAAATCGCAGCATTGGCGGCGTCGGAAAGGTCCGTCGGTTTCTCGACCACAAGAGAGATGTTGTTGTTCTGGGCAAAGCCGGCAGCAACATCGTTCTCGGCGCTTACGCTAACGTCCGTTCCGTCGCTACTCGCAACACCTGCGATGGTCCTCGCCGCTACGCTAACGGCGCAGGTCGCGGTTTTGTCGCCACAGGTGGCAGTGATTGTGGCTGTACCGGCCTTAAGCGGCGTCACGACGCCGTCTTTGACCGTGGCGACCGATGAATCGCTGGAGGTCCAGCTCACAGCCGCATCGTCTGCATCGGCAGGATTCACCGTTGCGGAGAGCTTTGCGGAGGCATCGCCCACAGTAAGGGACAGGCTCGTCTTGTTGAGTTCGACCTTCTGGACGGGATTGATAACGGTCACAGAAACGGTCTGGGAGAGCGACTCTGCTGTGATGACAAATGAACCGGAACCTGTCTTGAGAGCGGTAACGGTGTAGGAGCCATCGCCGTTGTCGACAACCTTAAATGCTTTCGAAGCGCCCGTGTCATCCAGAGCAAGCTTGGTCTCGTCGACATCACCCGCAAGGGCTCCGGCAAGAGAAACCTTTACGGTGCCTTCTTCGCCCTTCTTGAGGTTGAGGGCGCTCTGGTCGACCGCAAGATTTGTTGCGGGGTTGGAAACAGTCACAGCACAATCTTGAGAATAGTTTCCGTCTTCGGTCGAAGCAGTAATGGTTGCGGTGCCTTTGGAAACAGGCGTCACCTTTCCGGCCTGATCGACCGTAGCGACACTTTCGTTGCTGGACTTCCAGACAACTGTCTGGTTAGCTTCCGCGGGAACGACCGCTGCCTTAAGCTGCTCGACTGCAGCGCCCACAAGCGCGACTTTCTGCTTATCAAGCGTGATACCCGTGGCAGGTTGAATAACCGTCACCTTGCACGCGGCACTATGATCGCCGTCCTCAGTGGTGACGGTGATCGTGGCGGCACCGGCCTTGACCGGGGTCACGACGCCGGCCACAACCGTGGCAACCGTAGGATCGCTCGACGACCAGGACACGTTCTTATTCGTTGCGTTATCGGGCTCAACCGTTGCGGTCAACGTCGAGGGTTCACCACCCACAGCAAGCTTAAGGTTCGCAGCGCTGAGTTTGACGCCCGACACCTTTACAACCGGAGTGGTTACCGTAATCGCATCCGTGGTTGCAGAGACCCCATCAACCGTTGCCGTGATCGTGGCATCACCGTCACCGACAGCGGTAACAAGACCGTTAGCGTCGACGGTAAGGACGCTCTCGTTGGAAGAGGACCAAACAACTTGGCTGGCCTTGTCATCAGGGGAGACCTTTGCCTTCAGCTGCTGAGTCGTGCCTTTATCCATGGAGGTTGAGTAGCTGTCCGCAATGGAAACCGCAGTCTTTGCAGGCTCCTCGCCAGGCTTGACAACATGAACGGTCATCGTGTCGCAGAGACGACCACCCAAGTACATTGAAACCGTTGCATCGCCGTAACTATGAGGCACTAAATACCCCAAGTAACTGCCACCACTAAACATCGGTCCTTTTACCTCGAGGACATCCGGATTATCTGAAGTGAAAGAATACTTTGCGCCGGCATAGGAGTCCATCAATTCCTCAGCGCTTTTACTCAGCACGCCCTTTGGATATTCAAACCCCCTGTCACATTCCAGCCAAAGCCAATCTTTGGATATACTATCTGAACTGACCTCACAGGGAAATGTATAATCGCTCGACACAAACTTAGCCTTCGAAAGGCTCACTTCCGCAGGGTCGACAACCTCCATCTCAAAGGGATGGTCATTGCCAAGGCCATCACGAGCATGAGCCTTAACGGTGCCAGGCTTTATTGCCTTAAACGAGTTTTCACCACCGATAAGCTCAACGACATCGTTGCTTTCCAGAGAATAGGTTACAGCGCCAAAGTCCGCACCCCAATGTGCGCGCTGGCATGCCTTCAGTACTTCATTTGGAGAAACGTTGAGAATGGCAGTCAGATAATAGCTGTCCCCAACCAGCATCTTTTGCTTTTTGTTCCCACGCTCATTGAATCCGGGCTCCTGATTCTCGGTTACAACATCACATAGCTTCTTCGTCTCAACTTCACCGTTGCAATAGTCGACAAGAACCTTGGCCTCTTTAGCATCTTTCGACAACGCCTCGAGTTGCAAAGAAGCGCTTAGCTCGGAAGTTCCATATGATGAATAATTCGAATTCACCCTTGCCTGGACTTTGGAATCCTTTGAGGGGTCTTCCTTAATAACAAAATATGTGGCCGCACGGCTCTCGTCCACGGGACGAACGTCAACTCTCCCCTCTAGTAATGCATAATGCGTGTTCCCGCATTTTTGCGGACAATCATCCGTGTAACCCAGCGTTGCGGTGTTTGTTGTCGCACCAGATTGGTCGTAAGAAACGAAACTGACCTTAATTGGATTGACTTTAGCCACACTTTTAATCTTAAGAGAACCGTTTAAACTCTCGTCGGTCTTGCTCTTCAGGGTTATAGTCGTTGTGCCAACTTTGGTGGGGCTAATTGTCAATACCCAACTATGTGACTCATAACTTACCTTAGCGATATCCTCGTCAGACGATGTGATATCGATATCGCTAGGGTCAATGTGCGCCCATTCGTGATTTTTATTAAAAAAGGAAAGCCTTCCTTTCACCGTCTGTCCAACAGCGACATCAAATTCTGACCACACATCGCCTGTAGACGAATCGTATGGGAGAAACGATGCACCCATGGAACCGTCCTGCGACTCCAGCATGACAGCATCCGCATGCGGAGCGGCCACCGTCAGCCCAAACGTTGCCGCCGTTAAAGCAACACAGATGCCTGTGGCTATCCTCCAAAACCCTTTTCCCATTCCCCTAAGTCCAATCTCTCGTGAAAAAACGCAGCATTCTCCCACACCTTAAAATTGGCTTAAGGATACCCCCCCCCCCGACAGTTACCGGCAAGGTAATGTTTGTCAGATGTCTCAAATTATCGGCAAGCAGCACAGTTGACGCGCATATATCGCTGACGTCCAGCTTTCTAGGTGCGCTCATGCACAAGCCCCGCTGGCAGAGCGAGCTGCGAGCGGGGCTTGTGTTGGAAAGTCGCACTCGAACGAGGGCCGCGGAGAATTGATCGATTTGACTACCTCCCCGATCGGTCAATTAGAACTCGAGCTGCTCCAGGCGATCGAAGACCGTGTCGATGCGGGTGAGGAAGTCCCACGGGTCAAAGATCTCGTCGAGCTTCTCCTGGCTGACGGTGCAGCGCGGATCGGCCTCGAGGCGCTCCTTAAAGGTAGGACCGGAGACGCAATCCTGCACCTCGTGCCACGTGGCCATGGCGTTTTCCTGCACGATGGCATAGGCATCCTCGCGGGTGATGCCTGTATCGACGAGAGCCAGCAGCACCTTGGAGGAGAAGATGAGGCCGCGGGTCTTGTTGAGATTGGCCATCATGCGGGCAGGGTACAGCTGCAGGCCGTCGATGACGCGGATGAGGCACTGGAACATGTGGTCAAGGGCGATGAAGCTATCGGCCTGGGCGACGCGCTCGGCAGAGGAGTGCGAAATGTCGCGCTCGTGCCACAGGGCAACGTTGTCGAAGGCGACCTGGGCGTTGGACTTGACGATGCGCGAAAGGCCGCAGACCTTCTCCATAGTGATGGGGTTGCGCTTGTGCGGCATGGCGGAGCTGCCCTTTTGACCCTTGCGGAACGGCTCCTCGGCCTCGAGCGTATCGGTCTTCTGCAGGTTGCGAACCTCGGTCGCAATGCGCTCGCAGGTAGCTGCCGTGGTAGCGAGCACGCCGGCAAGGTAGGCGTGGTGGTCACGGCTGATGACCTGCGTAGACAGCGGATCGTGAACCAGACCAAGGTGCTCGCAGACATACTCCTCGACAAACGGCTCGATGGAGCTGTACGTGCCGACAGCGCCCGAGATGGCACCGAAAGCAACGTTCTTACGGGCGTCCTCAAGACGGTCCAGATCGCGCTTGAGCTCCCAGGCCCAAGAGCCAAACTTCATACCGAAGGTCATCGGCTCGGCATGGATGCCATGAGTACGGCCGGCGCAGAGCGTGTTGCGCTCCTCGAAGGCGCGACGCTTGCAGATCTCGCCGAGCTTCTTGACGTCCTCGATGATAAGGTCGCAAGCCTGAGTGAGCTGATAGCACAGAGCCGTATCACCCAGGTCGGAGCTGGTCATGCCGTAGTGAACCCAGCGGCTGGGCTTGGGCTCGCCCTCGGGAACGTCGGCATCGATATACTCCTTCATGTTGGTCAGGAAGGCGATGACATCGTGGCGCGTGACTTCCTCGATCTCGTCGACCTTTGCCTTCTCGAAGTTGGCGTGGTCGCGAATCCACTGGGCTTCGTCTTTGGAAATACCGATCTTGCCGAGCTCCGCCTGGGCCTCGCAGGCCAGGACCTCGATCTCCTGCCAAATGGCGTACTTGTTCTCGAGGGAGAAGATGTGTCCCATCTCCGGGCGGGTATAGCGATCGATCATAGCGGCTCCTTTTTGGTTATTGGCACGTTGGTCGTAACTCGACTATTGTACCGTGCGCAGGTGCCCGTATGAGCTACGGGCATCAACCTAACATTTTGAGATTGGAGCGGGCAACGGGACGTCCGCGTATTTGCTTCGCAAATCCGCACCGGCTACGGTCGCCTATCGGCGACCTTGCCTGCTCGCTATAAACGCTTCGCGTTTATTTAACGCTCGCACCCTGTCGGGTTCGAGTCCCGGCACTATATTGAAAAAAGCACGGCACCGGAACGGTGTCGTGCTTGTGCTTTTTACTGGAGCGGGCAACGGGACTCGAACCCGCGAGTGTCAGCTTGGGAAGCTGATGCCTTACCACTTGGCGATGCCCGCTTGTGTGTTGGCTAGTATAACGCGGTTGTCTTGTTCGATACAAGGGTGTCGATGCTTGTTTTAGCTGTGGAGAATCGTCTGAAAAACAGTCCAATTGTGGAGACAGGGACCTCTGGTGTCCTTATTTCACCATCTTTTACCTGCGGTTTTATTTGATTGTTCCATATGAACCCAATTTGTCGGAAATCGGGCAAGCTTTTGGTCAGCTTCCGGTACTTACCCGCATGAACCTCGGGGGTAGCCTCGTCCCAAGCGCCGCAGCCTCCCCGTGCGGCGCACGAGGGATAAGGAGCAGCCATGTCCAACGCACCCACGCACTCTGTCCACAGCGCAATCGCAACAGGCCCGCTGCTCCTACTCCTCTTCCTACTCATCAGTTGCTTGGCTCCGAGACCCGCACTTGCCATCGACGGGTACGATCAGCTCGGCTTTCGCACCATTAGCGACGATTGTGGGCCCTTCTTCATCGGTAAGTACGAGGCTCAAGACGCCTCAATCGCGTACTGTATGAACCAGGAACGTCCCGGTCCCACCAAGCCGGGTGGCCCATGGCTCAACTTTGATCAGGGCTGGGTATGGCTCGACGACGAGTTCGCGGCGATCGTTTGTCACGGATATCCTTCCGCAACGTCATTTGGCGGTTACAGCCTGTCGCCCGATCGCGCCCGTGCCGCCACTCAACTTGCCGTATGGATGCTTAACGGCACCACCCATGTCGACGGCACTTACTCCTATACAACAGCTCAAGGCAAAACAAAGAGCGGGCATTTTACCGCCGACAATGAGGTTGTGGCTGCCGCACGGTGGCTTCACGACAATGCAAAATCGGGAGGCATCAAAGCCGCTCCGCACCGCGCACGGCGCTATTTGGGACCCATATCGGGCGGCAGCAAACGTCAAGACATGCTCTACGTGCTGCCAGCGGTCTCTGTTTCTTTCCAAAAGAAGTCCGCGAACACCGCCATTACCAGCGGAAACGACACCTATCAGTTTGACGGGGCAACATTCGATATCTTCGAGAGCATGAGCGACGCGCGCGTGGGCACGCTCAAAATGGACGGCAACGGCCGAGCACAGGCAACACTTTTACCCAACACAGCATACTACCTGGTAGAGACAAAGGCACCGGCAGGCTATATCCCTCGACGCGACCGCATCCCCTTTACCACGGAAGGCAATGGTGGTCATGTCACAATCGATGAGCAGCCAGGCACCATCACGTTGCGCATCGTAAAGACCGACGCCGCAACGGGCGCCGGAGCCCAAGCGGGGGCCTCGCTTGCCGGCGCCGAGTTTACCTGCGTCTCTCAATCCACCCCCGGATGGACGCAAACCCTCACAACCGACGAAAACGGTCGAGCCGCCCTTGATAACGTTCCCCTGGGAACCTTCACCATCTATGAGTCGAAGGCTCCCGAGGGCTACCTTCTGCCCAGCGACAGCTGGACCTACACCGTTGGAGCCGACCAGCTGGGCGACTCGGGCGTCGTCGAGCTCGAATCTCGCGTTTCTGATATTCCGATTGCATTTGACCTTGAGATTTCCAAATTCAAAGATCATGGCAACAGCGATCAGTCTGGCTTGGAGCAGCCCGCGGAAGGCGTTGTCTTCGAAGTCGTCAGTAATAGCTCACAACAGGTTGTTGGAACGTTAACCACAAATATCTATGGTTTTGCCTCCACCAAAGACCAGCCCGGAGCATGGTTCGGCGCGGGCAAGCGGCCCGACGGCGTCCACGGATCCATCCCCTATGACCGTGCCGGCTACACAGTTCGGGAGGTCCCAGAATCCGTCCCCGAAGGCTTTAAACAGGCAGGAGAATGGACCGCCTCGGCCGAACAGATTGCTGACGGTGCCGAGCTTCAGTACATCGTGGACAACCATGCCCTATCGACACATCTCCAGATTGCTAAGCGCGACGCCCAAACCGGTGCCGCGGTTCCCCTTGCAGGCTTTAGCTTCCAGTTGCTCGACAGCAACCACGAGCCCATCTCACAAACGTGCTGGTATCCGACCCACAATGTCCTGAACACCTTTACGACCGACACAACTGGTACCGTCACGCTGCCCGAGTCTCTTAACCCGGGCACCTACTACGTGCGAGAAGTCTCGGCAAAGAAGCCTTATCTTGTCGGAGAGGATCTCGAGATAACAATCCCTGCCGACAGATATCTAACGCCCGTTGCGATTGCCTCATACTTCGACGATGCGGCAACCGGAAGCATCGAAATCGTAAAGTCCGACGCTACCGATGGGCACAACCTCATGGGGGCCGTGTTTGATATTCGAGCCGCGGGCGATATTATTCGCCCCGACGGCAGTATCGTTGCCCTGGACGGCGAAACCGTCGCCACCGTAACGACTGACGAGCAGGGGTCCGCCCGTGCGAGCCATCTTTCGCTGGGATGTGGAACCGCATGCTACGAAGTCGTTGAGACCCAAGCGCCCGAAGGATATCTCCTAGACCAAAGTCCCCATACGGTCGAGCTGTCATATGCCGACCAGACAACGTCCGTCATCGAAGCCCATCTCGGAGTATTCGATGATTTCACCAAGATCGATATCTCAAAAGTCGACCTAACCGGAAAACAAGAGGTGGAGGGCGCTCAGCTCACCCTATATGGACAAGACGAAACCGAAATCGGCTCTTGGACCTCATCCGATAAACCTCACCGCATCGAACATCTTGCGCCCGGCACCTACACGTTGCGCGAAATGATGTCCCCGCGAACCTACGACCTTGCCGAGGAGATAACGTTTGAAGTGAAGGCTACGGGAGAAGTCCAATCTTTCGCAATGAAGGACGCGCCGATCGAGATCAAGGGACAGGTCGACAAGCGTCAAGAAATTGCCCAGCCCACCGGGGATGGCCTCTTGGCTAACGGCGATGGCAAAAACCGCGCCGCGACACAAGCCGATGCGGAAGGGTTTTTCTCCTACACCGTCGATGCGCGAAACGAGTCGACCACCTGGGTTGATGAGTTCACGATTACCGATGATCTTGAGTGCGCCAAGGACGGTACGGCAAGACTCGTCTCAATCGAAACCCCTATTGCCATCGGCGACCTCAACGGTCTGTGCAACGTGTGGTACCGCACAACGCCGCTGGGCTCGTCAGACATCGACGAGCAGGCAAACGCGACGCTTGACGATGGACATGAAAACCCCTGGCTTGAGTCCGACGAAGTTAAAGAGAGCCTGGGCGAGGACCGCCGTCTCGTTGATTACGAAGGCTGGCATCTCTGGAAAACCGATGTCCCGACCACAAAATCAATCACGCTTGAGGTAAATGAGCTCGACCTTCCCGTCGATACCATCGTAACGGGCATTCGCCTTGAGTACGGTGCGGTGGACGCCGACTTTGCAACCAGGTGCGACGAAGATTCTTGGAAGCGCGAAGACCTTAAAAACGAACATGACGATCTCGATGACGCCAAGGCAACCCTCGGTACAGACGCCCGGAGTGCAGTAGTCCATATGCAGGCAACTTCTTCCTATACGCCCCAGGCACCAGTTGCCAACAGCGCCCGTGTCGACCTCTGTCGCAACGGCGGCGGCGACAAACTTGAGTCACATGACGAGGATCGTGTCGTTCAGCGCTGCACCCTACCGCAGGACCTACCGGCAACAGGATCAGTTCCCATCGCCGCCTGCATCACCGCGCTCCTGACCTCGGGTGCGGCAGCCCTATGGTTCGCTCGCCTTAGGTCGATCCCAAAGAAGCGCTAACGCGATAAAAAGCGGGCGAGTCAGTCTCCCGCCTCGCCCGCTTTCAATCATGTAAATCGCCACATCTACTCGGCAGATGAAGATCCGCTGTCGACGAGCGCCTGCTCGGACTCGGGGATTCCATCGGCACCCGTACTTTGCTCTTGCTCCACCTCTTCGCTGATTGCGGATGCGGGGGTCGACCCCTTTACACCCACGATATAGGCAGCCCCAAATCCCAAAGCGACGGCAATAAGGGTCAGAATCAAATAAACAGGCCAATGACGTTTAATGAACGAAAACACGTTGACTCCTTAGAGCTCCGCCTACGAACGGCGGATAACCTCGGTCACGACCTCGGATACCGTGGCAATGTTCGTCGGGTTAACGTTGTGGGGCAGGTCGTCCTCGGTGCGAGCACAAGCCAGGCGCGTGCCGTCCACACCGGCGATGGTGAGGGCACGACGGCTCGCCTCGAGTGCGGCATAGGCATCGGTCTTGGCATAGGGCATCTCGAGCGCACCACAATCGACATGGAACGACTTGCAGACCTTGCTGACCAGATTCATGATGCGGCGGTCGCCCTTAAGCAGCTGCTGCTCGCCCTCGACCGTCACTACCGAAAGCCTACCGGCGCCGACGGATTCAAGATTGATGAAGAATACGCCGCGGAGCTTATCGCGATGCGAGGCCAAGAACGCCTTCATGCCGGCGCCATCACAATCCGAGGCACCCGTCGCCACAAACCAGATATCGTGACCAAGCAGTTCGTCATCGCCCATAGAAGCGACAGCCGAGAGCATGTCCTCGTCAGATGCACCATCGGAAGACGTGGCGCCGCCCTTCCAGCCGTCGTTATCGTCCTCGAAGTTATCCCACGAGCCGATACCGCGGCCAGACTTCTTAGCATCGTAATCGTCTTCGACACCCAGCCAGTCACTCATGCTGTCCTGATCGTTTTTCTTTTTACGACCAAACAGACCGCCCAGACCGCGCTTGCGGGGCTTGGGCGCGGCCGAAGCGGGAGCCGAGATGGTCTCGAGCGGCTGCGCGCCCGACGCGACGGGCATGGAAGGTGCAACGGGCGCCGACGTGGGCTCGGGACCCTGCGCCGTCGCGAAGGGGTCATCGACCTGAGCCGAGGGGTCGGGAAGGTCGAACAGTGACGTGCGAGACGCAACGTTAGCCTGCTTCATCGACGGCAGCGACGGATCGGGAACCGAAGCCAACGGCGACGAGGAGGGCGTAGGCACCGGAACTGACGCCGGATCGGGAACATTCATCTGCGGGCGCGGCGTGGCCTGAGACGAAATCTGCGCCATGAGGGAATCGACCGTTTCGTCCTGAGTGGGGGCGACGTTGGCAACCGTGGAGCCAGAACCACCCGGAGTCGGCATGGTGAAAATCTGCGTGGAGTAAGGTCTCGACTCGTCCGTCTCGGGCGCCTCGGAAACCTCGGAGACCACAGCTGCCTCATCCTGCTCGACCTCGGCCGAATCGTTCTGCTCAACCGCTACGTGCTGCTCTTCCTCAGCACTGACCTCAACGACCTGGTCTTCGGCAGCATCCGGGACTTCAACCGCATCGGCGGTCTCGGCATCGTTTGCCACAGCGGCCTGATCATCGGAAGCCTCAAGGGGCTCAGCAATCGCGGTGCCCTGTTTTTCAAACGTTATCGTGGCATCGAACTGCGCGGCGTCGAACGACATGGTGCCATCAACGGGCTGCTGGGGCTCGAAAGACGTCGTCGCCTCAACAACATCAGCGGATGCCGGTTGCTGGGACTCAAAAGACGTCGTAGCTTCGGCAGCGTCGACGGCCACGGGCTGCTGAGCCTCGTTCTGTTCGAACTCCTGCGCCGCACGCTCACGCTCCGCCTCGGCTGCCTGCTGCTGAGCGATAGCCTCCTGCTCGGCAGCCTCGCGTGCGATGGCGCGCTTTTCCTCAAAGTCGTCGATGAATTTCTTGCCCTTTGCAAATGCACCCTTAAAGAAGCTGGAAGCACTGGCCCCAATCGAAGAGAAGGCGGATGCAATATCGGCATGGGGCGTCGCCGCGGGAATCTCGGCCGAGAAATCGGTATCACTCTCGTAAGACACGCGCCTCGGCTGTTCAGCGTAATCGTCGTCAGACTCGTCCGTAACGTCTTGCGCCGGCGCGGCGGGAGCCAAAATGTCCAGTCCTGCCGCGGGATCGATCGCGGACACCGCCTCGGGCTCGGCAACGGCAGCGGTAACCGCGGCAGACTCATCATCCACGGCGACAACGGGCGCAGGTGCAGTCACGACGGGGGCAGGCTCGGGCTCGAATGTCGGCTCCTCGCCCTCCTCGTAATCGAGCGTACAGGACTCGGGAAGCATGCCGAGTGCGCGGATGGCATCCGAACCAAAGCGGATGTTGCCGGCGGCATTGCGATAGAGCTTAGGCTCAGGCTCGCTGGGCTCGACCACAACAGACTCCTCCGCCGACTCGGCAGCGGGAACCTCGGCAGCAGGCTCTTCGACTTGGACAGCCTGGCCCTGCGCCTCGGGCACAATGGAGCCGATCAGCGTCTCGTCGGCAGATGCACCCTCAAAGCCATCGATCTGCTCGTCGAAAGCCTCGCCTTGTTCGGACTCGAGCTGATCATCGGAAGCGATCGGCTGGCCAAACTCGTCCTCCTCGTAGGTAGGCTCTTCGTACTCAATGGTGTTGCCATAGTCGTTTTGCTGCTGGGCCGCGGCATATTCCGCCGCCGCACGTGCCATCTCCTCGGCGCGACGTTTTTGCTCACCAAAATAGGTGTCGAACGGAACATCGTCGGGGAACTCATTCTCGCCCTGGAAGGGGGCGACATTGTCCATAACGCCAAGCAAAGCGGCGACAGAAGATTTGTTGCACACCGCGCCGGACGTATAGGGAAGGATGTAGCGATTGGAGATGATGTTTGCCGCGTTGGCGAGCGCAACGAGAGAGGCGAGAATCGCGACGATCCACAGCAGAACCTTGAGCGCGCCGGGAAGCGGCAGGATACGCAGGACGGCGACGGCAGCGGGGGCAACCGTGGCGACGGGCAGCAACTTAGCGATGAGCGCGCGGTACGAAGCATAGGGTTCGCGGGCAAGCAGCTCGGCGCGAGGGGAGTCGTAATGTGCGACAACGACCACCGGGCGATTGCGCGGGGACGCGAGCGGGCCAGAAGCCTTGTGATAGGCGATGACATTTTGGCTCACGCCCGTCTTTCCCAGCCCCGAAATCACGGGATGCCCGGTACGCTCGAGCACATAGAGCACGGCACCGATGATGGCCAGCAGGGTACCGACCAAGCCGATGCCGCCACCGATACCCATAAGCAGGGCGCCGACAAACGCAAGGATGCCGGTGATAGCAAATGCCAGCCTGCTCGGCGCGGGAGCATTAAACTCCTGCACCTCGGGATCAAAGCCATGGTTGCGGAAAATCTGAGCGATATCCTCGGCAGCCAAGCGCTCTTCTTCGCTGCATGCCGGCGTGATGCCGGTGTTCTGCAGCAGGTGGTTGATATAGTTCTGGGTGTTCGCCATGTGCGCTCCACATCCATAATCCGACAAATAGGCCCAATGCATGCACATTAGAACCGTATATAGTCGAAAGTATACCCCGAGCGAGCGCAAACGACCGAATTCGGGCCATCTTAACGCCCCGAGCGGACAAGGATATAGCCTAATCTCCATATCGGACTAAAATCATGGCAGCAAACCACCTTCCCATGCGAGGACTCTATGACGGCAAGCGACACGACCGCTACGAACAAAAAGGGAACGCCGGAGCCCAGTTTCGATAAAACTGCCCAGCGCATCCTCAATCTTTTCTTTGTGCTCAACAGCTCTCCCGAGCCGTTGACGACCGAGCAAATCGTCTTGGATTCCGATTTGGGGTATGGCTCGGGCAACATCGACTCGGATAAGCGCAAGTTTCGTCGCGATCGCGACAAACTACTCGAACGCGGCATTGTTATCAAAGAGGTTCGCCCCGCCGGCGCGCAAGAGACCGAGGAAAGCTCGTGGACGATCGACCGCGAGCACACGTTTGCGGCAGGTGGTCTCATCACCGCAGACGATGCCGACATCTTGCTGGACGCCATCGACCAGACGCTTGCGGCCGGCTCCTCCGCTTTTGCCGCGCCGCTCGCCGACATCCGGTCCAAGATTGCCTATCTCACCGGCATATCTGCCGCAGACGAGGCGCCGATCCATCGTTCTCCCACCGTCGATGCAGTTTGGAGCGCCTTTGCCGAGCGCTGTGCACTGCGCTTTTTGTATCAGAACGGTCGCGGCGAGCAGAAAGAGCGCACCGTCTGCGTCTACGGTATGTTCGAACACGATGGCACGGCGTATTTCTGCGGTCTGGACAATGCCACCGACAACATCAGAACGTTCCGCTGCGACCGCATCGTCCGCGCTTGGCGCCCCTCAAAGGCATACTCCATTCCCGCAGACTTCAATCTCAACGATTACCTGTTCTTTGAGTTCGATTTTGCCGACCGACCGCCCGTTGCGGCAACGTTCTCGTTCGCGCGCGAGTCGCAAGCCGATATGGTCAGCGGTCTCACGCGCGGGCGAGGCGATCTTGCACGCAGCGAAGAAGGATGGACCTGGACCGTTGACGTGCGCGACTTTGACGCCGCCGCCTCATTCTGCATGGCCCATGCCATGGACGGCATGAGACCCGTTGCCCCCGATGCACTCAAACTGGCATGGAACCACCTCATCGAAAGGACGGTGCATGAGCATGCCCGCTCGTAAACTCACCAGCGAGCAGAGACTCTCGCGTGCCATCGACATCATGGAAGCCCTCTACGCCGCCGGGAGCGTGGGGCTGACGAGAAATGAGATTTGCAATCGCTTTGACATTTCCGGAACCTCGCTGGACGAGATTCTCGATATTGTCTCGACCCTCGCTGATCGCGAGTCGGGCGCCCGCATTATCTGCGAGCGCAACGGCGAACACATATCCCTTACCGGCGATGCGGGGTGCGTGCTGCCGCTGCGCTTGAGTGCCGCCGAAGGCGCCGTGCTCAACCATGAACTTGAATCACTGGGGATCGAGCCCCAGGCGGCGGCTCGGATTCGACATGCTCTCCTTCCCGAAGAGCTCAGCTACAATCAGCGCGTCGTCGATACTGTTGTCCGCGGATCGCACTGGCAGCAGCTCAGCAGCGCTATTCAGGACGGCGTTCGTTGCCGTATTACCTATCGTTCGATGGACGATGCACAGCCGCGCGAGCGCCTCATCGACCCCTTGCGCATCGCGACGCATGGCGACCAGACCTACCTGATTGCCTGGGACATCGAAGTTGATGGGCAACGTTCCTACCGCATGGACAAAATCGAGGGCCTTTCCCTCACCGAGGATTCCGTCGAGCGCCACGCGCCTTCGACCGCATCCCTTCACGACTCCCTCTCCCAAGCGGAGCAGGGCGTAAAGCTCCTCATGCCGCGCGACATGGCAGAGCGTCTGGGCTGGGCCGGCATTATGTCGATCGAGCGCAGCGGGGCAGACACGGCAACGGTAACCGTGCATTACGGCTCCGAGCGTTGGCTGCTGAGCCAGATAATCGCAGCGGGCGGAGCCATCCGCATCTTGGATGACCCCACCCTGTCAAAGCGTCTGTGCGATATGGCAAAAACCCTCGTCTGTCCGCTTTAGCGCCGCCGCTCGTGGCGTGCGCGCCACAGTTGCAGATAGTGACCGATCTGCGCCGATTCGATGCGCTGGTAGGAGCTCGTGGGCAGCGACGTTAAGAACTTCTTTCCGTAGCCCTTCGTCACCAGGCGCGGGTCGGCCAGAATCAGCACGCCGCAATCAGTCGACGAGCGGATAAGGCGGCCGGCCGCCTGCTTGACCTCGAGCACCGCCTCGGGCAGCGAATAGCGCGCCCAAGCGCGGTCTTCGCGCAGGTTGCGCTCGCACGAGAGCGGGTCCGTGGGGCTCGAGAACGGCAGCTTGGGAATGATAACGCAGCGCAGCGTCTCGCCGCTGGCGTCGAACCCCTCCCAGAAAGCCTTAAGCGCAAAAAGCGATGAAGTCGGCTCGTTGATAAAACGATCGCGCAGACGGCGCGGGGACGAATTTCGCTGCTGACAGTTAAGCTCCAAGCCCGCACGGGCCAGCTTGGGCTCCACGCGGGCGAACAGGTCCTCCATGTCACGCCTGTTGGTGAACAGTGTGAGCACCGATCCGCCCATGGCAAGATGGGCGTCGACCAGCACGCGCTCGAGCGCCGTAAGATAGCTCTCACGATCGCGCGGATCGGGAATATCGCCCGCAACGACTACAGCCATGTTCGAATCGAAGTCGTAGCTCGAGTCCAAGTGCAGCGATGAGGATGTTGAAGCGCCGATGCGATCGAGGCCGACCGCGTGGTTAAAGTGTTCAAAGCTTTTGGACACCGTCATGGTCGCCGAGGCAAAGATAGCCGTGTGGACCTCGGGCAACCACTCGGTCGCCAGGGCCTCGCCAATGTCGATGCGCTCGGCGGTCATTGACTCGCCGCCGGCACGCAGCCTGCGATTGACCTGCAGCGAGTACACGTAGTGCTCATCGGTACCATCGATGATGAGTTTGAGGTTCTCCGTTAGTTCGTGCAAACGATGCGAGATATCACTCAGGTCGACAACGGTCTCGGGCTTATCGCCGGCGACGGCTTGCACCAGCGCATCGACACTCTTGTCCGCTTGCTCCAGTGCGTCGATGGCGGCGTGCGCCGACTGCATAAAATCATGCCAGTCGTCCGATTCGCGCAGCTCGGGGCCAATCCACAGGTTTGCGCTGTCGTAGCCCCCGCGGGCGCGTCGGCCCAGCTCACGAACACCATCGAACACATCGGCAATCGCCATGCTCGCACGGGCGACGGTGGATGTCGCCTTGGCGGTTAGGCCAAGATAGAGCGTGGAGCCCTCAGAAGTCGCCAAATCACGGGAAACCTGGCTCAGCGCACCGGAGCTCGAACCGCCCAGGCGCTCAAACAGAACGCGTGACTCATCGGCCGAGACCACGCGCGCCCACTGGCGGCGAGCCTCGCGCTCGATGGAATGGGCCTCGTCGACTACCCAATGGCGAATCGGGGGCAAAATCCTACCCTCGGCAGCGACATTGCGGAACAACAGCGAGTGGTTGGTGACCACCACGTCGGCATGCGCCGCACGGCGACGCGCGCCGTGAACCAGACATTTGTCGGGGAAGAACGGGCATAGGCGACGGGCACACTCGCGCGAGGCCGTCGTAAAGTCGGGACGATTGACGCTGCGCCAGCGAATGCCAAGCGAATCGAGGTCGCCGTCTGCCGACTGGCACACGTACGCCATGATGACCGCAACTGCCGTGAGCGTGTCAGCCGGATCGCGCTTGGTGGTGATCTCGACCTGGCCGCGACTCATGCGCTCGAGCTTGCGCAGGCACGGATAGTGGTCATAGCCCTTGAGGGCGCAAAATGACAGGCCGGCGTCCAGTTGTTCGGCAAGTTTTGGCAGCTCATGGTACATGAGTTGGTCGGCGAGATTATTCGATTTGGTCGCAATGCCAACGGTAATGTTGTTACGGCGTGCAGCCTCGGCAAAAGGCACCAGATAGGCCATCGACTTACCGACGCCCGTACCCGCCTCGATTACACGGTGCGTACCCGTGACGAGCGCATCGCGGACCTCGAGTGCCATCGCAATCTGCTCATCACGCGGCTCGTAGGTGGGATACATGCGATTGACCAGGCCACCCGGAGCATAATCCGCCTCGATTTCTTCGCGGCTCGGCATCTTGAGGACCGGCAGTTCGTCGGCATCCACGCGATCGTCGGCACGGTCGGCCTTGAGAACGTCGGCGCGTGCGGCGCTGAGTGAGAAGATGGAGCCCGGGTTCTGACCCGCCAAAAACGAGAAGATGGGACGATAAGACCAAGGCACATCGGGATGCATATCGGCCAAGCGCGTCATAAGACCCTGAGGCAGGTCGGTGAGCGCCACGAGCAGCACGCGCCACACCCCACACAGAGCGTCGACATCGGCATTCGCACGATGCGACACCGAGTCACAGCCGAACAGGTCGGCCATAAAGGACAACTTGTGCGACGCCAGGCGCGGCAGTGCGATGCGAGACAGCGCCAATGAATCGATCCAAATATCGCTGACGTTAACTCCGCCCTTGACCGACTCGATAAACGAGCGGTCGAAGGTGGCGTTATGAGCGATGACTGGGCAACCGCCGACAAAATCGGCGAGAGCAGCCACGGCGTCGACGGCCGACGGAGCGTCAGCCACATCGGCGTTCGTAATGCTCGTGAGCTCGGTAATCTCGGCGGGAATCAACTGCTTGGGATGCACAAAGGTATCGAAGCGGTCAACGACCTCGCGGCCCGAGAGTCGGGCCGCGGAAATCTCAATCAGCTCATTGTCTTGCACCGAAAGACCCGTGGTCTCGGTGTCGAGGACGATGACATCCTCCTCGATAAGCCCGAACGACTGCGTCTTGGCACGCTCGGCAAGCGTGGCATAGGAATCGATGACAAACTGCGGCGTTCCAGGAGATACGGCGTCCTTGATTAGCATGCAATGCCCGCTCGGCGAAGGCCCATGCGAATCAGGCTGTCACAGACCTGCGGGAACGTCATATCGTCCGTATGGCGAATCTCATCCGGATACAGCGACGTATCGGTCATACCCGGAATCGTATTGGTCTCGAGGATAACGGGGCCGTCCTCACTCACGATAAAGTCGCTGCGCGAGATGCCCAGGCAACCGAGGGCCTTGTGGGCAGCACAGGCAAGTTCCTGGGCGCGAGCGTAGTTCTCGGGCGAAATCTGAGCCGGAATGCGATGGATATCCGTGGGGTCGACGTACTTAACGTCCAGATTGTAGAACTCACAGTCCTCGGGCTTGCGAATCTCGACGATCGGCAGGGCGCGCACTTCGTCCTCGCCATACACGCCCACCGTGATCTCGGTTCCCTCGATGCACTTCTCGACCAGCACCTTATCGCCGTACTCAAAGGCCTTGGCGATGGCGGCAGGCAGCTCGGAAGGCTCGTGAACCAGGGAGATACCATAGCTCGAACCATTGACGGCGGGCTTCACAAAGCAGCGCTCGCCACAAACCTCGACGATGTGATCGATATCGACTTCGTCGCCCGTCTCGAGTGCCAGACCAGGGGCAATGGGGATTCCTGCCTTGGCGTACAGGAGCTTCGAGACCTCCTTATCGGCACCACAGGCGCTCGCAAGCACGCCCGAGGCCGTGTAGGGGATACCCAAGGTCTCCATGGCGCCCTGCATGGCACCGTCCTCGCCGCCTGCTCCGTGCATGGCGATAAACGCCACGTCAAAGCCGCTGGTTGCCATGGTCACCATAAAGTTATCGGCAGCCGTGTCCAGCAGTTCAACCGAGGTGTAGCCGGCCTCCTTCAGGGCCGCCACGACGTTCTTTCCCGAATTGAGCGAAATCTCACGCTCAGCGGAATGACCACCCGCCAAGACCGCTACGTGCATGTTCTCTAGGCTTTTACCCGGCATGGGCAGACTCCTCCTCTATAATTTCTGCAGCTGATACCATATTGTAGCGATACCCTCTACGTTTCCCCAAAATCGAAAGGCTTCCATGAATCCCAGGACTAAATCTCAGGACATTCGCGACTTGAGCCAAAACGATATCCGCGAGCTTGTTGCCGAACTTGGCCAGCCCGCCTTCCGCGCAAAGCAGCTCATCGAATGGGTCTTTGAGAAGAACGTTTGTTCGTTTGATGATATGACCAATCTACCCAAGGCTTTCCGTGAGCAGCTTAAAGACGCCTTTGCCTTCGATACGCCGACAGAGCTCACCAAGCAGGTTTCCAAGGACGGCTCTCGCAAGTATCTTCTCGAGTATCACGACGGCATTTCCGTTGAGACGGTTGGTATGCCGCGCCGCAACAAGCTGTCCGTCTGCGTTTCCACCCAGGCCGGCTGTGGCATGGGCTGCGCCTTTTGCGCCACCGGCCTCAACGGCCTTAAACGCTCGCTGACCGCACAGGAAATCGTCGACCAGGTGCTCCATGTTTCTAACGATTTTGGCGAGCGCGCGACGAGCGTCGTCTTTATGGGCCAGGGCGAGCCCTTCGCCAACTATGATGAGGTGCTTAAGGCCCTTCGCATTCTTAACGATCCCGACGGTATCGGTATTGGTGCACGCCACCTTACCGTGTCCACCAGCGGCGTTATTCCCGGCATTCGCAAGTTCGCCGACATTCCCGAACAGTTTACGCTCGCCGTCTCGCTGCACTCCGCTATCCAGTCTACGCGCAACAAGCTTATGCCCGGCGTTAAGAAATACACGTTGCTGCGCCTTCACGAGGCCCTGCAGCTTTACACCGAGAAGACCGGACGCCGCCCGACCTACGAATACGCAATGATTGAAGGCGTCAACGATACTAATCCTGAGATGCAGGCACTTTGCGACTTCTGCGAGGGAACGCTGTGCCACGTCAATCTGATTCAGCTCAACGACATTGAGGGCAGCCCGCTCAAGCCGTCTCCGATCCACAAGGTCGAAGATCTTCAGCGTCGCCTTGAGTCCCGCGGTATTGAGACCACGATCCGCAATTCACGTGGCAACGACATTGACGCTGCCTGCGGTCAGCTGAAGCAGCGATTCAAAGTTCAAAAGAACGCGTAGGGGAGACACCCGACAGCGTTTCATGTGAAACATCGACGGCCTCGATTGCAGAAATTGCAATCGAGGCCGTTTCATTTATATCCAAAGAACTTAGGCACTCAAACTTATTAAACAATTTTGAGTCGAAATAAGGGGTCCTTGTCTTAAGTATCAGACAAGGACCCCTTTAGAATTGCTGAGTAATTGTTAGGTACCTAATAACCAACGTTCTCCCATTGATGATTAACCCAATCCTGATTAATCTTGGGATTCTTAGTTACCTGAGCGGTTCGCATAGCGACATCTTCCGTCATTACATCCATTTTCTTCTTAGATGTGTCGACAATATCCTGCGCTCCACGAAGCAGTCGACCTCGCAACTCCTCGTCTGTCGCGATCTTATATCCGGCAAAGGCACCAGCGGCGACGGTGGTTACCAAAGCAATCACTGTGAGGAACTTATTCTTCATCCTGATCCTCCTGACCAAATTGAATCATTTCGCCAAGAATGCGGGAAAGCTCTTCTTCGTCTTTGAATTCAATCTCAATCTTATTCTTACCGCGGGAGCTCTTCACTCGCACGTTGGTATTGAAAACCTGACGAAGAACACGAGCAGCCTTCTTAAACGACTGAGGCGTTGCGGGTCTGGGTGTCTTCGGCGTCTCTCCGGCAGAAAACAATGGAGCAAGATTTTCTGTCGCACGTACCGAAAGACCTTCTGCAACCACCTTCTCGGCAAGTCGAATCCGAGCATCTTCGTAGGGAACAGCCAGAATCGCCCTTGCATGGCCAGCGGTAAGCTTTCCTTCAAAAATCATCTGCTGAACAACGTCAGGAAGATCTAGAAGACGGAGGGAATTGGTGATTGCAGAGCGCGACTTACTGACAGCCTTTGACAGGGCTTCCTGCGTCATACCACTTGCATCGATAAGCTGGCGATACCCCTTTGCCTCTTCAACGGGATTCAAATCGGAACGTTGAAGATTCTCGATAAGCGCCAGGGCAAGCATCTCTTCATCATTAACATCTTTAATGATGACGGGCAGTTCTTCAAGACCAGCAAGTTTCGACGCCTGATAACGGCGTTCACCGGCAATGATCTCATAACCGTTACCATGTTTGCGAACCAACAGCGGTTGCAAAACACCGTGTTCCTGAATTGACTCGGACAACTCCCTGAGTTCAGTTTCATTGAAGTGAATACGTGGCTGATTCGGGTTTGGAACGATATCTTCAATCGGAAGCTTCGTTTCTGCTGCAGCATTTGAAGCTGAAGCTGCAGAACCACCGGTCTCATATTCAGCTTCAGACACGAGCGCGTTTAGTCCACGGCCTAATCCACCGCGCTTCTTCACACTAGGCACGCTTGATCACCTCTTTTGCAAGGTTCATATATGCTTTTGCACCCTTATTTTGGGGTGCATAGGTAATTACAGGCTCACCAAAAGACGGAGCTTCGGAGATTTTAACTGTACGAGGAATCAATGTTTTAAATGCTTTGTCGCCAAAGTACGACTGAACCTCTTCAACGACCTGATTTGAAAGAGAAGTACGCGAGTCATACATCGTCATAAGAACGCCATAAGTATCCAAACCCTTATTCAGACGCGATTTAACCATCTTCATTGACTCAAGAAGCTTCGTTACGCCCTCAAGCGCGTAATACTCGCACTGAATTGGGATCAAAACGCTATCTGCAGCCGTTAGTGCATTGATGGTTAGAAGTCCAAGCGAAGGCGGGCAGTCAATAAAGATGAAGTCAAACTCATCCTGAATCGGCTCAAGCAGATCTTTTAGACGTGTTTCGCGTGCAATTGCACTCACAAGCTCAATTTCTGCGCCTGCAAGCTGAATTGTTGCCGGAATAACGAACACCTTTTTACAGTTCGTATCAAGAACGAGCGATTCTGCAGGCACGTCATTCAACAATGCATCATAAATACAGTGATCAAGGTCTTCTTTTTCGATTCCAAAACCACTCGTGCTATTACCTTGCGGGTCAAAATCGACAATGAGCGTCTTCCGACCTTGTTCACCCAGTGCTGCGGCAAGATTTACAGCCGTTGTCGACTTACCAACACCGCCTTTTTGGTTGATGATTGCAATGATACGCGTGTTTTTTGCGCTCTTGGAACGCTTAACGTCGCGAAATCCCACGGTCCCTCCTGGTGTGTATTAATGCCGTTAAACGGAGGATGTTTCACGTGAAACATTCCGATTTGTTATCAACTACGATGTTTCACGTGAAACATTTTGAGTCGACACTATCCATTATGTTTCACGTGAAACATCTAAGCAAGCGGATTCTTCTTCGCCATGCCATTAGCACGCGGAAGAGTAACGGATGCTGGACGAGACTTCTTAAGAATGATGAACTCACGATGCCCTAAGCCATCAGGCAAATCTAATTCATCGGTGAAAAGCGCTGTAAAGCCGCAGATCTTAGAAGCAGCCTCGCCAGAATCAAGCTCTTCATCTGTGGGATTGCCCTTAGTAATGACAAAGAGTCCACCGTCTTTCAAATAAGGAGAAGCATATTCAACAAGAACCGGGAACGGAGCAAGTGCACGAGCAGTAACAACAGCAAATTGCTTCTTATGAGAACGTGCATATTCTTCTAGACGATCATGAACAGCATGGGCGTGCTTCAGGCCAAGGCTCTTAACAAAAGAGTTAACAGCATCAACTTTCTTACCAACTGAATCGATATAGGTTGCCTTACGGCCACTGGCAATAGTCAGAGGAATACCAGGGAAACCAGCACCAGTACCCATATCAAGCAGCGCACCCTCAGGGGCCTTATTGATATAAGGAAGTAATACAAGTGAGTCCAGAATGTGAAGAACTGCAGCATCGTCAACATTCAGAATGCGCGTAAGATTAGTAGCCTTATTGGTCTCCAATACAAGATCCAGGTGCTGAATACAGGCCCGAAGCTCGTCATCGGAAACCTTCAATGAATAGTCTTTGCAATACGAAGCAAGACGGCTAAGCATCTGGTTTGCTTGCTCATCAGTCAACACAAACAAGACGACTCCTTTCTGACAAAAATCAGTGTATCGAGAACTTTTGACAAAAAAAGGGGACGTGGAAACCACGTCCCCTTAGCATAAGCTCAAGCAGATTATCGAGCAACAATCACTACGTGACGATCGGGGTCAGAGCCCTCAGAATGGGTATCGACCGCATCGTTGCCACGAAGTGCAATATGAACCAGTCGACGCTCATAGGCATTCATGGGCGGAAGCGAAACACTCTTATGAGTGCGAATAGCACGCTCGGCAGCAGACTGAGCCATGGATGCGACCTTGTCTTGACGGCGGCTCTTGTAGCCCTCAACGTCCACCACAACGGGATACCTAAAGCCAAGTTTACGGCTCACCTGAAGCGAGAACATGACCTGAAGGGCATCAAGCGTACGACCGTGACGACCAATGAGAACAGCAAGGTCAGGAGCCGTTACGTCCAGAATCAGCTCGCCCTCATCGCCCTCATACTCATCGATAGGAGAGTTGGCGGCATCGAAGTGCGAAAGGATGGAACGCAGAATAGAAATCGCAACATCGGCAATGGTGTCAAGCTCCTCATCAGTCAGCTCTTCACCAGCCTTGTAGCGCTGTGCAATCTCGGGATAATCGCCCGCAACCTGCGGGGCAACCTCCTCAAGCATATCCTCGATGATCTCTTCAGACATAACGTACTCCAAAAGTTAGGTACCTAAATAAGATTGATATCCCGACTACTTCTTCTTGTGCGGACGCGGCTTCTTCTCACGGCGCGTGACCTCGACCTGCAGCGGGGCGTTCTTAAGACGCTCCTCCTCATCGGCCTTGGCCTTGTCGATAACCTTCTGCGTCACGAAGATCTGCTGGATAACCTGCCAAGCAGAAGATACATCGTAATAGAGCAGGACGCCGACGGGCAGGCTCCAGCCCATCCAGAGCATCATGACGGTCATAACAACGGCCATCATGCGCATGCTCTGGGCCTGCTGACCAGTCTGATTACGAGACATATACAGCTGCGGAATCAGGGTCAGGACGGCAAACAGGATCAGGCAGACCAGCGCAGGCAGTGCAACCATAAAGCCATCGGCAAAGGAAGCGCTCGGCGTCGTGGTCAGGTCGGGCAGAATGTTGAAGAACGAGAACGTGCCCTCGTCAAAGTACTGCGGCAGATTGCGCAGCAACGTGAACAGGGCGAACAGGATAGGCATCTGGATCAGCAGCGGCAGACAACCAGCCATGGGGTTGAACTTGTTCTCGCTGTAGAACTTCTGCATCTCCTCGGCCTGACGCTGGGGATCGTCTGCATAGCGCTCCTGGATCTCGAGCATCTTGGGCTGCAGCACCTGCATGCGGGCCGTCGACTTGGTCGACTTGAGCATAAGCGGCGTCAGCAGCAGACGGATAATGACCACCAGGATGATGATGGACAGGCCCCAGTCGACCGCAAAGGTCTGGATGAGCTTGAGCAGCTCAAAAAGGATGTTAACGATCCAATCCCACATGTAAGTTTTCCTCCGATAGCGAGTGCCCGCTAGGGCACAGGGTCATAACCGCCGACGTGCAGGGGATTGCAGCGAGCGATGCGCCTCACGGCAAGCCAGCAGCCTCTCAAAACACCGTATTTCTCAATCGCCTGAACGGCGTATTGCGAACACGTTGGATAATAAATGCAGGCGTCAGGCAATAAGGGCGAAATAACCTGTTGATATATGCGAATAGGAGCGATGGCAACACGCCGCAAGACGTGATTGCTCATCGCTCCTCCCCGGCAACGCCGGCGCGTTTCATAAGCGAACGCAACGCCTTGTCCATCTCCTGCGGCGAGGAAACCCTCGTCTTGGGAGTTGCGAACAAGATGATGTCATAACCCGCAACGGGAAATCCGCAGCTGCGGGCGGCCTCGCGCATCACACGCTTAGAACGGTTGCGCACGACCGCACAACCGAGCCGTTTAGCACCAACGAAGGCGACCCTTCCGGAGTCGCCTTCGCCAACCGATTCACATATGGTCATTCGAATCAGAGGATGATTGAAACGACGCCCCTGACTGAACACATGCTCGAAATCTTGCCGAGACTTAATAGTCTTCATGCGAGATGTGTGTATCGCTGCTAGACAGTGAGACGCTTGCGGCCCTTGGCGCGACGACGGGCGAGCACGGCACGACCACCCTTAGTGGCCATACGGGCACGGAAGCCATGGGTCTTGGCACGCTTACGCTTATTAGGCTGATACGTACGCTTCATCTTAAGTTCCTCCTGCTGCATTTCGAGTGTCCGCGGGGACGCGGACGCAGATATAGACACGTGAGCTTGAAGATTGTAGGGAAATCAATGTTCAAATGTCAAGAAATCAAAGGTAAAAGGTTGCGCAGTTCACACGGTTCCCCCATAAGCCGAGCTCGATTTAGCGGTACATGGCAATTTTTCACGATATTTCATCGAGTTTTCAACAGGTCATGTTGGCAATGTTGAGAACTTTTCGTCCGTTTTCCAAAGTTTTCAACAGGTTTTGAAAAGTTGTCGAAAGATGAGAAACATTGCACGGTGAGCTACTATTTGTTCGAAACCTTTTGAAAGATTGCGAGCGGCATGTCTGACGACTTTTACACCATGGTCGATTCCGGAGACCCGGCACCCGACAACGAGCACATCACCGGCGTGCGCGAAGAGCGTGAGGAAGGCGAGCAGACGACCACGCAGGCGCCAAAAGCCATGTACGCCGCGCGCATCGCCGTCTATGATGACATGCTGTCGACACCGCGTGTGATCGTCATTGATCCGCAAGATGTCCGCACGTATTTGGAAGAGACGACCAACACCGTCTACCAGTGCATGAAAGAACAAGGTGGCCATATCTCGCTCATGGTCATCCGCGAGATTGTCGAAAACTTTATCCACGCGCACTTTGCCGAGCCCATCATCTCGATTCTGGACGGCGGAGACACCATCCGCTTTGCTGATCAAGGACCCGGCATCGACGACAAGGAGCGCGCTTTCGACTTTGGCGTTACCAGCGCAAACAGCAAGATGAAGCGCTATATCCGTGGAACCGGAGCAGGGTTTCCCATGGTGCAGGAGTATTTGGAAAACGCCGGCGGGGCCGTGTCCATCGAGGACAACATGGGCAACGGCACCGTGGTTACGGTAAGCCTGGACCCTAAACGCGTGCAGGAAATAGAGCGTGCCGGCGGACGCGGTGCTGCCGTGCGGCCCGAGACGGAGCAGCCCACATATCCCCTGCCGGGAGCTTTTGCGCAGCAGCCCATGGCAACGCAGCAGATGCAGCCCCCCGTGGGACAGATGCAGCAGCCCGGAATGCTTCCTACACAAGAGCCCCAGGCGGCATCGATGTCGATGCCGCCAAACGCGCCAGGGGCCATGCCGCTGGCGGATCAGGATGCAGCAGCAATGCAGCAGGCGACGGGGGCACCGGGTGGCCAGCAAATGGGATATCAGCCGTACCAACAGGGATATCCATATCAGCAGATGCCGCCACTGGGGTATGGCCAGCAGTATCCGCAACAGTACCCGCAGGGATACCAGCAGCCGTACCAGCAGATGCCCCAGCAACAGTACAACCCCTGGGCACAGCAGGCACCGGCGCAGCCTTACCAACAGTGGCCGCAAAGTTTTCAACAGCAGATGCCACCCATGCAGAGTTCTCAACAACCAGCAGCTCAAATGATGTATCCTAATGCGGCAAATCAGTATGCACAGCCACAGCCGGACGTGTTCGTAAGCGATCGCGGCAACGCCGCGCTGGGCTATCTGGCGCAAAATCAGGCGTGCGGTGCAACCGATCTGGCGAGGACGTTTGGAAACTCGGCCCCCACTTGGTCACGCACGCTCAATGACTTGGCGCAGGCTGGCTTGGTCATCAAGCATGGCCAGAAATACCATCTGACCGAACTCGGCGCCGCTCGCGTGCGAGCTCAGAGCTAAAGAACGGGAGAGACAGTGGACGAGGAAGCAAGCATCATCCTGGGGGATGCCATCGCCTTTTGCCAGCGCGACGGCCAAGATGCACGCCTCATCAACATGCTGGGGCAATCGCGCGCCATAAGCCTGACCGAAGATACGCTCACGATCGAGGCGCCCTCGCGCTTTGCCATCGCGCAGCTCAAAAAGCATCAGCCGACTATTGAGGCCTATCTGGAAGAAATCGCCTTTGCACCGATTGCGCTCGACATCGTGGCACCGCAAGGCGCCGCGACGGAATCCGCTGCCGCGACGGCGCCCGCCACGGCTCCCGCTGCTTCCCCGGCGGTGCCGGCCTCCACAGGCGACGCGCCGACAATCGAGCACCAGCACGGTGATGTTTCCCGTGAAACCATGGCACCATTGCCGACCGCGGCGGCGACGTCAACGAACGCACCCGTCACGCACATGCCCATCGCTCACGACGCAGCGGCGGGCGCTGATTCGGGCATTGCAATCAAGAACACGCTCTCGGCCGATGATTTTCGTCGCATGATGAACCAGATGAAGGGTGGAGCGCCGACTAAATCCACGCAAGCTGCGACCCCCGCTTCACCCATGCCAGCACCAACCGTGCCGGCCGAGCAGAATACGGATGGAGCCCCACTCGCCGCGAACTCAAAATTTACCTTTGAGAACTTTGTCTACGGCCCCGAGAACAGCCATGCCTATCGCTCGGCACTCAAGTTTGCCGCCCTCGCGGACGAGCGCGGCACGTGCACATCACTGTTCATCTACGGCAAATCGGGCCTGGGCAAGACCCACCTGTTGCTCGCTATCAAAAACGAGCTCGCCGAGAAGTCGCCCGAGATCAAGGTCAAGTATGCCAACTCCCAGGCATATCTGGACGACCTGATGACCGAGTTCGACCGCCAAAAGAAGAGCAACGCCCCCATCATGCAGGCGTACCACGGCGTGGACGTGCTCATCATCGATGACATCCAAAACATCATCGGCAAGCGCGCGAGCGTGGACTACTTTTTCCAGCTCATGGACGAGTTCATCCGCAACAACAAGAAGGTCGTCATCGCGGCAGACCGCGCCCCCAAGGACCTGAGCATGGACGAGCGTCTGACCAGCCGCTTCAACGCCGGCATGCTCTGCCTGGTCGCAGAGCCCAGCTACGAGATGAAATACAAGATCTTGCAGCGCTATTACGAGAACACCATCGTCGCCGCTCCCGAGGCAGGCGACGACTCACTGCTGGCGGCCTACGGGGGCGACGGCGGGCACCTGACCGACGAGCACTTTAAACACATGGCCGAGGTCTCGGGCACCAACATCCGCGAACTCGAGAGCTTTTGCGAGCGCTGCGCCGGCGAGGCGGGCGACCGCGAGCGCGAGGGCGGGGAACTCACCTTTGACGATATCGACGCCATCGCCAACCAGTACTTCGACACATCGGCCAAAAAGATCAACGTCCAGACGGTTCAGTCCGTCATCGAAGAGCAGTACGGCGTGACGCACGAGGAGCTCATCGGCCCGCGTCGCAACGCCAATATCGCCAAAGCACGCCATATCGCTATCTACCTGGCCATCGAGATGTGCGAGATGACGACCACGGCGGTGGGCGCCGAATTTGGCAACCGCAACCACTCGACCGTCAGCACGAGCTACAAAAAGGTCCAGAAGATGATCCAGGAAGACCGCACCGTCACCGAAGACCTCAAATCGCTGCGCGATAAAATTACACTGCGTTCGTAGGGAAATAGAGACACCTGTTGAAAACTTGTCGAAACCATGGGCATAAGGTGTCTAAAACCCAACCCGCGGTGGTGAAAAGTTTTGCGCAGGTTTTGAACGTGGAAAACCACCCCCGTTGCACACAGGTTGCTGTCGATTCTCTTTCTGGGTCTGACCTGCGTCTTTGGGAGTAATCAACAGTTTCGTCAGTACTATTACTATTATTAAGATATTTATATCTATAGAAAGGTATTAAAAGATGAAGTTCACCGTCAGCCAGAGCTCGCTTACACAAGCCATCGGCGTCGTTATGAAGGGTGTCGCTTCGGCATCCACCCTCCCCATCCTGTCGGGCGTGCTCGTTAAGGCCCAAGACGGCATCTTGGAATTTCAGACCTCTAACTACACCATCTCGATCCGTCATCGCATCGCGGCGCATGTCGAAGAAGAGGGCGAGATGGTTATCCCCTGTAAGATGCTCTCCAATATCACCAAGACCCTCCCCGATGCCCCGGTCACCTTTGAGCTGTCCGAGCGCCAGGTGCTGATTGGTTGCGAGAAGAGCTCTTTCCGCCTGAACACGCTCGATGCCAATGACTTCCCCGAGTTTCCGGCCTATGCCATCGAGAGTGCCGTGGAGCTGCCGACCGATGTCTTGTCCGAAATGGTCGGCCGCGTGTGGCGCGTCACCTCGACCGACAAGGCTCGCCCCATCCTGGGCGGCGTGCACATGAAGGTCGAAAACAACACCGTACGCCTGGTGGCGACCGATTCCTTCCGCTTGGCCGTGTGCGATACGCAGGTCGAGACCTCGACCCTCGAGGGCTCCTTTGAGCTCAACGTTCCGGCCGACGCCTTTAACGACGCGCTAAACATCATGGCTAGCCAGGCGACCATCATGATCGGGGCTACCGACACCCAGGTCGTCTTCGAGGCCGGCAACACCACCTACGTGTCGCGCCGCATCGAGGGCGTGTACCCCAACTACAAGCAGCTCATCCCCGATTCGTGCGTGACGAGCGTCAAGATCGACGTCGCCGCCTTTAACGCCGCCCTCAAGCGCGTGGCCGTTATCGCGAGCGCCAACCCCGCCGTCAAGTTCGAGATCGATGTCGAGAACGGGCAGATGGGCCTGTCCTCCATTTCCAATGACCAGGACCTTGCGCAGGAGACGATCGATGTCGAGGCCGAGGGCGAGTCAGGTACCATCGCCTTCAACTACCACTACATCTTCGGCTGCCTCAATGCCCTGTCCAAGGAGAAGGAGATCACGCTGGAGCTCAAGAGCTACTCGCAGGCGGGCATCTTCAAGTCCTACGACAAGATCAACTACCTGTACCTGGTCATGCCGGTCCGCATCTAGCGCTGCGCCATGACCATGTTCGCCCGCGATCTTTCCGTCGCGCACTACCGCAGCTTCGATAGCTATCGCCTTGCCCTGGACGAGGGCGTGACGATACTTGCGGGACCCAACGCGGCGGGAAAGACCAATCTCATAGAGGCGCTGCAGCTGCTGACGAGCGGTTCCTCGTTTAGGCATCCGACCGCAGCCGAGCTCGTCCATGACGGCGTGGGCTCGTGCAAGGTCGAGCTGAGGCTCGAGGGCGACGGACGCGTGCTTGATATGGGATTGAGCGCGGAGGACGGTAAGCGCTCGTTTAGCCGCAACGGTAAGAGATGCTCTGCCGCCGGTGTGCGCGGGGTTCTGCCGAGCGTGCTGTTTTGCCCCGACCATCTGGACATGGTTAAGCGAGGCGCCAGTGTGCGCCGCGCCGCCCTCGATGACTTTGGCATGCAGCTGAGTGCGCGTTATGCCGATCTTGCGAGCACCTATGGGCGCTGCGTGACCCAGCGTAACGCCCTGCTCAAGGAGACCTGGTGCTGTCGCGAGATGCTCGGCGCGTGGAACGATTCGATTGCCCGCGCGGGTTCGGCCCTGCTCGTGCACCGGTTGGCCCTACTCGACCGGCTGGCGGGCCATGTGCACACTGCCTACGGGCAAGTGGCGTCCGGCGAGGCTGCCAACGTGGCCTATGCGTCCACGCTGGGGGATTTGCCCCAGGTCGAGGATCGCGAAGAGCTGAAGGGCTGGGCGTACGAGCGCATGCTGGCTGCCCTTGATGAGCACGCCGACGAGGAAATCCGCCGCGGCGTGACGTTGGTGGGACCGCATCGCGACGAGATTGAGTTTACCGTGGCGGGTCGCTCCGCCCGTTCATTTGCCAGCCAAGGACAGCAGCGTACATTGGTGCTGTCCTGGAAGGTGGCCGAGGTTGCCGTGGCTCGCGATGTCCTGGGCACCGCCCCACTGCTGCTTTTGGACGACGTGATGAGCGAGCTCGACGGCGAGCGTCGCGGCGCTTTCCTGCGGCTGATCGGCGATGATATCCAGACGGTCATAACCACGACCAACCTGGGGTACTTTACCGATGACCTGCTTGATCGAGCCAAGGTGGTGAGCATGGGTGAGACGTGCTAATTACGAGCGCGAGAGCGAAACGGTCGCCTTCAGCGGGTTTTTGAACGCAGAGCGCCAGCGCATCCTGGCGTCGGCGACCCCCGAGCGCCGTGCGCAGATGGAGGCCGCCGAGGAGTCGCGCACGGTCTATCGCGCATGGAACGCGGTGTGCTCGGGCACGCGCGAGGGACGGCATGTGACGGGACTGCGCTACCTGCCCGAGTCCAATGAGCTGCTGGTGTATCTCGACTCGCCCTCGTGGACGCAGGAAATGACGCTGTTGCGCGAGATCATCCGCGCGCGCATGGAGCGCGCCGGTGCGCATGTGGACGGCCTGGTGTTCAAAACCACCGCGCCCGGTCACACGCCGCCCGCCGCCAAGGAGCGCCTGCGCCCGTCGACGACCGAGCGACCGCCGGCCCCGCACGCCGACCTAAGTGAGGCCGAGCGTACCGAGATCGAGCGCCAAGTGGCGCCCATCGAAGACCAAAAACTGCGCGAGGCCCTCGAGAATGCCATGAGAGCCAGTGCCGAGTGGGCCAAGGGCGTGCAAAGCAAAAAAGAGCCTTAAATCGCATCTGGTGGCCTTGTAGAGCCAAATACCCTCGTTCCCGAGGGTATTTTTTTACGATAAACTAGTAAGGCTGTACACATTTTCTTGACTGAAGGAGGACGTGTGGCAAACGAAAACGATTACGATGGCGGCGAGATTAAGATTCTCGAAGGTCTCGAGGCCGTTCGTAAGCGCCCGGGCATGTATATCGGCTCGACGAGCGCCAGCGGTCTGCATCACCTGGTGTGGGAGATCGTTGACAACTCCGTCGACGAGGCCATGGCCGGTTTCTGCACCGAGATCCAGGTGACGGTCCACGCCGACAACTCCATCACGGTCGTCGACAACGGGCGCGGCATCCCCGTCGACGAGCACCCTGTTAAAAAGATCCCGACGCTCGAGGTCGTCATGACGATCCTGCACGCCGGCGGTAAGTTCGATAACTCGGCCTATAAGGTCTCGGGCGGCCTGCACGGCGTGGGCATCTCCGTCGTCAACGCGCTGTCCAAGCGCGTGGTCGTTCAAGTTCGTCGCGATGGCAACACCTACGAGATGGAGTTCTCGCGCGGCAAGACCGTCAAGAAGATGGAGGTCGTGGGCTCCTCGGATTCGACGGGCACTACCGTCACCTTCTGGCCCGACGACGAGATCTTCGAGACCTGCATCTACGATTTCGATACGCTGCACAACCGTCTGCAGGAGACGGCGTTCCTCAATAAGAACCTCAAAATCGTGCTGACCGACGAGCGCGAGGCGACTCCCCACGTGGAGGAGTTTTGCTACGAGGGCGGCATCATCGACTTCGTCAAGTTCCTCAACGAGGGCAAGGACGTCCCCGAGGCCTTTAAGGAGCCCATCTACATCGAGGGCAAATCTGACCCGGACGCTCCCGTGGCCAAGATGGGCGAGGTCGAGGTTTCCCTGCAGTGGAATAGCGGCTACGGCGAGAACGTCATGTCGTTTGCCAACGACATCTACACCCCCGAGGGCGGCATGCACCTTGAGGGCTTCCGCACCGCGCTCACTCGCGTGATCAACGACTACGCGCGCAAACAGAACCTGCTCAAGGAAAAAGACGCCAACCTGACCGGCGACGATGTGCGCGAGGGCCTTTCGGCCGTTATCTCGGTCAAGCTGCCCGATCCGCAGTTTGAGGGCCAGACCAAGGCCAAGCTCGGCAGCTCCTATATGCGCGCGCTCACGCTCAAGATCGTGACCGACGGCCTCGCCGATTACCTCGAGGAGCATCCCAAGCCCGCCCGCGAGATCGTCAAGAAGGCGCAACAGGCCTGCAAGGCGCGCAATGCCGCCCGCAAGGCGCGCGAGGCGACCCGCCGCAAGAGCCTGCTCGAGACGGCGTCCCTGCCCGGTAAGCTCGCTGACTGCTCGGTGCGCGATGCCGAGCTGACCGAGCTCTTCATCGTAGAGGGCGACTCGGCAGGCGGTTCGGCCAAGGACGGCCGTCGCCGAGACATCCAGGCGATTCTGCCCCTGCGCGGCAAGATTCTGAACGTCGAACGCGTTGGTGACCATCGCGCGTTCTCGAGTGACACCATCCAGTCGCTGATTACCGCGATCGGCTGCGGCGTCACGACGAGCGCCGGCGACGGCGGCGATTTCGATATCACCAAGGCGCGCTACCACAAGATCATCATCATGACCGATGCAGACGTCGACGGCGCGCATATCCGCATCCTGCTGCTGACGTTCTTCTACAAGTACATGCGTCCGCTGATCGATGCCGGCTACGTCTATGTTGCCTGCCCGCCCATCTTTGGCATTAAGGTGCGCAACAAGATCCACTACGTGTATCCCAACGGCCGCCAGCCCGAAGACGAGATCCTGCGCGACACCATCCAGAGCCTGGGCCTGAACCCCGACGATAACGACGAGGACGGCAAGGCCAAGGACGGCAAGATCACCAAAAAGCGCAAGGGCTATACCGTCCAGCGCTACAAGGGCCTGGGCGAGATGGACCCCAAGCAGCTTGCCTCGACGACGATGGACCCCAAGACCCGCATCCTGCAACGCGTGTCGATCGAGGACGCCGTGGTGGCAGACCGCGCCGTGCGCGAGCTGATGGGTTCCGAGGTCGGCTATCGCCGCGAGTACATCGAGAAGCACGCGCACGACGCGCGCTTCTTAGACGCCTAACCTGTTCGGCTTTCCCAGCCACCGCACCTTCGCCCTCAATCGTCGGTCGCGTACCCAAGTACGCTTCCCTCCTCTTTCGGGCGAATCTGCGGCACCTGGAAAAGCCGTCTCCGTGGTAGGGAACTAATGGACCACGCAAACCATGAGGAGGTAACGTGGCAGACGATATCAACAATAACGAGGGTATGGACGAGGCCGGCGACGCCGGCATGCCTGACGATCTGAAGCGCCTGCTCGCCCGCGCCGAGCAGGGCGAGGACGGCGACCCCGATGCCTACAACCCCGATGCCGACGAGGACGAGGAAGAGGATGACGACGGCGAGCTCGAGGAGAGCTTTGGCGAAGTCGACCGCGGCGCCTCCGCAGGCGAGGATATCAACGGCGGCCAGCTCCAGATTTCGGAGTTCGGCCGCGAGATGAAGCAGTCGTTCATCGAGTACTCGATGTCGGTCATCACGGCACGCGCCCTGCCGGACGTGCGCGACGGCTTAAAGCCGGTGCACCGCCGCATCCTGTACGCCATGAACGAGAGCGGCATCTACCCCAACCGCCCGCACAAGAAGTCGGCCTGGACGGTCGGCGAAGTTATCGGTAAGTACCACCCGCACGGTGACTCCGCGGTCTACGAGGCCATGGTTCGTCTGGCACAGTGGTTCTCCATGCGTACGCCGCTCATCGACGGTCACGGTAACTTCGGCAACATTGACGGCGACGGCGCGGCGGCCATGCGTTATACCGAGAGCCGCTTGGCCAAGCCCGCCATGGAGCTCTTGCGCGACCTGCAGAAGGATACCGTCGACTGGCAGCCCAACTACGACGAGTCACTCGCCGAGCCCCAGGCGCTGCCCGCGCGCTTCCCCAACCTGCTGGTCAACGGTAGCCAGGGCATCGCCGTCGGCATGGCCACCAACATCGCCCCGCACAACCTTACCGAGGCGATCGAGGCCACCTGTTACCTGATCGACAACCCCGACGCCACCGTCGACGAGCTCATGCAGATCATGCCCGGTCCGGACTTCCCCACCGGCGCCATCATCATGGGCAGCGCCGGCATTAAGCAGAGCTACGAGACCGGCCGCGGCTCCATTACCGTGCGTGCCAAGGCGCACGTGGAGTCCACCAAGACCGGTCGCAGCCGCCTGGTCTTTACCGAGATTCCCTATATGGTCAACAAAGGCACCCTGCAGGAGAAGATCGCCCAGCTCGTCAACGACAAGCGCATCGAGGGCATCTCGGATATGCGCGATGAGTCCAACCAGAAGGGTATCCGTCTGGTCATCGAGCTCAAGAAGGGCGTCATTCCGCAGGTCGTGCTCAACAACCTGTATAAGTACACCTCGCTGCAGACGACCTTTGGCGCCAACAACCTGGCACTCGTCAACGGCGTTCCCAAATGCCTGAGCCTGCGCGAGATGCTGCAGCACTACATCGACCACCAGGTCGACGTAGTCACCCGCCGCACCCGCTTCGACCTTAAGAAGGCCCAGGCCCGCGCGCATATCCTTGAGGGCTACTTGATGGCTCTCGACCATATCGACGAGGTCATTAGCATCATCCGCTCCTCGCAGACCGACTCCGAGGCCAGCAGTCGCTTGATCGAGCGCTTTGGCTTTACGCCCGAGCAGACCACGGCCATCCTCGAGATGAAGTTGCGCCGCCTGACCGGCCTGGAGCGCGACAAGATTCAGGAAGAGTTGGACGGCCTGCGCCGCGCCATCGCCTACTACGAGGACCTGCTGGCGCATGAGGAGAAGATCCTGGGCGTCATCAAGGAAGAGATGCGCGAGATCTCCAAGAAGTTCGGCGATAAGCGCCGCACCGAGATCAGCCAGGTCGAGAAGGACCTGGATGTCGAGGACCTCATCGCCGACGAGGATATGGTCGTGACCATCACCCACACCGGCTACGTTAAGCGTATCCCGGTTGCCGCCTACCGCGCCCAAAAGCGCGGCGGCAAGGGCGTGTCGGGCGTCAACCTCAAAGAGGACGATGTCATCGATGAGATGTTCATCGCGTCCACGCACGAGTACGTGCTGTTCTTCTCGAGCAAGGGCAAGGTCTATCGCCTGAAGGTGCACGAGCTGCCGGTAGGTACGCGCCAGGCACGCGGTACCGCGATCGTCAACCTGCTGCCCTTCGAGGAGGGCGAGAAGATCGCGAGCGTCATCAGCTGCCGCGAGTTCCCGGCCGACGAGTACCTGATGTTTGCCACCAAGAGCGGTATGGTCAAGAAGACCGTGATGAGCGCATATGACCGCAGCCGTCGCGACGGCCTAATCGCTATCAACCTGCGCGACGACGACGCGCTGTTGAACGTGCGCCGCGTGCGCGAGGGCGACAAGATTATCCTGGCCACCACCGCGGGCAAGGCGATCATGTTCTCCGAGGAGCAGGTGCGCGCCACCGGCCGCGATACCAGCGGCGTTCGCGGTATCGGTATGAAGGACGGCGTGAGCGTTCTGGGCATGGAAGTCACTAACGGCAACGGTGATCTGTTCGTCATCACCGAGCGCGGCTACGGCAAGCGCACGCCGGTTGCGGACTACCCGGAGCAGAATCGCGGCGGCCAGGGCGTCTACACCATCCAAATGACCGAGCGTAAGGGTAACCTCGCGGCCATGAAGACGGTGGGCCCGCAGCACGAGCTGTTCATCGTGACGGAGGGCGCGACGGTCATTCGCGTCAAGACCGACGAAATCAGCCAGACTGGCCGCGCCACCCAGGGCGTCAAGATGATGACCGTCGACGACAACGACCGCATCTGCGCTGTCGCCCGTATGACGGCAGCCAAGGAAAAACCCGAAGGCGAAGCCACAGAAAACGGCTCTGCTTCCGAAGAAACCCCTGTCGATCTAGGCGACGGCAACGACATGCCAGAAGATCTCCTCGACGAGTAAGAGGCCCTGGCTGGTAGAAAATATCAGACCCCATATATCGGCGGTCGGCGCACTGCGCGCCGACCGCTTTTTTGAAAACCTTGGGACTCGTGTTCGCCCCGGTCGCACGGCGACATGTGAAGTCGATCGCGAGTTCCGCACGAGCCAGAGAGCACTTAATGTGCTCTCTGTGCGAGTCAGGACTGTCCGAGTAGGCGACTTCACATGCCGCCGTGCGACCGGGGCGAACACCCTTCAAAGATTTTCAAAAAAAGTTGTTGACGCGCGCGTAACGACTCGTCTAATATATCCCTTGCGCGATGGACCTGTAGCTCAGTTGGTTAGAGCGTCCGGCTGATAACCGGGAGGTCACAAGTTCGAATCTTGTCAGGTCCACCACTTTCTTTCGCAATAAACACCCCAGCGAGAGCCGAGTCGCCGCTGGGGTGTTTATTACTGTCTCCGTGGGGGTTTAGCTCAGCTGGGAGAGCGCGGGCTTTGCAAGCCTGAGGTCAGGGGTTCGATCCCCCTAACCTCCACCATGATGGACCTGTAGCTCAGTTGGTTAGAGCGTCCGGCTGATAACCGGGAGGTCACAAGTTCGAATCTTGTCAGGTCCACCATCAAAACTGTGAAGAGCCCTGGGGCGTTGCCTCGGGGCTTTTTTCTTACCCACAGAAGGTAGTCAAAAAAGCTCTGTCTCAAATTAACTACTTTGATTTTGTGTGCTGCGCGAAAGTTTGGGTAGTATAGCTATTCAATGCGGCGGGCCGCCGCATGTTAACCGCTACGTACCGGAGGTGTTCCATGGTTCGTGTCGACATAGAGACTATCGTCATGGCCGCCGGTCCCGTGCCATCGCTTATCGTGCTTCGCGAACGCTGCAGCAAGTCGGATTCCCCCGCGCCGCTGCGCTCCCTCTCCATCCAGACTGGTTCGTTTGAAGCTGCTGCCATTAGCCGTGGCATCGATAGCGGCCGCGCCGAGCGCCCAATCACGCACGACCTGCTGCTCGACACCGTCGACGCCCTGGGTGCCAAGCTCGAACGCGTCGAAATCGTCCGCGCCGAGCCGCCCGTGTTTTACGCGACGGTTGTCGTGTTGGCCGATGGCAGCGAGCATAGGATCGACGCGCGCCCGAGCGACGCCATCGCCCTCGCCGTACGCAGCAATGCCCCCATGTTCGTTGAAGACGACATCATGAATCGCTTGGGCACCGTCTCGCCGCACGCCGAGGAAGTCGACGACGAGCAAGAGTTCGAAAAGTTCGATGAGTTCGTCCACACGCTCTCGCCCGATGATTTTTAAATGCTCGACAAACACGCGACGGAGTGCGCGCTCATGAGCGTCGGAGTTTCTGCTGAGGCGGCTGCGATCGCCCGCGAGGCCCAGATGCGCTCTGAGGCGTCCGAGGCGGCACGCATTGCCTATGTGACGCAGGCCCGCACGCTTCGCGAACGCCGCGGCTCGTTTATCAAGATGGTTGTCATCTCCGCCCTTGTCGCGGCAATCTGTTCGCGCCTTCGTGGTACAGTTGGTGCGCTTGGGTTTTCGATCTCTACGGGCCTGGTGATCTGGGGTGTGGTCGACGCGGTAATGCTGACCAGTCAGATCAAGGTGCTCGACAAGCGCGCGATGGATATGATGCGCGCCCGCGACGCTGCCGCCAAGATCGCCGCCGAGGCACAGGAACTGTAACGACGCCGGACTCGATGGGAAGGTCTAAAGATGGCACAGGATATGCAGGACGCCGGTAACGTCTCCGCCGAGCTCGACGCCATGGTGTGTGACCTGATTGGTGCGTTCTTGGACGACCTTGCCGCCGGCGAGAATCCGGGCGTAGTTGTGGCGATTGAGGACGCTGCTTCCAACCGATATCTGGCGGCGCTCGACGAGGACGGCGAAGAGGCGTGCCTCGAGGCGGCCACCAACTTTATCTCCGAACACAAGATGGGTCTTAAGGACGAGGGCCTGGGCCGTATCGCCCGATATGCCATCGGCTACACCGGCTGCGTCGAGGTTGACGGCGGCTATCACGATGCTCTGCTCGTGAGCTTCTTCGAAACCACGCTCGAGAGCGGTTTTTCGGCATATGTGCTGTATGAGGGCATGGGCGCCGGCGATGGTTTTATGTGGAGCGACCCTGAACCTGCAGGTGAGGAAACCCCTCTCATCTAAAATCGCTAAAATAAACGAGTTTTCGGTAAAAGGCTCAATATTCCCGCCGAGCGTTGCATTGCTGGGTGGGTCGCATACGCGTGCCGGTTGTATATAGATAGAAGATAGGGGAACTACATGCGCGTAGACAATCTGAGGAACATCGCCATCATCGCTCACGTCGACCACGGCAAGACGACGATGGTCGACAAGCTCCTGCGTGCCACGGACGCCTTCCGTGCCAACCAGCAGGTCGAGGACCGCGTCCTGGATTCCAACGACCAGGAGCGCGAGCGCGGCATTACGATTCTCGCCAAGAACATCTCTATCGAGTACAAGGACGTCAAGATCAACGTCATCGACACCCCGGGCCACGCCGACTTCGGCGGCGAGGTCGAGCGCGTGCTGCGTATGGCCGACGGCGCCCTGCTGCTGGTGGACGCCTTTGAGGGCCCCATGCCCCAGACCCGCTTCGTGCTGCGCCACGCTATCGACACCGGCCTTAAGATCATGATCGTCATCAACAAGATCGACCGTCCGGGTGCTAACCCCGAGAAGGCCTACAACGACTGCCTGGACCTCATGGCCGACCTGGGCGCCACCGACGACCAGCTTGAGTTCGCCATGGAGCACGTGGTCTACGCCAGCGCCATGAATGGCTTTGCCCGCCTTGACCCCAACGACGGCAATATGGACATGTACCCGCTGCTCGATATGATCATCGACGACATGCCCGCGCCCGAGGTTGACGAGAACGCCCCGCTGGCTATGCAGTGCGTGACCATCGACCACTCCAACTTCGTTGGCCGCATCGGCATCGGTCGCGTGTACTCCGGCACCATCCATCAGGGCGACCAGATTCTGGTTGTGAAGAACGACGGCTCCAGCGCCACCGCCACCGTCAAGCAGCTCTTTACCTTCGACTACCTGGGCCGTACCGAGTGCCAGGAAGTCGGCGCCGGCGATATCGCTGCCGTCGTGGGTATTGACCGCACCGATATCGGCGATGTCTACACCGATCCTGAGAACCCCGTCGAGCTCGAGCCCATCGAGATCGACCCGCCGACCCTGTCCATCGTCTTTGAGGCTTCGACCTCCCCGCTCGTCGGCCGCGATGGCGACATCGTGGGCGCCCGTCAGCTCAAGGAGCGCCTGTTCAACGAGGCCGAGAACAACGTGACCATGAAGATCGAGGAGCTCGAGGATAAGAGCGGCGTTGAGGTCTCGGGCCGCGGCATTCTGCACCTGTCCGTTCTGATGGAGTCCATGCGCCGCGAGGGCTTTGAGTTCCAGGTCGGCCGTCCCCGCGTTCTGTTTAAGAAGGACGAGAACGGCAACAAGATGGAGCCTGTCGAGCAGGCCGTCGTCGAGTGCCCTGACGAGTACTCGGGCAAGGTTGTTGAGGTCTTCGGTACCTCCGGCGGCATCATGACGAGCATGGATACCTCGGGCATCGTGACGCACCTCGAGTTTAAGATCCCGACCCGCGGCATCATGGGTCTTAAGAACCGCATCATGAACGTTACCCACGGCGAGGGCGTGTTCTACCACACCTTCCTGGAGTATGGTCCTTATGCCGGCGAGATCGGCAACCGCCAGAACGGCGCCATGATTTCCATGACCACCGAGAAGGCCGTTGCCTACGCTCTGGGTACGCTGCAGGAGCGTGGCCAGCTGTTTGTTGAGCCGGGCACCGAGTGCTACGAGGGCATGATCGTGGGCGAGCGCAGCAAAGCTGGCGACATGGTCGTCAATATCGCCCGCACCAAGAACCTGGGCAACCAGCGTTCCTCGACCTCCGATATTTCCGTCCAGCTGGTGCCGCCTCGCACCTTCTCTCTGGAAGAGGCACTGGAGTACATCGCCGACGACGAGCTGGTGGAGATCACTCCCAAGAACATCCGCCTGCGCAAGCGTCTGCTCAACGCCACCGACCGCAAGAAGGCTGCCGTCCGCGCCGGCCAGGTCAACAAATAAGCGCTGGGTTTTATAACGTCTAACGAGAAAGGGCGTCGACCGCAATGGTCGGCGCCCTTTTTTGTGCAAGAGGATTGAGCTGGTCTGCGCCACCATAAAGGTGCCTGGCCCCTTTATGTTGGTTGGCGGCTAAGCGGTGGGGAGTTCTGGCGTGTTAGCCGGCTGCTGCGGTTTGAGGTGGGCGTTGCGCCAGATGATTTGGATGATGTAGCCGAGTGTAAAGACGAAGGCCACGCCGCTGATGAAGTCGCCTACGAGGGGGATTGCCGTAAGCGCGCCCGCGGCGATGCCACCTACGGCCGCCATGGCGTAACGGTTCTGGCTGTGTCCGACCATGCGGGCGATCGCACACCCCGCAAAGGCACTCGACACCAACGCGATGCCGATAACGCCGCACAGGAGGGTTCCGGCAAGCGACAGGCCAGCGATAGAGATAATCAGCAGCAGGACGGCGGGGACGACAGCAATCGTACCCAGAAGACCGCTCACCCACAGGGGCGTGGGGCGCTGGTGAAGCATGCCGGCGGCACTGGCGGTCGCACGCGGAAAGACGAGCTCGAGCAGCAGGGCGACAAAGCAAGTCGAGAGCGCCGAGGCGACGATGCCGCCGATGACATCGTTAACGGTGGAAGTATCTTCGTTCTCGGTGCGGTCGATCTTAAGTGCGCCTACCTCGGCTCCCGCGGCGCGCTCAGGGTCCTCGGAGACGTGCGCGTTCACGGTGCCGGTGATATGGGCGTTCTTGCCCAGGATGAGCTTGTCGGCCCAAACCTCGACATCGCCCTCGACGGTGCCATCGATGGTCACCGTATCGCCTGCCAGCGCTGCCGACTTGGTGGAGCCTCGCAGGGCAACCGTCTCGCCCATCGCGTAAAAACAGTTGGCGGTGCTACCGGTGTTGAGCACAACGTGCTGGCCGGCCACCGTGACGCTGCCATCAACCGTGGTCTTGGCGATGTCGATGGTGCGTGCCGCCAGACGGACGGCGCCGCCAACCGTGCAGTCGCGGATCGAGAGGGTATCGCCCGCGGCGATGACATCACGGTCAATGGACGCATCGTCCAAGTTGAGGGCCTGGCCGGCCCAGTACAGGTCACCATCGACGCCGGACGGATTGGCGTCATTGTCGGTCGCAAGTACGTTGCCTGCGGTGTCCGTGCCGGCGAACGACGCCGTGGGAAGCACGGTGATCGCCAGCGCGATGAGCGCGAACAGGATGGTGATGCGGCCCCATGCTTTACGGCGCTGGGTCAACGGGAATTGATTACAGGGCATAGTGAATCCTTCGTCAGATGCTCGATATGCATCTAACAGGGTACCCAACGCGCGGGCGCTCTAAAAGAACCTCTCGGTTGCATTTCGAGGGGTTGTGTCGTGCTGCCTACTTTTTACGGTGCAAAAAGCGCGCGATGTCTTCTTCGGTGGGGCTTTTGATGTCAAAGCGCAGCGAGAGCCAGCGCAGTCCCATGGTCACGACAACGCATACGACCAGCGCGGCGACATTGCTCATGATGCCGCTCATAACGAGACACACATAGCTTGTCGATCCGGCGATGGCGGCGATGGCATAAAAGTTAGTACGTTGGAAAATGCCCGGAACCACGCCCATAAAGCCGTCGCGCAGCATGCCGCCGCCTACTGCGGTAAAAAAGCCCATCATGATGCACACCGCCGGCGCAAAGCCGTAGACCAGCGCCTTGTCTGCTCCAGTGGCGGCGTAGATGCCGACCGAGATGATGTCGAGCAAGGGGATGAGTTTTTCGGGCTTGTCGACGATTGCCGGGAAAATATAGATGATGGCCGCCGTGGCAATGGAAAGCGGGAGTGCCATCGGCTGGTTGAGGATGTAGACGTTGCCCACCTGCAGCGTCATGTCGCGCAAGAGACCGCCGCCCAGACCGCAGACCACCGCGAGCGCGACCGCGCCCACCAGGTCGAGCTTGTGCTCACGCGCAACCAGCACACCCGAGATCGATGCAGCGACAACAGCGAACATCTCGAGCCAAAACGGAATAGCGACCATGGCATCCGAGGCATGTGGGGTAACGGTCATAGCGGCGACGACGGGCAAGATGGGGTCCTTTGGATTGTGGGTTTAGACAATGCCCGTACATAGTACATGTTCGGCGCCGATTGCGATCCTATTGCTCGGCAAACGGTCGGGACTGGATGCGGGCGTGGCGTTACTGGAATGCCAAGGGTCCAAAACATGTACGTCAGCCTCCAAAAACGACATTTTCCGACATCTTTGGAGGCTGACGTACATGTTTGGATTGAGCTCACAGCATGAGTGAGTTGATTTACTCACATCCGGTATATTTCCCCACTTCAACGGACATAAGAGTTGGATACCGGCTCAGAGCGAGAGGCCCTCAATGGATACCCCTGTTCTCATTTCGCATAAAACCGCATGGCTTGTCCATCATGCACCCCAGAATTTGGTTCAGTCTCTTGCGCGGCACGACTACCAGATAGGCGCACAAGGCATCTCCACCCAGCAACGTGTTGCGCGCATACGACAGGCCCTTACCGACTGCGGCATTCCGTCCGATATGCTTAAGACTATCGATATCGCGGTTGTATTCGAATTCGAGCGAATTCGTACCAAAGGCGTCGTTTGCCACATTCTTGGACAAAATCTTCCCTACGAGCATATTAACGAGTTGACGCCCGGAATCTTCATCACCGACGAAGCCTTCGCCTTCGTGCTCGCTGCCGAGTGGATGGATAGGATCGAATATCTCGAATATGGCTATGAAGTTTGCGCCGATTATCGCATGAGGCTCAATCCCGCCGACCCTTATACCGAGCAACCAGCCACCACCTCCAAGGATGAAATAACCGAACTGCTCGATCGGCACCCCGGCAAACCCGGTGCCACACGTGCACGGCTCGCGCTCAGGCACATCTACGATCACTCGGCCTCGCCTATGGAGACCGCTTCGGCAATCGCCCTCTCGCTCCCAACAAGCGAAGGCGGCGTTGGCATCCGAGGTATCGAACTCAACAAACCGCTCGAGATCCCTCAACGTCTCTGGCATTGCGCCAAAGCTCGAACACTCAAAATCGATGCGCTCGTGACCTATAAGCGCAGGGAGCTCGGTATCGAATATAAGGGCGGTTTTCACGATGAGCTCGAGCGCAAGGGAGCAGATGCGGAGCGAGAGGCCGTTCTCTCCCAAATGGGATATCGAATCGTTACGCTCACTTCGGCTCAGTTCGGCAGCCAGCTCGCCTTTCACCGCGCCATGAACAACATTCGCGAAGCACTCGGCATGCCTCGATGTACCGATACCGAGTACCAACGAAAGCAAAATGAACTGCGCAAGGCACTTATCCGCAACTGGAAAAGCATACGAGACGAGGAGGCACCTTCCGAATAGCGCCACTCCCGTGAGCTCAATCCAAACGTGTACGTCAGCCTCCAAAGATGTCGAAAAATGTCGTTTTTGGAGGCTGACGTACACGTTTGGGGAAGCGCGGGATCGAGATGTATTTCGATAACAAAAAAGCTCCCATTCTAGGGAGCTTTCTCAATCTAAATGGCGGAGGAGGAGGGATTCGAACCCTCGTGACCTTATACAGGCCAAACGGTTTTCGAGACCGCCGCATTCAACCACTCTGCCACCCCTCCGCGTGGGGTAAAAACAAAGCAGGCTCGAAGGCCTGCTTTGGAATTAACTGGCGGAGAGTCAGGGATTTGAACCCTGGAGACGCTTTTGACGCCTACACGATTTCCAATCGTGCTCCTTCGGCCACTCGGACAACTCTCCGTTAAATGCGAAAGTTAGTATACACGAGGAATCGCAAGGTGCAAGCCGAAAACTTAGCATTTTTTGATCCACAGTGTCTCGCGCTGTGCCTAAAACGCGCGGCACATGCAGCCTGACCAGCAAAATCATGCTAAGCGAATTGCTCAAAAAAGGACTTTATAGACCACGAGCAAACGAATTTAAAATCTTTTTGGCGATCAATTAGACCACTGGTATGCATTTTGCGACCACAGCCTTGTGCCCGTTGGCCTGCGGCTTGGCTCAGCTTGTCCTAGCGGCACCGTATCTTGTCCACAGATTCGTCAAGCTTTTGGACAGCATTTGGTTGGAATGCGCATGAAACGTCGTGCGAGCATGGGCATATGTGGAGGTCATGAGGTTGTAGCTGCATATTCTTGCGGCTTGGGAGGTTGAAAGATATTATTACCAAGTCTTTTCCTGCTTCAGGCGCACCTTCACGACCTGAAGCCACATTTGCCCAGAGGAGGTGACAATATGAAGGCTTATGAACTGCTGTTCTTTGTTGACCCGTCGCTCGACCCCGAGACTCGTCTCGCTGTTATGAAGCGTATCGATACCACGATCGCTGAGGGCGCTGGCAAGGTCGACTCCGTTGACGAGTGGGGCAAGCGCAAGCTCGCCTACGAGATCAACGACCTCACCGATGGTGACTACACCCTCATCAACTTCCACGCAGATCCTACCCAGATCGCCGAGCTTGATCGCGTCCTGCGCATCACCGACGCTGTGGTCCGCCACATGATCGTCCGTCGCGACGACCAGGAGTAAGACTGTCGTTTTGGACTGGGCTTGTGCCCCAAGAGGAAGTAGTGAGTTATGAGCATCAATCGAGTGAACATCACCGGTAACCTCACCCGCGATCCCGAGCTGCGCGCCACCGCCGGCGGAACCCAGGTTCTGTCTTTTGGCGTCGCCGTGAACGATCGTCGCCGCAACGCGCAGACTGGCGAGTGGGAGGACTATCCCAACTTTGTCGACTGCACTATGTTCGGCACCCGCGCCGAGGCCGTGAGCCGTTTCCTGGCAAAGGGAAACAAGGTCGCGATCGAGGGCAAGCTGCGCTACAGCTCTTGGGAGCGCGACGGCCAGCGCCGGAGCAAGCTTGAGGTCATCGTCGATGAGATCGAGTTTATGAGCTCCCGTGGTGGCCAGGGTGGCTACGATCAGGGCGGTTACGCCCCCGCAGCTCCCGCGCCCGCAGCACGTCCCGCCGCGCCGGTGGCTACGCCGCCTGCGGTCGACGTCTACGATGAGGACATCCCGTTCTAAGGGGTGTTCACCTATTTTTGAGTGAGAGGCGACTTTGGTTCGCCGAAGTTGCCAAATGAAAGGTATTTTGACATGGCTAATGATTTTTCTGCACGTCAGCCGCGTCGTAAGTACTGCCAGTTCTGCAAGGAGAACACTGAGTTCATCGACTATAAGGACACTCAGCTTCTCCGTAAGTACATGACCGACCGTGGCAAGATCAAGCCCCGTCGCGTCACTGGCGCTTGCACGCAGCATCAGCATGACATCGCCAACGCCATCAAGCGCGCCCGCGAGATGGCTCTCCTGCCGTACACCGTCCCCGTGGTTTCCTCTCGTGGCAACCGCGACCGCGGCTAAGAAGGGAGACGCATCATGAAGGTTATTCTTCTCGATGAGATCAAGGGCAAGGGCGGCGAGGGTGACGTCGTAGAGGTCGCTCAGGGTTACGCTGAGAACTTCCTGTTCCCCAAGAAGCTCGCTGTTGCCGCCACCAAGGGCAACCTCAAGCAGCTTGACGAGCGTCGCAACAACATCGCCAAGCGCGAGGCCGTCCGTCTGGCTACCGCCAACGAGACCAAGGCTGCCTTCGAGGGCAAGACGGTCACCGTTGACGTCAAGGTCGGCGACGAGGGCATCCTCTTTGGCTCCGTTACCGCCGCTATGATCGCTGACGCCATCAAGGCTCAGCTCGGTATGGACATCGACCGCAAGCGCGTCGAGCTCGGTAAGCCCATCAAGGTTGCCGGTGCCCACACCGTTGCCATCTCGCTGTACCGCGAGATCAAGGCCGAGGTTGTCGTTCTCGTCGGCGTTACTGCCGAGGAGCTCGCTGCCGAGGCTGAGGTCGAGGAGGCCGCTGAGGTCGCCGAGGCCGAGACCGCCGAGGTCGAGACTGAGGCTGCTGCCGAGTAGCATTTGCTGCAACGCAACAATCTTGTTCTAAGAAGGGCGCTCTGGGAAACCAGGGTGCCCTTTTGTTTTTTGCGCTGAGTGAGTGTCATGGTGAACGTTGCGTCGAAGTCTTATATACAGGACCGTTCATCCGTTTGGTTCGGTGATGATTGGCGGCGCGCGGCGCGTTTTGGGATCGTGGCTGATACTATGGATGCTCGCAAGCGATATGAATGAGGATGCTCATGGCATATGACGATAGGGAGACCGGGCTGACGGTTGAGGACCGCGGCTCAAAGTTGGGTCTTCCCCAAAACCAAGATGCAGAGGCCAATGTACTGGCCGCTATGCTGCTATCGCCCGAGGTGGTCGAAGAAGCCCAGGTCGAGCTGCAGCCCGATGACTTCTACCGGCCCATTCATAAGACCATCTATACCGCGATGGTCGATATGTACAACAGCCGCATTCCCATCGACTCCATCTCGCTGATCGATTACCTACGAAGCATCAACAAGCTCGATGCCGTGGGCGGCGAAGCGTACATTTTGGAGTTGATGGGTCAGACCCTGTCGCTCGTCAACTGGCAGCACCATGCCGCCATCGTTCGCCGTGATTCGATGCTGCGTGAGCTGATCGGCGCCACCAACGAGATCAACGCGCTGGCATATAACGCCCCCACCGACACCAAAGAGGTTGTCGAGCTGGCCGAGAGCAAGCTACTCAAGGTTACGGCGCGCGAGGTCAAGTCGAGCTACAAGACGCTGACCGAGTTTATGGTCGAGGCCTATAACGAGGCCGAGGAAGTGTGCCAGGCCGGTGGCCAGGCCGCGGGCGTGCCCACTGGCTTTCCGTCGCTCGACCGCATGCTCATGGGCTTCCGCGAGGGCCAGCTCATCATCATCGGCGCCCGTCCTGCTGTAGGTAAGACGTCGTTCGCTCTGAACCTGGCACTTAACGCTGCCGCTGCTGGTTATACCGTCGGCTTCTTCTCGCTGGAGATGTCGGGCAAGGAAATTGCCCAGCGCCTGATTTGCGCCTACGCCATGATCTCGATCAGTGACTTCCGCATGGGCCGCATTAGCCCCGAGCAGTGGGACAATATCAACGAGGCCACGCAGACCTTGTCCAAGCTCGATATTCTGATTGACGATACGCCCGGCACCACAGTGACCGAGATTCGCGCCAAGAGCCGCCGCATGCTCCATAACAAGGAGAAGGCAATCATCATCCTGGACTACCTGCAGCTGGTGAGTCCTCCGCCGGGACGCCGCTCCGAGAGCCGTACCGTCGAGGTTTCGGAGATGTCGCGTGGCCTGAAGATCATGGCCAAGGAGCTCAAGATCCCGCTCATCGCGCTGTCGCAGCTCTCGCGTCAGGTCGAATCCCGTACCGGCAAGCGCCCGCAACTTTCCGACCTTCGTGAATCGGGCTCCATCGAGCAGGACGCCGATATCGTTATGTTCTTGGACCGCTCCGCCGACGAGGCCGAGGCCTCGCGCGACGATCGACCCGACGAGGACGTTACGCGTATCGTCGTGGCCAAGAACCGTTCGGGCCCGATCGGCGACGTCGACCTGATGTTCCTGCCGGCATCCACCAAGTTCTATGAGCTTGATGGGGCACATGCCGAGGAGTAGGACAGGCGCCCGTTGCATGGGTATACTGGGAATGTTTTGTGCTTCTGCGTGCCGGCGTGGCGCGTAGACAGTCCATGAATGTAAGGAGTAAACATGCCGTCAACCGTTTTGGTCGGTGCCCAGTGGGGCGATGAGGGCAAGGGTAAGATTTGCGACCTGGTCGCCGGCGACTTCGATGCCGTCGTGCGCTACTCGGGCGGCAACAACGCCGGTCACACCATCGTCGTCAACGGCAAGAAGTACGGCCTGCACCAGGTGCCCTCCGGCATCATGTATTCTGACCACGTGTCGGTGATCGGTAACGGCTGCGTCGTCAACCCCAAGGTTGTCCTTGAGGAGATCGACATGTTCGAGGCCGACGGCATCACCACCAAGAACCTCAAGATTAGTGGCAACGCGCATGTCATCATGCCGTACCACATCGATCTGGATGGCGCCTTTGAGCAGAAGCTCGGCAAGAAGAACATCGGTACCACCAAGCGCGGCATCGGTCCGTGCTATCAGGACAAGATGGCCCGCATTGGCCTGCGCATGCAGGACATGCTGGACGAGGCACTGTTCCGCGACAAGCTGGAGACCGCTCTCGCCCGCGTGAACCCCGAGCTCGAGCTTATCTATAACCTGCCCACCTACACCGTGGACCAGATCTGCGATGAGTACCTGCCCATGGCCGAGCGCCTGCGCCCCTACATCACCGAGACGAGCCTGCTGCTCAACAACATGATCGACGAGGGCAAGGACCTGCTGTTTGAGGGCGCCCAGGCGACGCTGCTCGACATCGACCACGGCACCTATCCGTACGTGACGTCCTCCAACTGCACCGCCGGCGGTGCCATCACCGGTTCTGGCGTGGGCATGAAGAACGTCGACCGCGTGCTGGGTGTCATGAAGGCCTATATCACCCGCGTCGGTTCGGGTCCCATGCCCACCGAGCTTTCCTACGAGTCCGAGGCCGGCCACACGCTGACCGAGGAGGGCTATGAGTACGGCGTGACTACCGGTCGCCGTCGTCGCTGCGGTTGGTTCGATGGCCCCATCGCCAACTACGCCTCGCGCGTCAACGGCCTCACCGATATCGCCCTGACCAAGCTCGACGTGCTTTCGGCCTTCGACACCATCAAGGTGTGCGTTGCCTACGACGTCGACGGCGAGCGCTACACCAGCGTGCCCGAGCATCAGGTGCGCTTCGAGAACGCCAAGCCCATCTATGAGGAGCTCCCCGGCTGGAAGTGCGACATCACCGGTTGCCGCAGCTTTGACGAGCTGCCGCAGGAGGCTCAGGACTATGTGGCGTTTATCGAGGATCTGGCACACACCCGCGTGACGTTTATTGGCGTCGGCGCCGGTCGCGAGCAGATCATCAACCGATTCTGGAAGTAATCGGGACTATTCGGTTATTGCGATATACCCCTTTGCAGCCCAAGCGGGCGGCCGAGGGGTATATTTGCTTGCAAAGGGCTCGCGCGGAGCGGGCCGTTCATCCATAGAGGAGGCACCCTTGAAGGCGGACACTCAAACCATCGACATCCTGTTGTTGGGCAGCGGCGGCCGTGAGCACGCTTTGGCAGCGAAGCTCGCAGCATCACCGCGCGCCGGCAAGCTCTACATCGCGCCGGGTAACGGCGGCACCGCGAGCTGTGGCGAGAACGTTGTTCTCGACGATTGCGATCCTGCGGCCGTGGCGGCGTTTGCGCAGAGCCACGGATGCGGACTCGTGGTGATTGGCCCCGAGGCCCCGCTCGTGGCGGGTGTGGCCGACGCCGTGCGCGCGGCAGGTATCCCGTGCTTTGGCCCGGGTGCCGAGGGCGCCCAGATGGAGGGCTCCAAGCTGTTCTCCAAGCAGCTCATGGAGCGCGCGGGCATTCCGACGGCTGCCTATGGCTCGTTTACCGATGAGGCTTCTGCTCTTGCCTATGTGCGCGAGCAGGGTGCTCCGCTGGTCGTGAAGGCCGATGGCCTGGCCGCGGGTAAGGGCGTTATCGTGGCGACCGAGCTTGCGCAGGCCGAGGAGGCCGTGCGCGAGTGCTTTGGTGGCGTCTTTGGTGACGCCGGCAACACCGTGGTCATCGAGGAGATGCTCGTTGGCCCCGAGTGCTCGCTGCTGGCCTTCACCGACGGCAAGACCGTGCGCCCCATGACCACTTCGCAGGACCACAAGCGCGCGCTCGAGGGCGACCTTGGTCCCAACACCGGCGGCATGGGCGTCTACAGCCCGGTGCCCATCGTGACTGACGAGGAGCACGCCACCATGGTGGAGGTCATGGAGCAGACCGTGGCCGAGCTCGCCGCCGAGGGTATCGACTACCGCGGCTGCCTGTATGGCGGCTTTATGCTCACCCCCGCCGGCCCCAAGGTGCTGGAGTTCAACGCCCGCTTTGGCGACCCCGAGACGCAGGTCGTGCTTCCGCGCCTTAAGAACGACCTGGTCGAGGTCATGCTGGCTTGTGCTAACTGCGAGCTCGACCAGATTGAACTCGACTGGCGCGACGAGTGGGCCGTGGCCGTTGTCCTGACGAGCGCGGGCTATCCCGGCAGCTATGAGAAGGGCAAAGTCATCACCGGTATTGAGGATGCCGAGGCCATGGAGAACGTGACCGTGTACCACGCGGGCACTGCCGTGGTGGACGGCCAGCTCGTGACCAACGGCGGCCGCGTGCTTGCCGTGACCGCCCTGGGCGACACGTTCGAGAACGCTCGCAACCTTGCCTACGAGGCCTGCGAGAAGATTGATTTTGAGGGCAAGACCCTGCGTCATGACATTGGCCTGCGCGCGCTGCGCGGCCGCGACGCCTGGGATGCCTAAAATCCGAGAGGAATGAGACGGATGGACGAGAAGAACGAAGAGCTCGTGGACGCGCAGATCGTCGAGCAGGACGGTCGCACGTATGGGCACGCCGAGGGCGAGCCCGGTGGCGAGGTCGTTGATGAGCCGGTGCTGGTGCTGGGCGACGACGATCCGCACGATGCCGAGCTGCACGAGAAGATTCTTTCGGAGGAGTGCGCCTGGAAGGGCAAGATCCTCGATGTCCACCGTCTTGAGGTTGAGCTGCCCAACGGTCACCGCAGCGCCCGCGATATCGTTCGCCATCCGGGTGCGGCGGCCGTTGTGGCACTGACCGAGAGCGGCAAGATCGTACTGGTGCGTCAGTACCGCACCGCCATCGACCGCGTGACGGTCGAGATTCCCGCCGGCAAGCTCGACCCGGGCGAGGATCCGCTCGATTGCGCTAAGCGCGAACTGCACGAGGAGACGGGCTTTAGGGCCGGTCGCATTCGCTTTTTGACGTCGATTGTCACGTCTTGCGGTTTTTGCGATGAGATCATCCACATCTACTTGGCTACCAAGCTCGAGTTTGATGCGCCCAACCCCGATGATGACGAGTTTGTCAACGTTGACCTGGTGCCGCTACACGAGCTGATCGACGCCGTGCTCGACGGCAAGATCGAAGACGCCAAGACCGTCGTGGGCGCGCTTGCCTGCGACAGCATCGCACACAGGCTGGGCGGAACTGAGCTCTAGGTTACGCGGTTTTACCAAACCGCGTAACGAGTCGACGCTGCAAACGCCCCTAAGCGGCAATCTGCCTTTCAATCGTCGCTCGCGTACCGAAGTACGCGTCACTCCTCTTTCAAGGCACCTTGCTCGCTTAGGGACGTTTTCGCTGACGCTGCCAGAACATCGGCGTTATGCTTGTTGGGATGCTTTGTTTTCAGCCCGACCGGTTCAACCGGATTTCTCACACCATTAATTTCTCTCCGAGGACTGCATGTTTAAGAGGTTTCTTTCGTATTACGAGCCCCAGATGGGGCTTTTTGTTGCTGATACTGTTTGTGCTCTGGTGCTTGCTGCCATTGACCTGGCGTTCCCCATTATCCTGCGCAATTTGACCGGTGGGCTGTTTACTCAGGGTCAGGCTGCCATTATGCAGGCGCTCGGCATGATCGCGGTGGGCTTGGTGCTGATGTATGCCGTCCGCTGTGCCTGCCGCTACTTTGTGAGCTATTGGGGTCACGTGATGGGCGCGCGCATGGAGTCCAAGATGCGCGAGGACCTGTTCGACCAGTATGAGCGCTTTAGCTTTGCGTACTTCGACCGCAACAGCTCGGGCGACATGATGAGCCGCGTGGTCAACGACCTGTTCGATATCTGCGAGGCGGCGCACCACGTGCCCGAGTGGATCATCATCTGCGGCATCGAGATTATCGGCTCGTTTGTGATTCTCTTTACCATCGCTCCGGTGCTGGCACTCGCCATGGCCGTGGTGACGGCGGCGTTTGCGGTCGTCATGTTTTGGCAGAACATGCGCATGCGCGAGGTCTTTAGCGACAACCGCAAAAAGATCAGCGGCATCAATGCGCAGCTGCAGGATTCGCTGGCGGGCATGCGCGTGGTCAAGAGTTTTGCCAATGAGGAGACCGAGCGTGCCAAGTTCCGTGCCTCTAACGACCGCTACCTTTTGTCCAAGGAGAACATGTATCACGCCATGGGCGTCTATACCGCGACGTATGGCCTGCTCTCGGGTGTGCTCTATGTGATCGTAGTGCTGCTGGGCGGCTGGCTGGTCGCCCAGGGACAGCTGCAGGCGGTCGATATGGCGACCTTTGCACTCTATATTGCGCTGTTCTGCACGCCGCTTGAGACGCTCGTCAATTCGGCCGAAACGTATCAGAAGGCTATCGCCGGCTTTAAGCGTATGGACGAGGTGCTCTCGACCGCGCCGGATATCCAGGACAAGCCGGGCGCCACTGATCTGCAGGTGACTGCCGGCGCCGTGGAGTATCACGACGTGTGCTTTAACTACGAGGACGTTGAGCTGGGCGAGGGCGATGCCGACGAGCGTCCCGTTATCGACCATATGGACCTGTCTATCAAGCCCGGGCAGACCATCGCGCTGGTTGGCCCCTCGGGCGGCGGCAAGTCCACGACCTGTTCGCTGCTGCCGCGCTTTTATGACGTGGCTGCCGGATCCATTAGCATCGACGGCCAGGACGTGCGTGACGTGACGCAGCATAGCCTGCGCCGTGCCATCGGCCTGGTGCAGCAGGATGTCTACCTGTTTGACGGTACGATTGGCGAGAACATCGCCTACGGCAAGCCGGGTGCTACGGCAGAAGAGATCGCTGAGGCGGCCCGTCGCGCCAATATCGATACCTTTATCGAGTCGCTTCCACAGGGCTATGACACGGTCGTGGGCGAGCGCGGCAGCCGTCTTTCGGGCGGGCAGAAGCAGCGCGTTGCCATCGCGCGTGTGTTTCTCAAGAACCCCAAGATCCTGATTTTGGACGAGGCGACGAGTGCTTTGGATAACGAGAGCGAGGAGGCGGTGCAGGAGTCGCTCGAAGAGCTGGCACGCGGCCGCACCACGATTATCATTGCCCACCGTCTTTCGACCATTAAGCACGCCGATGAGATTGCGACCGTTGAGCATGGTCGCGTTGTGGAGCGTGGCACGCACGAGGAGCTTCTCGCCCGTGGCGGCACCTATGCCCGTTACTATCGAATGCAGTTCGAAGGTGCGCGTGCGCACGAGCTCGACTGATTGATATGACAGGAAGTTTATGGCTGACAAGAACCCTTTGACTCCGGAAGAAGTGACGGAGTTATTCTCCGAAATCGATGCATCCGGCGTCTTGGATCCCACGCTTGCCAAAAAGCGAACCGAGCGCATGCGTGAGAAGGAGGCTGCGTCCAAGCGCGGTGACAAAGCGGCGCTAGCGCAGCTGCGCAGTGAGGACCGCGCGAGCCAGGCAAAACATATCGACCCGCTGTCCGAGGACGATCCTTCGGGCTCGCAGGTGAGCCATACCATTACGAAGACCGCGATGGCCGTGGTCATCGGTATTTTGGTGCTGATCGTGGGCATGCAGATTGGCTACGGCGTGATGCGTCGTCTGAACACCGCCAACCTGTCCGAGAGCGTTTCGGTCGATACCGTTTCGACGGCGCTGAAGGGTGGACTTGAATGGGGCAACGGCTTTACGCAGTTCCCGCTCGACTTTACCGTCGATGAAGCCGATGAACGCACGGGCACGGTCGAGGTGACGGTGTTGGACACATCGTCTGCCAACGAGCTCGAGCTGCTGTCCAACGGGCAGATTCAGGCCGCTGCGCTTGCGACCAACGCGTTGCTCAACGATAAGATCGACCGCGTGGTGTATAACGTTCACGCCTATATCGACGAGGATAGCAACATTCAGCACGATTCCTTCTTTGGCATGTTCCCCGCGCGCGGCCACCAGAGCGCCATTTTGACGTTCGTGTGGACCAAGAGCTCATCCAACGCCACGAGTATCGACTGGAAGATGCGCATCGTGAGTATGGATGACACCATCGCCGAGCGCATTCAGAAGCAGGTGAACTCGGTGTCGTCGTTGATTGAGGACCCGGTGGTGAGCCAGACCAAGATTGACGAGGAAAAAGCCGAGCGCGATCTGGAGCATCGTTTGCATGGCCGCGAGATTTTCCGTGGCGGCAAGCCCGATCGCACACCGTCCGAACTGCTGGAGCAGGACAAGAAAAAATAAGACGCCATCATCCCGCGTGAGCCACAAGCCCCGCGGGATGATTTTTCCGGGACGGGGATTAAAAAACATTATGCATAGAAAGTCATAATTATCATTTCGTAAACATTTCGATGAAATTAACGCCATAGAGCATGCTTGCGGTTACAATACCGCGAGGCCTAACTACACACCTTTAAGCCGGTCCTGTGAGACCGGGAAGGAGAATTATGGCGAACAACCATACCGCGGGCGCTGCCGCCCGCACCTTCGCGCCCAGCGAGCTTTGCCAGCGTATGCTGGCCAAAACCAGCAAGGGCACCTGCGGTCCCTGCATCCTGTATCTTGAGGATGGGACCATTTTTTATGGACGTGCATGCGGCGCCGCGGGCACCGCGACCGGCGAAGTCTGCTTCAACACCTCGCTCGAGGGCTACTTTGAGGTCATGACCGACCCGAGTTATGCCGGCCAAATCGTAACCATGACCTATCCGCAGATCGGCAACTACGGTATCGACGAGACCGACGTCCAGTCGGCCTTCCCCGGCGACGACGTGCGCCCTGCGAGCGCTCCGGCTATGCGCGGCATGATCGTTCGCGATATGTGCGCCACGCCTTCTAACTGGCGCTCGGCCGTCAGCGTGCCGGAGTACCTGCGCGCCCACGGCATCGTCGCTATCGAGGGTGTCGACACCCGCGCTCTGGTGCGCCATCTGCGCGACAATGGTTCCAAGATGGGCATTATCTCGACCGAGATCTTCGACGTCGACGAGCTTGCCGAGCGTCTGGCCGCAGCGCCCACGCTGGTAGGCGAGAACCTGGTGAAGACCGTAAGTTGCCCCGCGCCTCACGAGTTTGTGGCCGCCGACCTGCCTGCCACGCATGACTTTGCACTTGCGGTTGCCGCTCCTGCCCGTCACAAAGTGGTCGCCTACGACTGCGGCGTCAAGCGCGGCATTCTGGAGGGCCTCGTCCGCGCCGGCTGCGACCTTACTGTCGTGCCGTGGGATACGCCCGCGAGTGAGGTGCTCGACATGAATCCCGATGGCGTCTTTTTGTCCAACGGTCCTGGCGACCCCGATGCCGTGGTGGAGACCTACGAGCAGGTGCAGCAACTGATCGGCAAGGTGCCGGTCTTTGGCATTTGCCTGGGTCACCAGATGATCAGCCTGGCCTGCGGCGCCCAGATGGAAAAGCTTAAGTTCGGTCACCGCGGTGGCAACCAGCCGGTTATGAACCTGGTGAGCCGCCGCGTGGAGATTACCGCGCAAAACCACGGCTTTGGCCTGCTGTTCCCCAGCCTGGGCAAGCTGATTCCCGAGCTTTCTGGCGGCGAGACCGAGCATGCGGCCGACGGCGATCTGCGCGCCTGGGTGCGCCGCGGCATCGCGCCGGTCGTGATGAACGAGCGCTTCGGCCGCATTCGCCTGACGCATGTGAACCTCAACGACGGCACCGCCGAGGGCATCCAGCTGCTCGACGCCCCGTGCTTCTCGGTCCAGTACCACCCCGAGGCCTCGCCCGGCCCCACCGATGCCCACTACCTCTTTACCGCCTTTACGCGACTCATGGACGGCGAGGAGAACTACCTGGACATCGACACCGCGAAGGACCGCCTGCAGGGGTGGAACTTTGCTGAGTCCGAGACTGCCGCGACCGAGACCGAGGAGAACTAACATGCCGAAACGTACTGACATCAAGCGCATCCTCGTTATTGGTTCGGGCCCCATCGTTATTGGCCAGGCCTGCGAGTTCGATTACTCCGGCGCCCAGGCCTGCAAGGTGCTCAAGGAGGATGGCTTTGAGGTCATCCTGGTCAACTCCAACCCGGCGACCATCATGACCGACCCGGGCCTTGCCGACCGCACCTATGTCGAGCCCATCACCGCCGAGTTTATCGAGCGCGTGATCAAGAAAGAGCATCCGGATGCGCTGCTGCCCACGCTGGGCGGCCAGACCGGCCTCAACGCCGCCGTTGAGCTGGCAAAGGACGGCACGCTGGACAAGTACGGCGTCGAGATGATCGGTTGTGACCTGGCCGCTATCGAGCGCGGCGAGGACCGCAAGCTCTTTAACGAGGCCATGGCCGAGATCGGCCTGGAGGTCGCGCGCTCCGGCTATGCCTACAGCGTGGAAGACGCCGAGGCCATTGCCGAGCGCGTGGGCTACCCCTGCGTGCTGCGCCCGAGCTTTACCCTCGGCGGCGCCGGCGGCGGCATCGCGCACACCCACGAGGAGCTCGTCTCCATCGTGAGCCAGGGCCTTGAGCTTTCGCCCGCCCACGAGGTGCTGGTCGAGGAGTCCATCGAGGGCTGGAAAGAGTACGAGATGGAGGTCATGCGTGACCACGCCGGTAACGGCATCATCGTGTGCTCCATCGAGAACCTCGACCCCATGGGCGTGCACACCGGCGACTCCATCACCGTGGCACCGGCGCAGACGCTCTCCGATCTTGAGTACCAGCGCATGCGCGTGGCCTCGCTCGCCATTCTGGAGAAGATTGGCGTCGAGACCGGCGGCTCCAACGTGCAGTTTGCCGTGAATCCGCAGACCGGCCGCCTCATCGTCATCGAGATGAACCCGCGCGTGAGCCGTTCGTCCGCGCTGGCTTCCAAGGCCACGGGTTTCCCCATCGCCAAGGCCGCCGCACGTCTGGCCGTGGGCTACACGCTCGACGAAATCGTCAACGACATCACCAAGGCCACGCCCGCCTGCTTTGAGCCCACAATCGACTACTGCGTGGTCAAGGTGCCGCGCTTTGCCTTCGAAAAGTTCAAGGGTACCGACCCCACACTCACCACGCGCATGAAGGCCGTGGGCGAGATCATGGCGATCGGTCGCACCTTTGAGGAGGCCTTCGGCAAGGCCATGCGCTCACTGGAGGACGGTCACCAGGGCATCTGCGCCGGTGGCAAGGAGGGTGCCGACAAGCTGAGCGACGATGAGCTCGCTCAGGCCGTGGCAACCCCGACCGAGCACCGCATCTTCTTTGTGGTCGAGGCCCTGCGCCGTGGCTGGGACATCGCCCACATCCATGCCATCTGCGGTGTCGATCCGTGGTACCTCAACCGTATCAACGACATGGTGCAGGTCCAGGAGAGCATCCGCGGCCTGCGTGTGGAGGATATCGACGCCGACGCGATGCGCCTGCTCAAGCAGTACGGCACGAGCGACGCCGAGATTGCCGCGCTGACCGGCTCGGACGAGCGCTTTGTGCGCGCCTATCGCAAGGGTCTGGGCGTGGTTCCCAGCATGAAGACGGTCGATACCTGCGCGGCCGAGTTCTCGAGCGCCACGGAGTACCACTACAAGACGTACGAGAACATCTACCGCACGAGGCCGGATGCCAAGAAGTGCGTGGCTCCCGACGAGACCACGCCGGCGGACAAGCCCAAGGCGATGATCCTGGGCGCCGGCCCCAACCGCATTGGCCAGGGTATCGAGTTCGATTACTGCTGCGTGCACGCGAGCTACGCGCTGGCCGCCCGCGGCTTCGAGACCATCATGGTCAATTGCAACCCCGAGACCGTCTCGACCGACTACGACACCTCGGACCGCTTGTACTTTGAGCCGCTCACCTACGAGGACGTCATGGATGTCATCGATGTTGAGCGACCCGACGGCGTCGTGGTGACGCTCGGCGGCCAGACCCCGCTTAAGCTGGCGCGCATGCTCGAGGAGAGCGGCGTGAACATTATGGGCACCAAGCCCGATGCCATCGACTTTGCCGAGGACCGCGAGCGCTTCGCCGCTCTGCTCGACAAGCTGGGCATCATGTACCCGCCGGCGGGCCAGGCCACCTCGTTTGAGGAGGCCGAGGCCGTGGCCGCGCACATCGGCTACCCGCTGCTGGTGCGTCCGAGCTACGTGCTGGGCGGCCGCGGCATGATGATCGCCTACGATGCCGAGCATCTGCGCGATTACATGGCCGAGGCTGCGCGCATTAGCCCCGACTACCCGGTGTACCTGGACCGCTTCCTGGAGGGCGCGATCGAGTCCGACGTCGACGCCCTGTGCGATGGTGAAGAGGTCTACATCGGCGGTATCCTGGAGCATATCGAGGAGGCCGGCATTCACTCTGGCGACTCCGCGACCTGCATCCCGCCGTTTAGCTTTAGCGAGAGCCTGCAGGCGAAGCTCCGCGAGACCACGCGCCGCATCGCGATAGCGCTGGGAGTCCGCGGCCTGGTCAACGTGCAGTACGCCATCAAGGGCGAGACCGTCTACGTGATCGAGGCAAACCCGCGTGCCAGCCGTACCGTGCCGTTTATCTCCAAGGCCACCGGTGTGCCGCTGGCCAAGTGCGCGGCACGTATCATGGCGGGCGATTCCATCGCCAGCCTGGGCCTGCCGAGCGATGAGCGCCAGCTGGACTGGTTCTGCATGAAGGAAGCCGTAATGCCCTGGGGTCGTTTCCCGGGTGCCGACGTTATCCTGGGGCCCGAGATGAAGTCGACGGGCGAGGTCATGGGCATCGCCAAGAGTTATCCCGAGGCATACGCCAAGACGCAGCTGGCGATCGACTACAAGCTGCCCGATCCGAGCTGCGGTAAGGTGTTCATCAGCGTGTGCGACCGCGACAAGCGCCACATCCTTTCGGTCGCCCGCATCCTGCGCTACCTGGGCTTTGATATCTGCTCCACCGAGGGTACGGCGCGCGTGCTGCGCGGCGGCAACGTGACGTGCGAAGTCGTGGAGAAGATCAGCGGCCCGCACGACGGCGAGTGCCCCAACATCGGCGACCTCATCGCCGATGGCAAGATTGCGGTGATCATCAACACGCCGTACGGTCCGGGCTCGCGTGGTGACGGCTATCTGTTGCGTACCGAGGCAGTGCGCCGCGGCGTGACCTGCGTGACGGCGATGTCTGCCGCCAACACGTACGTGAGTGCCATCGAGGCGGTGCGCGAGGACCAGCAGGGTCACGGCAGCGCCAACGACATGGGCATGGACGTCATCGCCCTGCAGGACCTGCCGCAGCACACGGTGTAGTGTGACCTGGTCGGCCGGGGCGTCAGCCGGACACTTTCTCTCGGAAACTGGGCTTCGCGAAGTTTTCCGAGAGAAAGGATCGCCTCCCGCCCCGGCCTGCGGTGACTTAGCTGCACCGTGTGCTGCCGAAGGGGCTTTGCGCGATGACTAGGGCTGAATAGAAAATGAGTGTGGGATACGCCGTTCGTTCGAACGGCGTATCCCACGTTTTTATTGCAGCCAACGTACGTCATAGCAATTCCCGGTAGGTCGCAGGGCGCTTCGCGGGCGGGCCAGGCTTTATCTGAACGACTT
>CABUBH010000006.1 GCA_902489775.1 uncultured Collinsella sp.
AAGATGGTGACGGAGACGCAAATAGCGCCTCCGTCTTTTGAATGTGATGAAGGTGTGGCGAACGAGCTTAAAACTTCCGTAAATGTGATAAATGTCACGTTTTACCTAGGGTAAAATGTGGGAAATATCACGTTTACGGAAGTTTCTTTGCGGGAGGTTCGGTCATGCAGCGAGATATCATTGCCAAGCTTAACGCTTGGAAAGCGTCGGAATATCGTAAGCCGCTTATCCTTAAGGGGGCGCGCCAGGTTGGAAAGACGTGGGCGCTTAAGGAGTTCGGCCGAACCTCGTACCTCAATTTTGTGTATCTGACGCTCGAGGAGCCGTCACCTGGGGTACAGAGCGAGTACGCTCAGTTTTTCGAAGGTACGCGCGATCCTCGACGGATCATCTCAAATCTTTCCCTGGCACTTGGACAGCCTATCGAGCCCGGCGAAACGCTGCTTATTATTGATGAGATCCAGGATTGTCCTTCTGCAGTCGGCGCCCTTAAATACTTCTGTGACGAGGCCCCCGAGTATCACGTCGCATGCGCAGGGTCTTTGTTGGGCGTTCGCTTGTCCCGTGAGATCAGCGCTTTTCCGGTGGGAAAGGTCGAGTTCATGGAGATGCGCCCCATGAGCTTTTCCGAGTTTCTGAAAGCCGAGGGCGCTGCAAACTACGACGAATACCTTGGCGGCCTGGATCAGATCGAGACAGTGCCCGATTTCTTCCATGTCCGTCTCGTCGAGCATCTTCGTCGTTATTTTGCATGCGGCGGCATGCCAGAGGCTCTTGGCCGGTGGGTGGAGACGGGCGATATCGTTCAGGTCGATAAGGTGTTGTCTGATCTCTTGGATTCCTACGAGCGCGATTTTGCCAAGCATGGTGGCCGTGCGCAGTTCGCCAAGCTTTCGCAAATATGGAACTCGATTCCAACTCAGTTGGCGCGCGAGAATAAAAAGTTCGTTTGGGGTGCGGTGCGCGAGGGGGCTCGTGCTCGAGAATACGAGGATGCTCTGGAATGGCTTGCCGATGCTGGGCTCATCACGGCGGTTCGCCTTAATGCTGCCGGTGGCGTGCCGCTCTCTGCATACGATGACCTCAAGGCATTTAAGGTCTACTGTCTTGATGTCGGTTTGCTGCGCCGCATGGCAAGGCTGGATGCGTCCGCTTTTGCCATCTCGGATGCGCTATTTTCCGAGTTCAAAGGTTCGTTTGCCGAGAACTATGTGCTTCAGGCATTACTTTCACAGTTAGATGCTGCTCCGCGTTATTGGACAAACGAGAAGCCGAAGCACGAAGTCGATTTTTTGATTCAGGTCGGAAACGAAATCGTTCCCGTCGAGGTCAAATCGGGAGAGGTCGTTCATTCCAAGAGCCTTAAGTACTATGCCGACAAGCATGCGGAGACGACTCCATTGAGGGTCCGCTACTCACTTAAGAACCTAAAGCTCGACGACGGGGTGCTCAACATTCCGTTGTATTTGGCTGATCGATCTGTCCCTCTTATCAAAAAGGCGCTTGATTGTGCGCATCTTGACGTTTAGATCCCGGGTGAGCTGACGGGCGGCGGCTAATTAATCGCTCCGTTACGGCCAGGGAGCTTGGGCCTTAGCGATGCTTGCTTCGCCAAGCCGTGGGTGTCATGCCGGTGTATTGTTTGAACGCTTGGGCGAAGGCCGCCTGTTGGGGATAGCCGAGTCGCTCGGCTACTTGAGCTATCGAAAGGGGGCTGTCGGCCAAAAGGTCCTGCGCGCGTTCCATACGATGCCTCCGCATATAGGAGCCCAGTGATTCGCCCGTCTGGACTTTAAAGGTGGCGCAGAGTTTGGAGCGGCTTGTGTAGAGCCGCTCGGCGACCTCGTCCACGCCGATGCGACGCCCCTCGTCAAGGGCGCGCTCGACAGCCAGGATCGCTTCTTCGACAATGTCCAGAGCGGCCTGTGTCCCTTCGGCCTGACGTGCCTGCTTGTGGGCTGTTCGCGCGTACGCCAGCTCGGCAACCATGGTCTCTACGGTACCCTTCATGTAAAGATGCCCGCCCGTGACACGAGCGCGCGTCTCATCGAGACGGCAGAGTGTCCGATCGATCGCCGATAGCGCTTCTTCGCCCCACGACTCGGCAAAGGCGTCAAAAAGCCCAGCGAATTCGCCGGGGTAGCGGCGTTCGAAATCGTCGAAGTATCTCGGTAGGAATAACACCGAGCGCGAGTGATAGAGCTGTCCGGCGTATAACGGACTGAGCTCGTTTCCGCAGGTATCCTGGATAAAACTACAAATTGCATTGCTCGGCCACGACCCGCGCAACGGCTTGAGGTTTGCGGGTGTTATGCCTATCTCGGGCATGCAGGTGAGCGTGGCGCTGCTGATTTGGCTCACGCAGGCGTATGGCTCGGGTGTGTATTCGGCCAGGTACATATCGTGCGTCGGGGTGATGAAATGCTCCATGACGATGCAGGTGGGGGAGAGGGGCATGATCCATGCGCGTCCGTGCGCCCGATCGTTTGCCACCTCGCCGGTAAAGACGGCGCCCTTGCCGGAAAGCTCCAGGCCAAACTGCTCAAACTGCGGCGCGTAGAGCTTGGTTATGTTGGTCGCGGCCCGATGCATTTTCGAAAGCGTCCCCTTCCTTTGCGAAAACGTCCACGCCTGGCTCGATTGTGAGCCTTGACTAACATATCAATGATAAGTTGATTGAGGTTAACTCTCAAGCCGTCAGAAGGGAACCTCATGGCAAAGGGATCAAAAAGGGAAGGCGTCGGTATCGGCGAGTTGCTCGCGTATGCCGGCGACCGTAAATTCCTAACTTATTTGGGCATGGCTCTCTCGGCGCTCTCGCAGCTGCTGAGCTTTGGCCCGTACGTGTGCATTTGGCTTGTCGCGCGCGATTTGATCGCCGTGGCGCCTAACTGGAGCGAAGCCACCGATATCGCGATGTACGGTTGGTGGGCCGTGGGGTTTGCGCTGGCAAGCATCGTAGCTTATTTCGTGGGGCTCATGTGCACGCACCTGTCTGCGTTTCGCTGCGCGTCCAATATCCGTAAGGCCACGAGCGAGCACCTGCTTAAGTTGCCGCTCGGCTACTTCGACACGCATGCCACCGGCGAGCTGCGTCGCATTGTAGACGGGTGCGCCGCCTCCACCGAGACTTTGCTCGCACACATGCTGCCCGATATCGCGGGCGCCGTCGCCATGGTCGCAGGTCTGCTCGTGCTGCTTTTCGCTCTCGATTGGCGCTTGGGCGCGGCATGCCTCATCTCGGTGGCCATTTCGTTTGGCGCCATGGCCACCATGATGAGCGGCAAAGGCGCCGAGTTCATGAAGGCCTACATGGGAGCGCTGGTCAAGATGAACAAGACCGGCACCGAATACGTACGCGGCATCCCCGTGGTCAAGGTGTTTCAGCAGACGGTCTACTCCTTTAAGGCCTTCCACGATGCGATCGCCGAATACGCCGACATGGCACAAAACTATGCGGGCACGTTCTGTCGAGGTCCGCAGGTACTCAACCTTACCGCGCTCAATGGTCTTGTGGCATTCCTGTTGCCCGTGGCGTTGCTGTTGGCGCCGGGCGAGACGGACTTCGCGCATTTTATGGCCAACTTCACGTTTTACGCGATATTTTCGGCCGTGGTACCGACGGCCATGACCAAGCTCATGTTTGTGGGCGAGGCCTCTCAGATGAGTGCCGATTCGCTGGCTCGCATCCGAAGCGTCATGGATTCCAAGCAGCTCTCCGTGCCCGCCCAACCCAAGCACCCTGCCGGCGGCGACGTGCGATTTGAGGATGTGAGCTTTACGTACGAGGGTGCCAAAGCACCTGCCGTTAGCCATGTGAGCTTTAGCGTTTCCACGGGTAGCACCCTTGCGCTGGTGGGTCCTTCGGGTGGCGGCAAGTCAACCTGCGCAAGCCTGATTCCTCGTTTTTGGGATGTCTCTTCGGGCCGCGTACTCGTGGGCGGTGTGGACGTTCGCGATATGGATCCGCACGAGCTTATGGACCAGGTTGCCTTCGTGTTCCAGACCAACCAGCTGTTCCGGCAAACACTTGCCGATAACGTACGCGCCTCCAAGCCTACGGCCACTGACGACGAAGTGCGTGCGGCCCTCTCCGCAGCTCAGTGCGACGACATTGTGGCCAAGCTCCCACAGGGCATCAATACCATGCTCGGCGCCGGCGGAGCATATCTTTCGGGCGGCGAGGTCCAGCGCGTGGCACTCGCCCGCGCGATCCTTAAAGACGCGCCTATCGTGGTGCTCGATGAGGCCACGGCGTTTGCCGATCCCGAGAACGAGGCACTCATCCAGCGCGCCTTTAGCAAGCTGGCGGCGGGTCGCACGGTCATTATGATTGCGCACCGACTCTCGACTGTAGTGGGCGCAGACCAAATCGTGGTGCTCAACCAGGGCAGCGTGCAGGAGTCGGGTACTCATGCCGAGTTGCTGTCCCAAGAGGGTTTGTATGCCAAGATGCGGGCCGAATACGAACAGGCCGCGAGCTGGAAAATCACTGCAGCGACCGCGGATGCCGCCGTCACGAAGGGAGGCGAGGCCTAAATGTTCGCCTCATTCCAAAAGAAGTATTTCCTATCCGATAAAGGCGTCGCCGGCGTAAAGCGCGGCATTTTCTGGACCACGCTCACCAATCTTATTACCATGGCCGGCATGGGCTTTTTATTCCTGGTCATGGCCGGTTTTGTCGAACATCTCGCCACTGGCGCCGACCTGCCGGATGCCCTGCCGATCGTGGGCGGCCTCGTGGTCTTTTTTGTGTTGCTCTTTGCCTCTAACTGGCAGCAGTATTACTACACCTACTGCATCTTTTACGAGGAGTGCGGCAAGCAGCGTATGGAGATCGCCGAGCGCTTGCGCAAACTGCCGCTGTCGTTTTTTGGTCGTCGTGATCTGGCCGATTTAACCGAGACCATCATGGGCGACGTCCAGGCCATGGAGCACGCCTACAGCCACGTGCTGGGAGAGCTTTGGGGTGCCATCATCGCAAGCGCCATTGTGTTCGTGGCGTCGCTGTTCTTTTGCTGGCAGCTGGCGATCGCGGCGTTTTGGAGCGTTCCCGTGGCCTTTGCCGTGCTGTATCTAACACGCGGCCCCATGACTCCGGTGTTCGACCGCGTGCGTGCCGAGAAGGTCAAGGTTACCGAGGCAATTCAAGAGACGCTCGACTGCGTTCGCGAGATCCGCGCCACCAACCAGGAGGCCCATTATCTTGAGGGACTCAACGCCGTGATCGATGCCGAGGAGCGCGAGACCACCAAGGGCGAGCTCGCTAACGGGCTTTTGGTTAACTCCGCCTTTGCCATCCTGCGTCTGGGCATTGCCACCACGCTGGTCACGGGTGCCGCGATGGTCGCCTCCGGGCAGGTCGACTTTTTGGTGATGTTTGCCTTCCTGCTTATGGTGAGCCGTATCTATGCACCCTTTGACCAAGCGTTAATGTTAATGTCCGAGCTGTTTGCCGCCGAGTCGTCTGCCAAGCGCATGCATTCCATCATGGAAGAGCCTGTGGCGCGGGGCAGCGAGAAATTTGAGCCCGTGGGCCACGATGTGGTGTTCGATCACGTGGCATTTGGCTATGGTGCGGGCGAGGACGGCCGTGCCGGCGAGAAAGTTCTTACCGATGTGAGCTTTACCGCCAAGGAAGGCGAAGTTACGGCGCTGGTCGGTCCTTCGGGTTCCGGTAAGTCTACGGTGAGCCGCCTGGCCGCGCGCTTTTGGGATGCCACCGAAGGCACGGTCACCGTGGGTGGCGTGGATGTTGCGGGCGTTGATCCCGAGGTGCTGCTGCGCGACTACGCCATTGTGTTCCAAGACGTGCTGCTCTTTGACGACACGGTGATGGGAAACATCCGCCTCGGGCGTCGTGATGCCACCGATGAGGAAGTGCTTGCGGCCGCGCGTGCCGCCAACTGCGACGAGTTCGTGAACCGCATGCCGCAGGGCTACGACACCATGATCGGCGAGAACGGCTCCAAACTCTCCGGTGGCGAGCGCCAGCGCATCTCCATCGCCCGCGCGCTGCTCAAAGACGCGCCCATCGTGCTGTTGGACGAGGCGACGGCAAGCTTGGATGTGGAGAATGAGACCGTGGTACAGCAGGCACTCTCCCGTCTGCTTGCAGGTAAGACGGTTATCGTTATTGCCCACCGTATGCGTACGGTGGAAAATGCCGACAAAATCGTTGTGCTCAAGGATGGTGTGGTTGCCGAGCAGGGTGCTTCGGCTCAGCTCAAGGCGGCAGGTGGAGAATTTGCCCGTATGGTCGCACTGCAAAAGGAAGCGGCTGCCTGGCAGCTGTAGGAAAGGGGACCAAGATTTCCAAAGGTTAACTTTGGTTGACCATAATAGTTCGACTAAACTAGTCTCAAAGCGTGCTCGAGCAAACTAATGAACTCGGGTGCTAAGGCACCATGCCGCGCTTGTGCGGCAAAAGGGAGAAGCAACATGAAGAAGTCGACGTTTAACACCCTGCTTGTCGGTGGCGGTTTTCTGCTTGGCACGGCCGGCATCAAGCTGCTTAGCAGCGCTCCGGTAAAGAATGCCTGCGTGCAGGGTATCGCGTGCGGCATGCGCATCAAGAACGGCTACCAGGACATGGTCGAGCAGGCCAAGGCCGAGGTCGACGACATGGTTGCCGAGGCTGCCTACATCACCCAGAGCGAGGCCGCTGCGGACAAGGCAGCCGAGTAGCACTCCCAGGCACAAACTATGAGATTCTCGATTATCAGCGAGATCCCCGGCAGGACCCGCCTCCAGTTGGCGGGTCCTGTGCCAGAGAGCGATCTCGATGCGCTTCTAAAGCTCAGCGGCGAAATCGATGGTGTGCGCAAGGTGCGCGTCTACGGCCGCATCGGCCAGATGGCGCTCGAATATGACGAGCAGCGTCGCACGGCCGTGCTGGCCGCCGTCGGTGCGCTCGACGCTCAGGCCATTGCCGACGCAAAGACAGGTTACGTGATGCAGCTTGAGCCACGCAAGCACAAACTCGTTATGGACCTGGCGACACTCGTCGGTGCCCATTACGCACGTCGCTGGTTCTTGCCGACGCCTCTGCGTGCGGTGTTTGTCGTGGCCGGTTACATGGCATTTTTGCGCGCTGCCCTTCATGAGCTGGCGCAGCCGCGCCTGACCGTTCCTGTGCTCGACGCTTCGGCCATTGGTATCTCGTTTGTCAAACGCGATGTCGATACCGCGGGCCAGACGATGTTCCTGCTCAACGTGGGCGAGCTGCTCGAGGACTACACCCGCGCCATGAGCGAAAACGAGCTCATCAACTCGCTGCTCGATGTGCCCGACAAGGCGCAAAAGGTCGTCGGCGACACCGAGGTAAGTGTTGCCGCGACCGAGCTTGAGCCCGGCGATCTGGTAGCCGTGCGCACTGGCATGTCCATTTGCATCGACGGTGTTGTCGAGCAGGGGAGCGCCATGGTCAACCAAGCGACCCTGACCGGCGAGCCGCTTGCCGTCGAGCGCAGCGTGGGCGACGATGTGTTCGCCGGTACCGTCGTGGAAGACGGCAGCATCTTGGTGCGCGTGCGCGCCAACACGGCGCAGACCAAGCTCCGCTCGATCGTCTCGCTCGTGCAGACGGCCGATTCGCTCAAGTCCGAGGGCCAGTCGCACATGGAAGACCTCGCCAACAAGATCGTCCCGTGGAACTTCCTGCTCGCGGGCCTGGTTGCGCTTACCACCCGCAGCCTCATCAAGACCTCGGCGGCACTGATGGTCGACTACTCGTGCGCACTCAAGCTCACGGGTTCCGTCGCCGTCATGACTGCCATGAGCGATGCTGCCAAGATGGGTGTTATGGTCAAGGGCGCCAAGTACTTTGAGTCGTTTGCCAAGGCCGACACCATTGTGTTTGATAAGACCGGCACGCTTACCGAGGCGCAGCCGCGTCTTGCCTGCGTGCTCACCACCGATGGTTGGAGCGAGGACGAGATCCTGCGCCTTTCCGCTTGCTTGGAGGAGCATTTTCCGCATCCGGTGGCGCGTGCCGTGGTCAACGCCGCCCGCGAGCGCGGGCTCGAGCACCGCGAGCGCCATGCCGCCGTCGAGTACATCGTGGCGCACGGCATCGCTTCGTCCATTGAAGGGCGTCGCGCCATCATCGGTTCCGCGCACTTTGTATTTGAGGATGAGAGCGCGCAGCTCGAGTCCGACATTAAGGAGCAAATCGAGTCCCAGATGCAGGGGCTGTCGCCGCTGTACCTGGCGGTCGATGGCACCGTTGTGGGCGTGCTCGGTATCGAGGACCCGCTTAAGCCCGGGGTTCGCGAGGCTATCGCCGACTTGCACGCGTTGGGCGTTAAGCACGTGGTCATGCTCACGGGCGACTCGGAGCGCACGGCCGAGCGCATTGCTCGCGAGGCGGGTGTCGACGAGTTTAAGGCCGAGCTGCTGCCCGAGGACAAGTACGCGTATGTTGAGCGCATTAAGGGCGAGGGGCGCCACGTTGCCATGGTGGGCGACGGCGTCAACGATTCGCCGGCACTCGGTTTGGCCGACGTGGGGCTGGCAATGGGCGGTGGAAGCGACATCGCCAAGGAGGTCGCCGATATCATCCTGACCGATACGGATCTTGCCGCGATCGTGCGCCTGCGCCGCATGAGCCAGGGCCTCATTGATCGTCTGACGAGTTCCTATTCTAAGGTGATGCTCACCAACTCGGCGCTCCTGGCGCTGGGCATTACCGGCGCGATTACCCCGCAGGCGTCGTCGCTGCTGCACAATGGCTCGACGATTGCCTACAGCCTGAGCAACGCGAAAGCATATCTGCGCTAGCATTTTTGCTTGAGTTTATGGCCTGCGCCCGGGCGGCATTGCCGTCGTCCGGGTGCGGGCTTTTTTTGCGTTTGACCGTGTGCTATCAGCCCTATATAGTGATGCTAGCAATGATAGCAGGCGAGAGGAGCGTGATCGATATGAGTGTTGCTGGAAGCATGGTGCAGGTAAATGTTCGCGTGGATCGCTCGGTTAAAGAACGCGCCGAGGAGGCGCTGCGGCTTTCGGGCGGAACGCTGCCCGAACTCATCAAAAAGGTCGTGGCCAAGGTTGCGCAGGGCGGCGGTTCGTGCGAGGAAATCCTCGAGGCCGTTAACGACCGACAGCGGGGTGCCGTGTTAGATTCGCCGTTTGCTGCTTCCTGGGCGGCGGCGGATCAGCTTTACGCGGACCTGGGCATCGCTACGTCGCCCGTATCCGACGATCGCGATTGGGACACAATCTATTCCGAAGCCATGGACGAGCGCTATCGCCAAAAGGGGATGATCCTGTGAGCGGAGCCCCTCTCAAGATCATGGTGGACGCCAACGTATGGGTTGATTCGTTTTGTGTTGACCATGCCGAGTCGCTTGCCGCGCGTGCGTTTATTGGGCAGGCGACGGAGGCGGGGGCATCGCTGTTCTTTCCGGTGCATATCGCTAAGGACGTACTGTACGTTGTCCAACACGAGCTGAAGCGTGGCGTTCTTGCCAGCGGGGGAGCGCTCGACGAGGCTTCTGCCCGCGCGATTGGCGATGCGGCGCTGGCGTTTGTTCGGAATATGACCGAAAACGCTACGGCCGTGGGTGCAGATGCGTCGGACCTTTGGCTGGCCGACAAATACTTAGCGCTCCATCGCGATTACGAGGACAACTTGGTGCTCGCCGCGTGCAAGCGCGCGCAGGTCGATTACTTGGTGACCAACGATCGTAAGCTGCTCGAACATGCCGATCTTGCAGCAAAGACCCCGCACCAAATGCTGCCGATTCTTGCTTTGGCCGAACGTGGCGGCGCGGCTATCGGTTGACGCGAACTGTTTGCGGGCCTCTTGGACGACGATGCGCCAAGGGGCCCGCGTCTGATATTTACAAAAGCGCGGCCTTGATGACGGGAGCTTCGGCGAGCTTTTCGGCAGCCTTTTCGTCGGAATCGTTTAGTGCTGCCAGGCTTCGGTAGACCCACTCGTTGACCTGGGTGTTCTTGACGCCTGCGGTCTGCATAAGGGCGCCTACCTCGCGGATTGCTGCGAGCAGATCGGCTTTGGGGCCCGCGAGCTCGACCTCGATGTCGTGGTAGGCGGACACGCCTCGGTTCTCACTCACGTGGTCGATAAAGCCCTTGACGGTCTCAAGCTGCTGGGCGAGAGCTGCATCATCGTCAGCGTCCAGCGCGACGAGTGCGTTCGATACCGTGAGGGCGGGATGTCCGCAGGGGACAAAGCCCTCGATGACATCCATAGCTTCGGTAATGGTTGAGCCCAGGCCTGCGAGGGCATTGACGAGTTGCTGCTTGGTATCCATAACGGTCCTTTCGACGGGTCAATTTTGCTTGGCGAAAATATACGTGACGCGATCGGTAACAAAAGTGCGAAGTGCGGCGCACATTGGGGTCTTCACAGCTCGTGCATAGAACAGCTGTCCGCTTTCAGAACGTGGTAAGATAACACTCCACAAGCGGGGCTCGCCTCGCGCGTTCCTTGAAAAGTCGACGGTTGTTGGGCGCTCGTGTGCCCAATGCCATCCAGACTTTCCCAACCTTCGGGGGCGACTGGTTTCGACACGATAGCTCTGAGAGAGGAAGCAAGCCGAGGTCTCCTCGCCTCGTTAAACAGGGGTACCGTCAAATTGAATTGACAACAACTCTTCTTTTGAGCCTATGGCTCTCGCTGCTTAATTTATAGCGGCGCGTCAACCCGGTGATTTCCCCGACACCGGCGCGACGTCATTTTAGGGGAATGCTCCTGCGCACGTAATCGGTATGGCGCGGGCTAAGACCGAACCGGTTAGGACGCCGCGAGCGTGTCGCTGCGCGCAAAGCGTCCGAGACGAAACCAGCGACTGAGCTTGGAGATGCCAATCAGGGGGCTTTCGTGGACCGGAGTTCGATTCTCCGCGCCTCCACCATAAGCAACAGGCAGGTAGATATTCGTATCTACCTGCCTTTTTATTTCTAGTCCGCACCGCGGAGAATCGAACTCTGCGCAGGGCGCGGGCGTAAAGAAAACGCGTAAGCGTTTTTAGCCCGCGGGCGAGGGCGGCGGCAGCCGACCGAAGCCGGTGCGGATTTGCGAAGCAAATACGCGGATTCTCCGCGCAAAGCCCCAGCCCAAAACAGATGCGATGTTTATTGGGTTGCAGCTTGCCTTGCCTTGCATCAAAGGAACACCAGACTCGCGGAGAATCGAACTCTGTGCAGGGCGCGGGCGTTAAGAAAACGCCGCGGCAACGCAGAGTGGGACGCGCTTTCCTAACTGTCGTCCAACGGAAAATGCGTCCCGGAATATCGGCTCAGACTGGGACGTAGTTTCCGGATGACGCCTCAAGCGGAAGCTACGTCCCGGAATCGAGCGGTAGAGCGGGACATGCTTTCCCGATGGCTGCTCAAACGGAAAACGCGTCCCGGAATCGACGCTCAGAATGGGATGCATTTTCCTGATGAGCTGCTGGCGGAAAGTTCATCCCGGAATTCGCACTCAGAACGGGACACGCTTTCCCGATGGCCGCCCAAGCGGAAACTGCATCCCAGAATTCGCGCTCAAAACGGGACACGCTTTCCGTCCCACCTCCTCAACTCCAAAACCTATGCGCTCTCCAATCCAAAACTGGGTAGAAGAAAGCCAAAACGCAATCGCAGGAGGTCAACATGACTGCAGAAGATAAGGCAAAGAACGCTGGCAAGGTCGCGCTCGTCCTGGAGGGCGGTAGTTTTCGCGGGCAGTTTACTGCGGGCGTGCTCGACGTTCTCATGGAGGCCGGCGTCGAGATTCCGGCGGTATATGGCGTATCGGCCGGCGCCCTCAACGGCGTGAACTACAAGTCGCACCAGATCGGCCGTGCCAACCGCATCAACCTGGCTTTCTGCAACGACAGCCGCTTCATGGGCGCCGCATCGTTTGCGTCCACGGGCTCCATTGTGGGTTACGACTTTATCTTCAACGATGTCCAGGACCGCCTGGATCCCTTTGACGACGAGACGTTCGACGCGAGCCCCATCGAGATGTACGCCGTCGCGACGGACATGCTCTTTGGAACCGCCACGTACCTGCCGGTCAAAAGCGCCGTGCTCGATCTCGACGCCGTGCGCGCATCGACCTCGTTGCCGCTGGTGACGCCGCCGGTCGAGATTGACGGGCACAAATACGTCGACGGCGGCGTGGCCGATTCGGTCCCCATCGAGCATGTGCTCGAGGAGGCGGGCTTCGATCGCGCGGTCGTCATTGTCACGCAGGACCGTTCGTATGAGAAAAAGCCCTACGAGTTTTTGCCGGCCGCGCGTGCGCGTTATGCCGACTACCCCTATCTGCTCGAGGCTATCGAGACACGCCACGACCGTTACAACATCCAGCGCATGCACCTGTGGAAGTATGAGCGCGAGGGCCGTGCGTTGGTCGTCGCTCCGCAAAAGCCGGTCGAGGTCGGCCATGTCGAGCACGATTCGGCAAAGCTTTTGGACCTGTATATCCAGGGCCGTCAGGAGGCAAAGCGCCTGCTCGCGGAAATACAAGAGTTCGTTGAGCGCTAACGACGGCGAACCCTCAAAAAATGGCAACAGCTAAAGAGCTGGAAAATCACGGCTCGTGGATGACATGTGCAGAAACTCTGGTCGGAGCCAAAATACCTGTTGACTCGTACGGCGAGCGGGGTAATATGGACGGGTTACTTGCAGAGCCCCGTGAATCTCTGTAACAACACGTACTGTACATGGAGGAGTCTAAGTGATTTCGAAATCGACTCACTACGCCAAGCAGGGCGAGGTCCAGCGCAACTGGGTTCTCGTCGACGCCGATGGTGCTGTCCTGGGCCGTCTTGCCACCCAGATCGCAATGATCCTGCGCGGTAAGAACAAGCCCCAGTTCACGCCCAACAGCGACTGCGGCGACTTCGTTGTCGTCATCAACGCCGATAAGGTCCAGCTTACCGGTAACAAGGCCGACACGAAGACCTATTATCGCCACAGCGGCTACAACGGCGGCCTCAAGGCTGAGAGCTTCCGCCAGGCTATGGAGAAGCACCCGGAGAAGGTCATCGAGCGCGCCGTTCGCGGTATGCTGCCCAAGACCACCCTCGGCCGTGCCCAGATGACCAAGCTTAAGGTCTACGCTGGTGCCGAGCATCCGCATGCTGCCCAGAACCCCACGAAGATTGAGCTGGAGGCTTAAAGATGGCTGAGAACACCGTTGTCTACCAGGGTACCGGCCGTCGTAAGAACGCCGTCGCCCGCGTCCGTCTCGTCCCCGGCACCGGCAAGGTGACCATCAACAAGCGTGACGCCGAGCAGTATTTCGGCCGTCATCAGCTCGTTGAGAACGCCCTTGCTCCCTTCAAGGTGACCGACACTGCCGGTCAGTTCGACGTTATCGCTCTGTGCGATGGCGGCGGCATCTCCGGTCAGTCCGGCGCTCTGCGCCTGGGCATCGCCCGCGCTCTTCTGAACGCTGGCGACTACCGTGCTGACCTCAAGAAGGCCGGTTTCCTTACGCGCGATGCTCGCGTGGTCGAGCGCAAGAAGTACGGCCTCAAGAAGGCCCGCCGCGCTCCCCAGTTCTCCAAGCGCTAAGGTTTTATCTCCTTACGAGATACAATGTACAAGCGGGGCCTGCCGATTCCTCGGCGGGTCCCGCTTTTCTTTTTCGACTAGGGTGGGCGGTTGCATATCGCCTGCTAGGGAAGGAGCGATCCTATGCCCCAGAACATCTTCGGTACCGACGGCGTCCGTGGCGTCGCCAATGCCGATCTCTCGTGCGACCTCGCGTTTCGCCTGGGCCGCGCGGCGACCAAGTTCCTTGGTCCGGATATCTGCGTTGGCCGCGACACGCGTCTTTCGGGCACCATGCTCGAGAGCGCTCTGACCGCCGGCATCATGGCCGAGGGCGGCCGTCCGCACTGCTGCGGCGTCATCCCCACGCCTGCCGTGGCGCTGCTCACCGTCCAGAACGAGCTCGACGGCGGCATCGTCATCTCTGCTTCGCATAATCCGCCGGAGTTCAACGGCATCAAGTTCTTTAGCCGCAAGGGCATGAAGCTTCCCGATGCGGTCGAGGAAGAGATCAGCGCCTGGGTCATGTCCGAGGAAGCCATGGCTGCCGACACGCTGCCGACCGGTGCCGGCGTGGGCCACATCATCAAGATGAAAGACGCCCGCAAGGCATATGTCGACCACGCCATCGATACGCTTGATGGCCTGAGGCTCGATGGTCTGGTCGTTGCCGTCGACTGCGGTCACGGTGCTTCCTGCCAGACTACGCCCGCCGCGCTGCAGCGCCTGGGTGCCACGGTCCATGCCATCAACACCGATTACTGCGGCACCGACATCAACGTCGAGTGCGGCTCCACCCATCTTGAGCCCCTGCGCGAGCTCGTGCTGCGTACCCATGCCGATATCGGCCTGGCTCACGATGGCGACGCCGACCGCGTGCTGTTCGTGGACAGCGAGGGCAACGAGATCGACGGCGACTACATCCTGGCTATCTGCGGTTCTGACCTCGCTGCTCGCGGCAAGCTCGCCAACTCCGAGATCGTCTCGACCGTCATGTGCAACCTGGGCTTCTCCATCGCTATGAAGGAGCAGGGCTTCGAAATGGTTCAGACCGCCGTGGGCGATCGCTACGTTCTGGAGCGCATGCTCGCGGACGGCGCCGTCATCGGCGGCGAGCAGTCCGGCCACATCATCTTCCTGGAGCACAACACCACCGGTGACGGCCTGGTGACGGCTCTGCAGCTGCTGGCCGTGCTCAAGCGCACCGGTCGTACCCTCACCGATCTTGCCGGCATCATGAAGAAGTACCCGCAGGTGCTCATCAACGTGCATTCGGACAACAAGGCCGGCCTGGACGATTGCCAGCCCATCTGGGATGCCGTCGCTGCCGCCGAGAAGGAGCTCAATGGTCGCGGTCGCATCTTGGTGCGCCCGAGCGGTACCGAGCCGCTGGTCCGCGTTATGGCCGAGGCCGAGACGCACGAGCTGACCCAGCGTGTTGTCGACGACATCGTCGAGGTTGTCAAGCGCGAACTTCCCTAATGGTCAAAAACGGGTGCCAAGTGGTAAACTGTTAAAGCTATTTTGGTTGATTGGTATGTCCGAGGGGGATCATGTTCACTAAAGTCCTAAGGTCTTTTGGTATGCGTGGTCGAGTCCTTACGCTGGATGCTCCCATCTCGGGCGACGTCATTCCGTTGTCCGAGGTCAATGACCAGACATTTGCCACCGGCCTGTTGGGCCAGGGCGTGGCGATTCAGCCTACGGGTACGCGCGTGATTGCGCCGGCTGATGCCAAGGTCGAGGCCATTTTTCCCACGGGACACGCCGTTGCGCTTAACACGGTCGATGGTCTGGACGTGCTCATCCACGTTGGTTTGGACACTGTTCAGCTCGAGGGCAAGCACTTTACCGTACATGCGCAAGTGGGTGACATCGTCCATAAGGGTGATGTACTCATTGAGTTCGATCGCGAGGCAATTGCTGCCGAGGGCTACGATGTGACGGTTCCCATCTTGGTATGCAACTCCGTTGAGTTCTCGAGCATCAAAGGCTCCGTTGGCGTGCATGTCGAAGAGATGGACCAGCTCATCGTTGCTCGCGAGCGCTAGCAAGTGCACGTGGCCATTAGCCTACAATTCAAACACGTTTACGGAGGGCGCCCTTGAAAGAGGACGCCCTCCGTGGCAAGATGGGATTTGTCCGAAGCTAAAAGGCTTCGGGTCACCGTGGACGGGCAGGGGCCTCGACGCGGCTAGACACGAGACACATACATTACGCGACCTCGCCCTGGTGGCCGCACACGTTGGTTGCGGCCGACGCGGGCCGCGGGCAAGTGCTTGTAAGGGGAGCCTTGCCTCTCTTGTACGAGAAAGGACGCGTAATGAAGATTATTAAAGCTAAAGACTACGAGGATATGAGCCGCAAGGCCGCCAATATCATCTCGGCGCAGGTTATCCTCAAGCCCGACTGTGTGCTGGGCCTTGCCACCGGCTCCACCCCGATCGGTGCCTACAAGCAGCTCGCTGCTTGGTACGAGAAGGGCGACGTCGACTTTGCCGAGGTCAGCACATACAACCTGGACGAGTATCGCGGCCTTTCGCACGACGATCCCCAGAGCTATCACTACTTTATGCGTGAGAACTTCTTCGATCACATCAACATCGACCTGAACAACACGCATGTGCCCGACGGTTCCAACCCCGACGCCGCCGCTGCCTGCTCTGAGTACGACAAGATCGTCGCCGCCGCCGGTTACCCGGATCTGCAGCTGCTCGGCATTGGCAACAACGGCCACATCGGCTTCAACGAGCCCGATGACCACTTCTCCAAGGGCACGCACTGCGTCGACCTCACCGAGAGCACCATTCAGGCCAACAGCCGCCTGTTCGACAGCATCGACGACGTTCCCCGTCAGGCCTACACCATGGGTACCCAGACCATCATGTATGCCCGCATGATCCTGGTCGTCGCCAACGGCGAGGCCAAGGCCCAGGCCGTGCATGACATGTGCTACGGTCCGGTTACGCCCGCGTGCCCGGCTTCGATCCTGCAGCTGCACACCAACTGCGTTGTCGTTGCCGACGAGGCCGCCCTTTCGCTCTGCGAGTAGCGCGAATCCTGCACCTCGATATAGCCTTGCCTAAGGCCTCCGCTTTGCGGGGGCCTTTTTGCTATCCCTTTCCGCCCACTTGACCAAAATCTTGCCGCAAGCTTGACGAATGCCGGATGCCCAACAGTTTGATTCATTCCATACCAGATTCTATGCAAAAATGCCACTAAAAGGTCGTAGACGGTAGCGGGTGCTAGGCGAGTTGAATGACATAGCTGAACCTTGTTCATCTGCGTTACACTGCCGCTTAGATGGGACAAGCTGACAAGCTCATTTACCTGCTAAAAGACCGATTAGTCGGGGGATTAATAACAATCGGTCCTCGCTGTACAAAAACTTGCCGCTTGCGTACCAAAAGACAACCTAAAACACAAGGTCGCTCTATTCATAGCGCGGCTTGTATGGTCTTGCGGTTACAGTGTCCATACGGTCGAGTTGAGGAGCGGGCATGGTAAACGATTTGAGCGGTATAGACGACCTCGAGCTGATGCCGCTGGGCGGAGGCTATATGGTGCGACGCGAACGCTTGATGAATGAGCTTATCGCCAAGGGCCGAAAGGCCGGCATCGTGGTTCTTTATGCGCCCGACGGGTTTGGGAAGACCTCGGTGCTGCTGCAGTACACCCAAGAGGTAAAAAGTGACCCGACGCGAGGCCCCGTGCGGATTATCGAGGCCGATCGCGCCATTGGGCGCGAGGTGTTTATGCAGCTCGAGGTGGTTACCGAAGAACTCAAAGACAAACCGCACTCCCTTATCGCGATTGATAATGTGCCAAACCTCGATCAGCGCGATACCGAAGACCTCATCGACAGGATTCGCGGCCTGCGCGCCATGGGGGTAGGGGTCTTTATCTCCTGCCGTCCTTCAAATCGTCAGCTGATTCATGGGCTGGGCGATTCGGTTAAGATCAATGCGCAGATGCTCAAGGTGCATGCCTATGAGTATTCGGCGTGGGCATCGGCGTTTTCGATCAGCACATCGCTCGACTTTTATCAGCTCACGCAGGGTGTGCCCGAGCTCGTCTCGGCATTGCAGACGGGTCTGTATGGCCAAGGCGACGTAGCCGGTCTGCTCGAAAACGAGATTGTCAACGTATATGGCGCGGCACTTGTCGATCTGGCTTCGCTCGACAATAATGCGCTGTTCTGCGTTGCCTGCCTCATGATCTTGATGGGCGAGGGCAATATCGCAGAACTCGAGGCTTGTGGAGTGAGGCTGTCGATGATCGACCAGTCCTACCTTGTACGCGATTACCCGATCTTTGGTTTAGATCCGGCCGACCGGAGCTTTACGTGCCTGGGCGCCGAGGATAACGGACGGCTTCGCCTGCGAAAGTTGGTGGCCGAGATCCGTCCCGAGCTAGTTCCGCGGGCGGCTCGAATTTTGCTCAAGGCAGGCCGATGTGATGCGGCGATGGACCTGGCCGACGCCTTTCTGGACCGTAGCGTGGTCCTTGAACTTGCCGGGCAGTATGGGGTCGATCTTGCTCTGACTGGGCACGGTGCCGATGTCTGCCGGGCGGCGTTGAGTACGATCGATGCCGAAGATCACGCTCCAGAGCCAACGCCTGCCGAGGCACTCGGCGTCTATTTGGCGGCGGTCAGCGTGTCCAACACAAAGCTCGCCCGCTGTATGGCATCGCTTATCGAGCATGCGGGCGATCAGGCAGCCTGCGAAATAGATCCCGTTTCGTGGAAGGTTGCCCAGGCGCTTACGGCAGTTTGCTATGGGGATAACGGGCTTGGGCTTCCCATGAACCTTGCTGTGCCGGAAATCGAGACGGAACACACGGCGCTCGACATGCTCTTTGCACATATCGGGGTCAAGCACTGGCTGGCTGAGCGGGGAGATGACGGCGGCGCTCTGCAACAGCTCAAAACGCGCAAGGCCTATGACTGCGAGCTCGATATCGCGGGGACTTTTATACGGGCCGATAGCATGCTGGTGGAGCTCTTCGATGGGTCGTTTGCGGGGATCGACGAGCGCGACGACGAGATGGCGCTGATACGGGACGCGCTCGATGTGCGCGGACTTAAGGCGCCGGCTATCTGGGTACGCATGGTGCTGGCGGCACGGCGGCTCCTTTCCGGCTTGCCGGTAACCGACGATGCGGCGTTCAACGAGCTCGATCGCTTTGCCGTACGCATGCGCGACAACCAGATTCAACTGTTTGGCCTGCTGCTAGAAGGCTGGCAATCGCTGGCAGAAGGTCGGCCGGTCAATGCGAAGTTCCGCGCGGTCCAGGTGCTCAAACTGGCTGAGGAGCCAATTGCATACATGCGCGACAACGCGTTGCTGCTGGAGCGCGCGGCGTATCTGCGTAACACCTCGATGGTTTCGGTACGCGAGGAAGCGGAGTTGCTCGATATAAGCCAGACGCAGGTTGGTGGTGCAGAAGCCTGGATGGTGGCGCTGCATTTGACTTGCGCGGGGCGAGACAGCGATCTTGCAGCTTGGATGTCCATGAACCGTGCAGGGATTTTGGACCCATCGTATCGGCTCTTTGCCCGCCTTGCCATGCATTGTCTGGGCGAGCCGGCGGCCAGAATTCGTAAGAAGCTCCCGGTGCGCGAACTATCGCGGTATTCGCTGCGTGACGATCTGGAAGGGGAGGGTGAGCGCCTGTTTCAGGCTGGCGAGGTCGAAGCCGTCGATACTGTCGACCATATCGAGATTCGCATGTTTGGGGCGTTTCGCGCCGAGCGCGACGGGTTTCCCATCACGGACAAGATGTGGCGCCGCAAGAAAGCGGCAACGCTCGCCGAACGGCTTGCGCTGGGCATGGATGCGCTGGTCGACCGCGAGACGCTGGCCATGGAGCTGTGGCCCCACGCAGAGTTCAATAGCGCCCGTAACAACCTGTATTCGACGATATCACGCCTGCGCTCGGCCTTGGGGCCGACGCCGGACGGCAAATCGTGTGTGCTGATCCAAAATGAGTGCATTGGGCTTAACGGTGACTATGTTAAGACCGATGTGCGGTTGTTTGATCAGATAAGCCGCGAAGTTTTGGGAAATCGCACAGGCGCGCGCGGACCCCATCTGGTCGAGCTGTGCCTTAAGATCGAGCAGCTCTACGCCGGTCCGTTGTATGTTCCCAATGGCTGCAATCCCACCTACTTCTTGCGTATGCGGCGCATTATGGAATCGAAGTATATCGACTGCATGATTCGGGGAGCGAATGCCGCCCTAGAAGAAAACGACCTGCAGTCGGCGGTATGGCTAGTGGAGTCGGGGCTGCGCCAAGAGACGGCGCGCGAGGACATGGTGCGTTGCGCTATGCGCGTCTACGGCGCGGCGGGGCGGCGGCGCGATATCGTCGAGCTGTACAGCGGGCATATGCACCACTTAAGGGAGCAGGTCAATGGTGTGCCCGAGCCCGAGACGCGGCGTCTATACGAGCGCTTGGTGGAGGGCAGGCTTAACCGTGTGCTGGTCGAGCGATAAAAAACGGGCGTCCGAATTGCTCGGACGCCCGCAGGCTTGCTATGTGTTGGCTCGCCGGATCATTGACTCTTAGACGAGCTTGATCTTCTCGATGTCCTTGCGCGAGGACTCGCGATACAGCGAGAACTTGCGGCCGATAACCTGGACGACCTCGGCGTGGCAGCGCTCGGCGAGCTCCTCGGCGGCCTCGCGGGCGGAAAGGCTGGAGCCGTCCAGCACGGAGCACTTGACGAGCTCGTGCTTCTCCAGGTAGGCGACCGTCTGCTCGACGGTGCCCTCGTTGACGTCGGACTTGCCGATGATGATGGCGGGGTTGAGGTGATGGGCCATGCTGCGAAGCTGCTTGACCTGGGCTCCTGTCAGTGCCATGGGTTCTCGCTTTCTATGTTATGGGGCGCCCCGCGACGGGGCCTTAATCTACGTGAGCTGTCCCACGATAGCGCAGGAACGGCGCGGTGTGGGGCGCGTTTGCCCAGTTCAAAAAGAATGCGGATGCCGAGCGAGCCGCCGGCGCGGGTTGCAGGCGGACGCGTGATGAGGACGCAAGCGGTCTACGGACGGTTCGCAGAGACCGGCTCCCAGGCAATAAACGCCCAGCGGACCTTGCGGATATGGTCGAGCATGTAGCGACCCTGCGGCACGCCTTTTGATCCCGGCTCGCCAGCATGGGGATTCTCAATCATGTGCTGGGCGATATAGTCGCGCAGACGGTCGATCTTATCCTCGTTACCGTGCTCGAGCATGCGGGAGAAGTCCGCCACGCCCGCCTCAAGGCTGTCGAAGGTATCGCGACGAGGCGATTCAAAGTACGTGACCTGTGGCAGGGTGCCCATCTGAATGAGGATATTAAAGGCATACACAAAGCCATTGCTGCAGGTAACCGAGGCACCGATGGCATTCATCAAGTGCAGGTCATAGCGCGGGCTGGAGTTAGCGACCATCGTGACAGCACAACGCCGACGAGCCGTACGATCAAGCTTGGCAAGCGCACCTTTGAGGTTGGTCGTGGTGACCGAACGACTGGCAAAGGCAACATCAACCGCTTTCGCGATCGGCCCAACTAGGTCCCAATCGTCATCCCAGGCAAGCTCAAGCGGCGTAATGTGGCCTTCAAGCCCGTAATACTCAATACCAGCATCAAGGGTGCCCAGCATAGCAGGAGAGAAATCAGCCGCAATCACAGGATGCCCGGCTTGCGCAAGCGGAATAGCAATCGACCCAGCCCCACACCCCATATCAAGCACCGACTCACCAGGCTGGAGCGCCAACAGCTTCATAAAATCCCGAGCATACGGAGCAGTCTCAAGCGGCCGAAAATGCCGAGCCCTTTTATCCCACTCAAAAGAATCATCAGCCCGCCGCCGACCAGCCTGCAGGCGCATCCATTCGCCATTCCAATCAGCGGAAAGAAGCTCAGAGCGAGCGTCCCCATCAGCCACGGGCCAACCTCCTAGCAACAAAAAAGCGACTCCTCCCAAAAGAAGAGCCGCAACAAGCATATATCAGAAAAAGAACCGTTCCAACGCCAAACCGCCGCACCAGCCAAGTGGTGCAGGAGCGAAGCAACTGCAACAGGGATAGAACCCAACTGAGGTCCCGTTGTGCGGGAGCCCCGGGGAGGGCAAATATATAAGGTCGATCGCGAGTTCCGCACGAGCCGGAGAGCACTTAATGTGCTCTCCGTGCGAGTCAGGACTGTCCGAGCAGGCGACCTTATATATTTGCCCTCCCCGGGGCTCCTCGCCCGAACCCCTCAGCTAGTTCTTCAGCGAGTTCAGTGGTGCCGGGAATCGACCACCGCGGTGGGCAAGCACAGTGCCGGCGTTGGGGTTCACCGGCATGATGGGCGCACGGCCAAACAGGCCGCCGTACTCGACGCAGTCGCCCACGCCCTTGCCGATGGCGGGAATCACGCGGACGGCCGTGGTCTTGTTGTTGATGACGCCGATGGCCATCTCGTCGGCGATGATGCCGGCGATGGTCTCGACCGGGGTGTCGCCGGGGATGGCGATCATGTCCAAGCCAACGGAGCACACGCAGGTCATGGCCTCGAGCTTCTCGAGCGAAAGCGCGCCGGCCTCGACGGCGGCGATCATGCCGGCGTCCTCGGACACGGGGATAAAGGCGCCGGAGAGACCGCCCACGCTGGAACTGGCCATGACGCCGCCCTTCTTGACGGCATCGTTGAGCATGGCGAGCGCGCAGGTCGTGCCCGGGCCACCGCAGGTGCCCACGCCGATGATCTCGAGGATGCGCGCGACGGAGTCGCCGATGGCGGGCGTGGGAGCCAGCGACAGGTCGACAATGCCCTTCTCGACCCCCAGGCGATGGGCGGCCTCGCGGCTCATGAGCTCGCCGGCACGGGTGATCTTAAAGGCGGTCTGCTTAATCTTCTCGGCGACTTCCATCATCGATGCGGAATCGGGCAGCGTCTCCAGGGCTGCGGCCATAACGCCGGGCCCCGAAACGCCTACGTTGATGACGGCGTCGGCCTCGCCACCGCCGTGGACGGCGCCCGCCATAAACGGGGAGTCCTCGACCATGTTGGCAAAGCAGACAAACTTGGAAGCGCCGACGGAATCCTGATCGGCCGTGAGCTTGGCGGCATCGATGATGGTCTGCGCGGCCATGAGCACGGCGTCCATGTTGATACCGGCGCGCAGGCTGGCGACGTTGACGCTGGAGCAGACGCGGCTCGTGGTAGCGAGCGCCTGAGGGATGGACTGGATGACGCGGCGGTCGGCGTCGCCGATGCCCTTCTGGACGAGTGCGGAGAAGCCGCCCAGGTAATCGATGCCGAGCGTCTCGGCCGCGCGGTCGAGGGCATGCGCGATGGGGGTGAGGTCCTCATCCTTGCAGCACGCGGCGATCTGCGCCACCGGGGTGACGGAAACGCGCTTGTTGACGATGGGGATACCGTACTCGCGCTCGAGGTTCTCGGCGGTCTCGACCAGGTGCTCGGCCGTGTGCGTCACGTGGTCGTAGATCTTCGTGCACATGCGGTCGAGGTTCTCGTCACCGCAACCCATGAGCGAAACACCCATGGTGATGGTCCTGATGTCGAGGTTCTGCTCCTCAACCATGCCGCGGGTTTCCGCGATTTCTGCGGGCGTGATCGCCATCCTTGCGCTCCTATCTGCCAAAACGAGCATAGTCTTATCTATTCTAACGTGCTGCACGTGCCAAGTGGCGCATGCGGCACGTTTTGGTGCTCGGTTGTTTCCGTTGTGTTACTGCCCAAAGACCTCTTCGGCGATACGAGCGCTTTCGGCGGCGTCCTTAGCGTAGTAGTCCGCGCCGATCTGCTTGGCGTATTCGGGGGTGAGCACGGCGCCGCCCACGATGATCTTGACGCCCGGGACCTCGGCATGGAGCAACTTGATGGTCTCTTCCATGGCCACGACGGTGGTGGTCATAAGCGCCGAGAGGCCGACGAGTTTGATATCGCGCTCCTTGACGGTCTTGAGTACCTCCTGTGGATCGACGTCGCGGCCCAGGTCAAAGACGGTATAGCCGTAGTTATCGAGCAGCATCTTGACGATGTTCTTGCCAATGTCGTGGATGTCGCCCTTGACGGTGGCCACGCAGATCTTGCCCTTGTCGGCAATCTCGCCGGCGGGCATCAGGCGCTTGATGGTGTCGAAGCCCACGCGCGCGGCCTCGGCCGAGGCCATGAGCTGCGGCAAGAAGAACTTGCCCTGGTCAAAGAGGACGCCAACCTCGTCGAGGGCGGGGATAAAGTGATTGTTGATAAGATCCATAGCGTCGTGATCTGCCAGCAGACGCTCGGTCTCGGCAGCGATCTCGCCTTTGCGGCCCGAGACGACCATGCGACGAATCGGGTCGTCGTTGCCGTCGGTGCCGGCGGTGCCCACGGCAGGCGCGGCATCACTCGATGCGGCCTGAGCTGCCGCCGGGTTTGCGGCGATCTTGTACGGATCGGTCCAGCCGGCGTAGCGCTCGATGTATCCGGTCGAGCCCTCGTCCTCAACGCTCAACACGCGATAACTGTAGACGGTATCCATAAAGCGCTTAGAGCCCGGGTTCATGATGGGGGCGTCCAGGCCTGCTCCGAAGGCGGCGGCCAAAAAGACCGAGCCCAGCAGCGGGCGGGCGGGCAGGCCAAAGCTGATGTTCGACACGCCGAGCGCGCACTTGACGCCCAGACGCTCCTTGCACAGGGACATGGCACGCAGGATCTGTTCGGCCTGGCGTTGATTGGTCGAGGCGGTCATGACCAGGCAGTCGATGAGGATACGGTCCGGGCCGATGCCGTAACGGGCGGCTTCGGCCACGATGCGCTCGGCGATGGCAAAGCGCGCCTCGGCGGTATCGGGGATGCCGCCCTCATCGAGCGTGAGGCCGACAACGTTGGTGCCGTAGTGGGCGACCAGCGGGAAAATCTCGTCCATGATCTGCTGCTTGCCGTTAACGGAGTTGATGATGGGCTTGCCGGCGTAGCGACGTACGGCCGCCTCGACGGCGGCGGGGTCGGTGGAGTCGATCTGCAGCGGCAGCAGCGTGGATCCCTGCAGCTGCTCGGTTGCCTGTTGGATCACCTTGACCTCGTCGATCTCGGGCAGGCCCACGTTGACGTCCAGGATGTCGGCGCCCTGCTCCTGCTGGCTGATGCCCTGGCTTACCACGTAATCCAAGTCGCCGTCGCGCAGGGCCTGCTGCAGGCGCTTTTTGCCGGTGGGGTTGATGCGCTCGCCGATGACGGCGATCTTGTGGCCGTCGCAGGGAAGGTCCACGACCGTCTGGGCGCTCGTGACCGACATGCTGGGCTTGCGATGGCGGGGACTGGGCGTGTGGTTATCGATGAGCGTGCGGAGTGCTGCCATGTGTGTGGGCGTGGTGCCGCAGCAGCCGCCGACGACGCTCACACCATCCTCGATCATGCCGGCAACGGCCTCGGCGTATTCGGGCGCCTGGATGTCAAAGACCGTGTTGCCGTCGTCGTCCACACGGGGCAGCCCCGCGTTTGCCTGCACCATGACGGGCTTGTCGGTGACGGTGAGCATACGTGCGGCGAGCCCACGGAGCTCGGCCGGACCCTGGCTGCAGTTGATGCCCAAGACATCGGCGCCGATGGTGTCGAGGGTGATGGCGGCCACCTCGGGACTCGTGCCCAGGAAGGTGCGACCGTCTTCCTCAAAGGTCATGGTGGCAAAGACGGGCAGGTCGGAGTTCTCGCGGCAGGCGAGGACGGCCGCCTTGATCTCGGCAAGGTCGGTCATGGTCTCGATAATAAAGAGGTCCACGCCCGCATCGACGCCGGCGCGTACTTCCTCGGCAAAGAGGTCGTAGGCCTCGTCAAAGCTGAGGGTGCCCAGGGGGCGCAGCAGGGCGCCGATGGGGCCGATGTCGCCGGCGACGTAGTGGGCGCCGGCCGCGCTGGCGCAAGAGACCGCGGCGGCAAAGACATCTGCCACGGTGGCGGCGCCATCGAGCTTGTGCGCGTTGGCGCCAAAGGTGTTGGCGGTGATCACATCGCAGCCGGCCTCGACGTACTGACGCTGGATGTCGGTGATGACCTGAGGCTCCTCAAAGTTGAGCAGCTCGGGCAGGGCGCCTGCCTTCATGCCGGCGGCCTGCAGCATGGTGCCCATGCCGCCGTCGAACAGCAGGTGCCCCGTGCCCTCGATGGCAGCGCGCAGGCGATCGTCCTTAATGCGAAGGTCGTCGATTGTGCGCGTCTTGTACGTGGCGCCATTGCGGCGTGCGGCATCAACGGGCGCCGCCAGCGCGGCACCGTCCAGATCATGAGTGATAAGCGGAGTAAACATCGAGGGCTCCTAATGGCTGGAATAGCAGGTGGTGTGGGCGGCGCGGAAGCGACAGTGCTCGCGCATGCGGCATATATTGCAGGTGGGGCGGCTCTGGGCGTCGTGGACCTCGCCGTCAAACAGACCGATCACCGCGGTCACACTCTTGGTGGGCATGAGCAGGCTGGTCGGCGTGACGGTAAGCCCGATGAGCCGCGTGGCGTTGAGTGCATCCACGATTGAGCGCTGGGCAGAGAGCGGGCAGTCGCCATAGCCGGGACTAAAGCGCCAGTTGCCGGCGAGCCCATGAACGGCGGCGTCCGTCTTGACCTGCTGGTCCATTTGTTCAACGGCGGCTTCCACGTAAGCGGAGCACGCGGCATCGAGTACAGCTCCCTCTAGGGGCTGCTGGGCTCCCGTGGTGCGTAGGCGGCGCTCGGCATCCATGCCGAGGGTGCATGCCATGAGCGCGGCAAAGCGGGCGTCTTTGAGATGTCGATAGATATCACGACCGCGCAGCTCAACGTTGGTGCCGACCAAGCGAATGCAAGGCTCTCCCTGCTCGTCCACGCCCGTGGCATCGACGGTAAACACGCGCCGCACGCCGCGGGGCTCAATGTCCAGCTCAAGGCGCTCGACCACAAGCTCAATACGTCGTGACAGCTCGGGCTCAATCTGCTGGCCGCCGTAACCCAGATACCGCAGCATCTCGGCACGGTCGACACGGGGATGGTGCGCAGCATCGACACGGTAAAGCGCCGGCGACGCAAGGTCGGCCGGCACTTCGACAGCGGTTGTATCGATGTGCGGTTTTTCCATTACCCTAGGTGCTCCATAATGGTCGCGGCGATCGCAGGACGATTCATAGTGTACAGGTGCAGACCGGCGGCACCGTGCTCCTTGAGGTCGCAAAGCTGACGGGCGGCATAATCTACACCGGCTGCCTGCAGGCTCTCGGGGTCGTTCTCGTACTTGGCGAGAATCTTGATGACGGGGGAGGGCAGCGACGCACCGCACATAAAGACCATGCGGCTGATTTGCGACTTGCCCATAAACGGCATGATGCCCGCGGTAATGGGCACGGTGATGCCCGCCTTGTCGGCAAGCTCGCGGAAGCGGTAGAAGCACTCGTTGTCAAAGAAGAGCTGCGTCACAAAGAAGCTCGCGCCGGCGTCCTGTTTTTGCTTGAGGTATTCGACCGAAGCGTTGAGGTCCTCACAGGCAATGTGGCCCTCGGGGTAGGCCGCGGCGCCCACACAAAAGCCGGCGTCGACAAGCTCGGGGATGAGGTCACGGGCGTAGGCGTAGTCCGAGGCGGGCTTGTCATCCTCGGTCGCGCCAGTGGGCAGATCACCGCGCAGGGCCAGGATGTTTTCTACGCCGGCGGAGCGGTATTCGTCGATCTTGGCGGCGATATCGGCGTGCGAGCGGCCCACGCAGGTAAGGTGCGCCACCGAGGGCGTATTGAATTCGCTCGTAATCATATGCGCGATGGGGGCGGTGGTGGCGCCGTTGCCCGAGCCGCCGGCAGAGCAGGTGACCGAGACAAAGCTCGGCGAAAGCTTGCACAGATTGCCTGCCACCTCGCGAGCCGTGTTGAGGGTAAGCTCGCCCTTGGGCGGGAACATCTCAAACGAAACGGGTGCGGTGCCCTGGGATGCTGCCTGCTTAAAAACCTCGTCGACGCGCATATCGTGCTCCTTTAGATACGTAATAGTGTGATGTGTTGTAAGGATTCTACAGCACCACTGTGTCACGGTGGAGTTTCACTCGCTATTCGGGGATACCAATCAAAGATGCCTTGCTATCGACATTCCCTATAGCAGAGCGGTCAATCTAGGATGGGGCTATAAAGACTGGTATCTGATGCGAAATACCAGTTAATAGAGCCCCATCCCAAATTGACTACCCTTAAACCATGGGGAGAGGTCTGCAATTTATACAGTTGATTGGCTGTTGAGGGCGGCAACGCCGCCGCGATGCGGTAACCTCATTGATTGGTTTCGTGACAGCAACATAACGGTAATGTTGCGGAAACACGACGAGCCTAATCTATGACTCGTTCGTTAGTAATCAACACCGCTTCTCACGCGGTGCCGATACGAAGGGAGTTCCGTATGGCCGAACTTACTGACCGCTTCGGGACCATGGTGTTCTCTGAGGAAGTCATGAAGGACTACCTCCCCAAGGACATTTGGAAGCGCCTTGCTGCAACCCTCGAGGACGGTGAGCCGCTCGACCTGGATGTGGCCAACGCCGTTGCCCATGCCATGAAGGTCTGGGCCATCTCCAAGGGCGCGACACACTACGCGCACTGGTTCCAGCCGCTTTCGGGCATTACTTCCGAGAAGCACGACAGCTTCCTCGAGCCCAACCACGACGGCACCGCCATTACCAAGTTTACGGGCAAGAACCTCATCCAGGGCGAGCCCGATGCTTCCAGCTTCCCCAACGGCGGCCTGCGCGCCACCTTCGAGGCCCGTGGCTACACCGCTTGGGATCCCACCAGCCCCGCCTTTATCAAGGACGATGTCCTGTGCATCCCCACGGCTTTCTGCTCCTACACGGGCGAGGCCCTGGACAAGAAGACCCCGCTGCTGCGTTCCATGACTGCGCTCTCGCGTGAGTCCAAGCGCGTTTTGGCGCTGTTTGGCAAGACCCCCAAGAAGGTCGTTCCTTCCGTGGGCGATGAGCAGGAGTACTTCCTGATCAAGAAGGACGCTTACCGCAAGCGCAGGGACCTGGTCATCACCGGTCGCACCCTCTTTGGCGCTGCCCCCTGCAAGGGCCAGGAGCTCGAGGAGCACTACTTTGGCGCTATCCGCCCCACCGTCTCGGCCTATATGAAGGACCTGGACGATGAACTGTGGGCGCTTGGCATTCCCGCCAAGACCAAGCACAACGAGGTCGCTCCCTGCCAGCATGAGCTCGCCCCTGTCTACGGCGAGGTCAACGAGGCCATCGACCAGAATCTGGTCATGATGGAGAAGATGAAGCTCATCGCCTCCCGCCACGACTTGGTCTGCCTGCTGCACGAGAAGCCCTTCGAGGGCATCAACGGTTCGGGCAAGCACAACAACTGGTCGCTTGGCACCGAGTCCGAGAACCTGCTCGACCCGGGCGACACCCCGCTCGACAACCTGCAGTTCATCGTCTTCCTCACCGCGGTGATCGAGGCCGTCGATAACTATCAGGAACTCCTGCGTGCCTCCGTTGCCTCGGCCGGCAACGATCATCGTCTGGGCGCCAACGAGGCTCCTCCGGCGATTATGTCCATCTTCCTGGGCGACCAGCTCACCGAGGTCGTCGAGAAGATCATCGATGGCAAGGCTTCCGTCCATGCCACGCGCGGCGTGCTTGACCTGGGCGCCGATACCCTGCCCAAGCTGATGCAGGACAACACCGACCGCAACCGCACCTCCCCGTTTGCCTTCACCGGCAACAAGTTCGAGTTCCGTGCCTGCGGCTCCGAGCAGAACGTCTCCGACTCCAACCTGGTGCTCGATGCCGCCGTGGCCAAGTCGCTCAAGTCCTTCGCCGACGCACTCGAGGGTACGCCCGAGGATAAGTTCCAGGACGCCGCGCTCGAGTACTGCAAGAAGGTGCTGACCGATCACCAGCGCATCCTGTTCTCCGGCGACGGTTACTCCGACGAGTGGCCCATCGAGGCCGAGAAGCGCGGCCTTGCCAACAACAAGACCACGGCCGACGCTCTTCCCGCCTTTGTTTCCGATAAGGCCATTGCGCTCTTTGAGGAGACGGGCGTCCTGACCAAGGCCGAGGCCCAGTGCCGCTATGACTGCAAGCTCGAGAAGTACAACAAGCTCATGAACATCGAGGCTACCACGATGGTTCGCGAGGCGCGTCGTACCTATCGCCCGGTCATTACCGCCTATGCCACCAAGGTCGCTAAGGGCCTTGAGACTATTCGTGCCGCCGGTGCTGAGGCCGCCATGCAGTGCGAGCAGAACACGCTCAACAAGCTCTGCAACGGTATCACCGCCATCAACGACTCCATCAAGGCGCTCGACGCCGTACATCAGAAGGCCGAGGCTCTCGATGGCCAGGAGCAGGCCAACGTGTACGCGCACGAGGTCGTTCCCGCTATGGATACGCTGCGTGCCGCCGTGGACGCCATGGAGGAGATCGTGGCCGCCGACTACTGGCCGGTTCCGACCTACGACGACATCCTGTTCTACGTGTAGGGCGCAACTGACATATCGTCACGGTATTGAGCCGGGGTCCGCATCGCGCGGGCCCCGGCTTTCTTGTTGAACAAATTTATTAGGGAAGAGTCCGCTCCGTGCCGTTTGCTAGGGTAAGGGCGTGCGCGTTGCCGTGTCATGAAAATGAAAAATGCTTGGAATATAACGTGCCTCGATGTACTCAAATTGAGTTCCGGTTGAGTCGAATGTCTGGCTGGTTACGACTGCCAGATACGAAGAAGAATCGACGCCAAGCAACCGGCAGTCCTCAGCGTCGGGCTGGGCGAGTGTTATTGTTCGTTTGCTCACGGCAATGGTGAGCCCTAGCTCATCCTCGATGTAATGGAAGAGCGACAGGGTGGCATTCTGCTCGTTTAAGCCGGGGACGGAGGAAGTTAGGAAGTAGTGGCGGTCGACAGCGACCGGTTTATCGTCGAGCATGCGGACGAGCTTCAAATGCGTAAGGTCTTCTCCTTCGGGAAATCCCGTCAACTGGGCTAGACACTTATTGGTGCTTACGTGTTCGAAATAGACGATTTTTGACGTTGGAATTGCTCCGATTGCGTGTGCCGATTCGCTGAACGAACAAAGGCCGCTTACGGTGAATGCACCCTCTTTGCTGGTGCCTGCATGTGACGTCTCGATTACGAGGACTCCCTTGCCTTTAATGGACTGAACTAGACCTTCATTTGCGAGAAGTGAGATAGCCTTGCGCACCGTCATTCGAGAGCAGGAGAACTCTTTGGAAAGATTTTGTTCGGAAGGAAGGAGCGATCCCACGGGATGCTTGCCTTCGACAATCCGCTCTCGTAGGCTTCGGTAAATTTCACTGTACAGGATCCTTGCCAAAATGCTCTCCTTATTGAGGTTGTACGGAATGCGTCGAATCGGCGCGATTATCCGCTCCTACCAATTATAGGAAGTGGAGACACTTAAAGTTGCCGCTTACCGCCATAAATCAACCGTTCACCCGTGTGCTTAACATGTCTAGACAGATAGCAAATCATGTGGCTATAATTCAAGTTGTCAAGTACATGTCTAGACAGGAGGATTTGTAATGGCAAAACAGAGCTATGCAGTTACTATCGCGGGAGGCGGAAGCACTTATACACCGGGTGTTGTTCTGACACTTCTCGCGAAGCGTGATGTGTTCCCCATCAATAGGATTACGCTCTATGACAACGATGCCGAGCGTCAGGGGACAATTGCCAAGGCATGTGCCATCTACATCAGGGAGAATGCTCCAGAGGTAACCTTCAGCTATACGACCGACCCTGAGGAGGCCTTCACAGGCATCGACTTTGTACTTGCCCAGATTCGCGTTGGCAAGTACGCTATGCGCGATAAGGACGAGAAGATCCCCCTGCGCTATGGCGTTCTTGGCCAAGAGACCTGCGGTCCTGGTGGCATTGCTTATGGCTTGCGCTCCATTGGCGGCGTACTCGAGATCCTTGACTACATGGAGAAATACAGTCCCGACGCATGGATGCTCAACTACTCCAACCCCGCGGCGATCGTTGCTGAGGCGACACGTCGTCTTCGCCCGGATTCAAAGATTATCAACATTTGCGATATGCCAATAGCCCTGATGGATATCATGGCTCAGATGTGTGGTCTCAAGGACCACAACGACCTCGTCGTCGGCTACTACGGCCTCAACCACTTTGGCTGGTGGACAAAGATTCACGACCGTGCTGGCAATGACCTTATGCCCACTATCAAGGCCCAAATGGCTAAAAACGGTTATGCCGGCGAGGATTCCGGCCTTGAATTCGTCGATGCGTCTTGGGACCAGACGTTCCGTAAGGCTAAGGATGTTTACGCGCTCGATCCGAATACCATCCCGAACACCTACCTCAAGTACTATCTCTTCCCGGACTATGTGGTTGAGCACACCGACCCCAACCACACCCGCACCGACGAGGTCCGTGAGGGTCGCGAGAAACGCGTCTTCGGCACCGCCCGCCAGATTATCGAAAAGGGCACGTCTGAGGGTTTCGGCCTTAAGCCAGATACCCACGCTGAGTACATTGTCGATCTCGCTCGCGCTTTGGCAGAGAACACCCGTGAACGTTTCTCGCTGATTGTTCCCAACGACGGGGCTGTGTCCAATTTTGACCCAACGGCTATGGTCGAGATTCCCTGCATCGTCGGCAGCGACGGCTACGAGAAAATTTGCCAAGGTGAGATTCCGCAATTCCAGAAAGGACTTATGGAGGAACAGGTCTCGGTCGAAAAGCTTGCAGTGTCTGCTTGGGTCGACCATTCCTATCAGGAGCTTTGGCAGGCGCTGACGCTTTCGAAGACGGTCCCCTCTGCCTCCGTTGCAAAGAAGATCCTTGACGATCTCATTGAGGCGAATAAGGAGTTCTGGCCAGAACTTCACTAGTATCGGAAATCAATTTAGTGAATGATGGTGGGCGGCCGACCTTGGACAGGTCGCATGGGAGGAAAACCATGAGCGAAAGCAAAGAGCTTGCAAATCGCAAGCTCGGCGAGGACGTAGTTGGCCTCGTCGGCGGTAAGGAAAACATCCTGAGCATCTCGCACTGCATGACGCGTCTACGTTTCAAGCTGCGAGACGATGCGAAGGCCGATACTAAGGCAATTGAGTCTCATAAAGGCGTCATTCAAGTAATCAACGCGAATGGTCAGTATCAGGTTGTTGTCGGCATCAATGTGATTGAGGATGTTTACGATGCCGCGGTTGCCGCTTCTGGTGTCGAGGGGCTGGGCGAGGTTAATCTTGCTGGTGAGCCCGTCAAGAAAGGAAACGTCGTCAGCGCCCTTATCGACACCATTTCGGGTGTCATCCAACCGATTCTTGCGGTGCTGTGCGCCGCGGGCATGATTAAGGGTGTTTTGAGCATTCTTGTTGCCCTTGGATGGATTACGGCGACAGATGGCTTGTACCAGATTCTATATGCGGCTGGTGACGGCTTCTTCTACTTCCTGCCGATTATCCTTGGCTATACCGCGGCAAAGAAGTTTGGCTGTAGCGAGTTCGTTGGCATGACGCTCGGTATCGCACTTACGTATCCGGCGATGGTCAACATCACATCGGGTGATGTCTTGGGAACGGTGCTTGCCGGCACTCCCTTTGCCATGAACTATTACACGACATTCCTCGGCATACCCGTCATCATGCCGTCTTCGGGTTATACGAGCTCTGTCATTCCGATTATCATCTCTGTTTGGTTCGCGGCAAAGCTGGAGAAGTGGTGCCGCAAGCATTTCTCTGAGTATGTAAAGTTCTTCTTTGTGCCTACGTGCGTGCTCGTTGTGATGGTCCCCGCTACCTATTTGATTATTGGCCCGATTGCCACCCTGATCACGAACCTCATGAGCCTGCTGTTTAACTCCCTCTACAGCTTGCCTGTCATCGGCGGCGCGCTCGGCGGCATCGTGCTTACTGCCATTTGGCAGCCTATGGTCATCTTCGGCTTCCACTGGAGTGTCATTGCTCTCATGCTTGTGAACATTGCCTCCCAGGGCTGGGATATTGTCATGGCGCCGTACATGGTTTGCTCGTACGCTCAGTCCCTTGCCGTCCTCGCTATCCTTCTGAAGACTAAGGACGTAAAGCTCAAGCAGCTTGCATGGCCGGCGTTCATCTCGGGCTTCTTCTTCGGCATCACCGAGCCCTGCATCTACGGCGTGACCCTTCCGCGCAAGAAGCCTTTTATCATGAGCTGCATCGCCTCTGTGCCCGGCGGCCTAATCATCGGCGCTCTTGGCACCAAGATGTTCGCCTTCACCGGCGGCGGCTTCTGCGCCTTCCCGGGCTTCATTGACCCGTCCGGTGCAATGGGCGCGAACTACCTGATTTACGTAATCATAGCCATTGTGGTTTCCAGTGTGATTTCGTTCCTGCTTACGTATGCGACGTACAAGGAGGACGTGCCGGCGGTAGAGGCTGCAAAGTAGCCAAAGAGGCGGAGCGCGGGATAAGTATGCCCCGTGCGCCAGCAATCTGACAAGGTCGTCCTTGGATAAGCGCCGAGGGCGACCTTGTCTTGTGTTGGTTTCGTTTGAGAGGCAGTGGTTGAGAGTGTCTAATATTATCTTTGACAATAGGATGGGCGAGGCGTGCCTTGCGGCGTGGAGGTCCGCGGGCGTGGAAGTCCGCTCGGTCGTGGTTCGACAAGATGGTGAAGTCGTCTTTGAGCATGCGGCTGCGCCGTTCGCCCTCGAACACGTTCACCCGCTCTATTCTGTGACTAAGTCCTTTACCTCGGTCGCTGTCGGGATGTTGGTGAATGAAGGGCGGCTGTCGCTGGCTGATCGCTGGATTTCATACTTCCCGGAATATGAAGGCGAGATCGCGGATGAGCGCTTTCGTAATGTGACGGTTCGCAATTTGCTGACTATGACGATGGGGCAGGAGAGTGACCTTTCGTATATTGGCGCGGGAGACGACTGGGCACATGAGGTTCTTCATCGTGAGTTTGACTGGAAGCCGGGCGAGGTCTTTCACTACGATTCGCTGTGTTCACATTTATTGAGCATGCTCGTGCAACGCATAAGTGGAACGAAAGAATCCGATTATCTCGCCGAACGTTTGTTTACGCCGTTAGGCATTAGAAGTTGGTGGTGGGAAGAGGATCAAGCCGGTCATACGACCGGAGGTTTTGGTCTTCACCTTTCGACACCGGATTTGGCTAAGTTTGGTCAATGTTTGCTGGATGGCGGCAAGTGGTGTGGGGAACAGATCATTCCCGCGGAATGGGTTGCCGAGGCGACGAAGATTCAGGTGGAAACGAGCCCCTTTTATCCGTCTGAGGCGACTGAAGACGGCAATGGCTATGGATACCAGTTCTGGATGTGCCGGCGCGGCGGATTCAGATGCTCTGGCCTTTTTGGGCAGCTGTGCTACATACGGCCCACAGATGGCCTTGTCATCGCTTGCTCGAGTTCCACGACAGGAAGTAAGGCGTTGCTTGATCCGCTGTATGATGTATTGTTCAAAGAGCCTAGTGTTCGGAAAACGGTGGCTTCCGAACGTGGCTTCGATAGCATTCCCGTGCCAGTTGGGTTGGCTTCTGGCGGACGTTTGAGTTCATTACGCCTCGAGGGCATTCATCATTGCATTTTCGGGGATTTTGAAGAGATCGATATTCGATTTCATGAGAATGAGCTGGATTTGTCTCTGTTGCGCGATGGTCGTGAGTACGGCGTGAGGGCCGGCTACGAGTCTTGGGTTTGCAAATCGGGCGATGGGGCCGGAGTTGGAGACCTCTTTCCTTTCGTGACTCATGAAGCTGAGAGGGACGATGCCCCCGCATGGGATGTTCGCAAGTTGTTTGCAGCATATGCCTGGACTTCGCCAACAAATTTACAAATCGAGACCAGGGAACTGGACTACACGCGGCGCTGTTTTATCGATGTGCGGATCGGAGGTATTTATGCTGTGTGCAGGGTGCGAGTTGAGGGAATGTGCTGCTTCCCGGCACCCTCGGAACTCACAGCGATTTTGAAGTTGGGATAATTTTTCAAGACGTGCGATTGATAAGAAAGCTTGCCAACATCACGGCTAATGGAGACGGAGCTGTTTCCAAGCAATGTTCTTCGATGCGGACGTCTCAGATATCGTATTGCCTTTGGAACAAGATAATCACTTGTTGGGGCGCAGCAAAACGTGTTTCCTCGGCTCCGCGTCCTGTCGGGTTCGAATTCCGGCTCGTGGGTAGCAAAAAGCCCGTCACCACGGGGGTGACGGGATAATGGAAGATGTTACTTTATGGCCCATGGCAAAAAGCCCGTCACCACGGGGGTGACGGGCTTCTTAGATGCTGTGGTGCCCCCAGCGGGATGTCCGCGTGCGGCTGGCGCCGCCCGCTTCCGCTGCGTCGCTTTGCTCCTTGCGTGCTGCGCTGGAAAACGCTTCGCGTTTCCTCAGCTCCGCACCCTGCCGGGTTCGAATTCCGGCACATGGCAGCAAAAAGCCCGCTATCGTGAGGATAACGGGCTTCTCATTTTAAATGGTGCCCCCAGCGGGATTCGAACCCGCGATATCCACCTTGAAAGGGTGGCGTCCTTGGCCGCTAGACGATGGGGACAGCGGGAAAGAGTATAGCAGACTTTTTTGTCGGCGCGTATATCGTTGGCAAACTGGAAAACCACCACACAGGAGTAGGCTTCTATTCCGATTTTCAAATATCTCAATCTGTAACATCTGGGCGGGCAAATCGGCTCTATCTGTTACAGATCGAGATAGACGGCGGGCGTCGGGACGAACGTCTCAATCTGTAACAGTAAGACGATTTTTGGCGGTCTAGATGTTACAGATTGAGACAAACCGCTGGGACGGGTCAAAACCACCACAAAGGTGCCTGTCCCCTTTGTGGTGGTAGGGCGCTAGGGGAGGAGCTTCATGGCGGCGTCGTGGGCGGCGTGCTCGTAGGTGTCGTCGAGGGGTTTGAGTGGCAGCAGCGCCATGGCCTGTGCGTCGCCGCGGCGCTCGAGAGCGTGGGCGATCAGCCAGTCGGCGAGCTCGGGGTTCTTGGGCAGCGCCGGGCCATGCAGATACGTGCCGATGACGCCCTTGTAGATGAGGCCCTCAAAGCCATCGTCGCCGTTGTTTCCGGTGCCCGTGACAACGGACATTCCGAGCGGTGTGGCGTCGGCGTCCAAAAGCGTGCGGCCGCCGTGGTTCTCGAATCCCACAAAGGGCTCGGGTGCCAGGTCGGTCTTGACGGCGACGTTGCCGATCATGCGGTCGGAGCCGCGCACGGTCTCGGCGGCAATGATGCCCATGCCTTCGATGCGATCCTCACCCATGTAGTACGAACGACCGAGCAGCTGATAGCTGCCGCAGATGGCGAGCAGCGAACCGCTGTCCTCAACATAGGCCGCGACCTTGTCTTTTTGAGCGAGCAGTTCATGTGCAACCGCCAGCTGGTCGCGGTCGGAGCCGCCGCCCATCATGACGATATCGGCGTCGGTCAGGTCGAGCGTCTCGCCCATGTGGACCTCGTCCACACGCACGGGAATGCCGCGCCAGGCGCAGCGGCGTTCGAGCGCGATAACGTTGCCGCCGTCGCCATAGAGGTTGAGCGCATCGGGATACAGGTAGACGATGCGCAACGGGCGCGAAAGCTCGAGCGGCGCGACGGCGGAAGGGATGGCGTTGCCATCGGCGCGGGCCACGGCGCGCCCGGCAACAACGTCGGCGGTGGCGCCCCTAAGCTCGTCGAGCTCCTTGACCAGCGGCGGGAAGGCCGTGTAGTTAGCGACGGCGTAGAAAGTGTCGCCGGCAGCCTCGTCTGCCACGGTGCCAATTGCCTGCGCGACGTCCGAGATAATTGCGGCATTGATGCCGGCGTACTTGAGACGCACCTGCATATCGTGTGCACGCGTGCCGCCGGCAAAGGCGACAAGTCCTGGGGTATCGGCGATGCGCTCGAAGTCGACGTCGTAGATCCAGGAGACATCGTGGCCGTCGGCACTGTTGTCGTTCAGGAAGAAAGCGCAGAGCCTGCCGCCTGCCGTTTTAATAGACTGGATCTGGCGATCGAAGCCCACGGGATTCTTGGCCAGGTTTGCCTCGACGGTACGGCCGGCGATCTCCCAGCGGCCCATGCGTCCGCCGGCGGGCACGTAGGCATCGAGCGTGGGCTGCAGGTGCGCCGTATCCACGCCTAGCTCATGTGCGGCAAAGAATGCGGCGGCAACGTTGTAGACCATGTACAGGCCGTTGTAGCGCGTGGCGATGTGCGCGGCTGGTGCGCTGGAATTAGATCCAAACACCGGGTCAAAACCATAGCCATCGCGACTGAGCTCTACATTCGTTACGCGGCGGACCAGTGCGGGGCGTGCCCAACCGCACGAGGGGCAATGGTAGGCGCCGAGTTGACCATACTGTACGTAGTCGTACTCCAACGGGGCGTTGCACTGCGAGCAAAAACGCGAGTCGCTGATGCGGTCAGACTCGGTGTCGGTGGCGCCATCGATGCCAAAGGCAATACTCGCGTTGGGAACGCGCGCGGCAATCGAGGCACACAACGGGTCGTCGGCGTTGTAGATGAGCGTTGTCGTCGGAGAGAGCTCCAACGCATGGGCGATGACGTCTTGGGTATGGTCGATCTCGCCATAGCGATCCAGCTGGTCGCGGAACAGGTTGAGCAGCACAAAGTACGTCGGCTTGAGCTTGGGCAGAACGCGTACGGTGTAAAGCTCATCGCACTCAAAAACGCCCACGCGCTTGCCACCGGCTCGCTTGAGGCCGCTGCGCGCCTCGAGCAGTGCGCCCACCACGCCCGGCTCCATGTTGTTGCCGGCGCGGTTGCATACCACGGTGGCGCCGCTGGCGGCAACGGCGTCGGCGATGAGGTTGGAGGTGGTGGTCTTGCCGTTGGTGCCGGTGATCACCACGCTGCGGTCGACAAGGCCGGCGAGGTCGCTCAGCAGCTCGGGGTCGATCTTCATGGCGATGCGGCCGGGGAGTACGCCGCCCTGGCGCTTAAGGACGGAGCGCAGCCCCCAGCGGGCGATATCGCTCGAGGTGCAGGCGAGAGATGAGCGGAAGTTCATGAAGTCGTTCCTAACGTGAATGACATGGTCGGGGCGATCGCGTCGCTAAAAGCCGTAGCGGCGCGCAAATTCCTGGGCGAGCTGCGATACATCTTCGCAGGCGTTGGCCCAGGGGGCAAAGTCGGGGGTGTCCGAGATAATGCCGTCGGCCTCCCAAACTGCCTGGTGCGAAAGGTCCCAGGGGTCGCGCGGCTCGGGTCGGCAGGGAAGATACGGCGTCTGGTACATGGGGTTCAGCAAGAAGAACGCGCCACCCTCGCAACGGTTAGCGAACTCACGCAGCGCGCGCGTCGCCGGGCGCATCTTGTTCGTTTTGAACAGCAAGATCGTGCGGGCGAGCAGGTACCAGGGGGAGTTCTCGAGGGCATCGGCCCCCGTCTGCTCCTCGAGCTGGTGGGCCAGGGCAAAAAAGCCGTCCTGGTCTTCCAGGCGAGCGAGGGCGAGCAGCACGGTGCCGGCGGCCCGGGTGGGATAGCCTTCTGCTTTAAGGACGCGGCGAGCGTAGTTGGCAGCAGCACGGTAGCGGGCGCTCGCCATGCACAGCTGCGAGATGGCCTCGAGCGTGTGGAGCCACCCGATAAGGGCCGGCTCGCTCACGGTAAGGTCCGCTGCGGTGACACCGTCGGCCAAAACATTATTGGCCCAGTAGTGCGGGGCCTCCATATCAAACCCGGGCACGCTCTGTTGCAGGTAGTCGGCCGTGCTCGTCTCGAGCTTCATCAGGTCGCCCAGGCAGGCGTCGACGGGCGTGTCCGCTAGGATGATGGCGAGTAGCTGGGCATCGACGGCCAGCGCATCGATGCGGACGATCTTGAGCAGTTCATCACGCATATCGTCGAACAGGCGGTTGCGCGTCTGCTCAAATTCCTCGTCGCTGCCCATGTCCTCGATGCGATGGAGCTCGTCGAGCAGGTGGCGATGAACACCGGCATAGGACAGCAGCGCCTGAGCATGCTCGGACTGCGCATACTTTTGGGGATTCGCACTAATGTCGTTATGGACAAGCTCGCGTGCTGCATCGGTGAGTTCGGGGTGCGATGCCAGATAGGTGCGCTCCAGATAGGCGGGGATGTAGACGCTCGAATCCATTAGAGGTCCCCTCCCTTAAATGGAAGCCCCTGCTCGGCCGCGCGCAGGATTCGTTCGTCGATCTGGGAGCGCACGATGTCGTTGGTGGCGACCCAGGCGGCAAAGCTGGCGTTGTCGGGCGCGCCTAGGCCCTCCTGCAGCACCGGCGTCGCCTCGGACAGGGCAAGGACAAGCTCATCGGTGGAGCCCGGACCTACGTTGACGCGAGCATAGACGCCATCGGGAAACTCGGTTTGGAAGTAGAGCGCCTCGGCTGCGTGCGGGCATGAGCGCACCAGGATGCGCAGGTAGTGCTCGGCTCCCTCGTAATCCAGCTCGCGCCAGGCTGCGCTCATCAGTGCGATGAGCGTCCACGGGTCCAGGTCGCGCTCCGCGTCCTTGGGACGGCGGCGCAGCGGCGTGTTGGCAAGATAGGGCACGGAGTGGGCGGAACGAAAACGCTTGAGCTCCTCGGCAGGGTATTCGAGCTTTGCCATGGCAAGCATCGCGGTATGGCGGACGCCAGCGGGGTCGTTGGGCGCAAAGTCCAGGCTGCGATTCGCGGCATCCAGCGACATGCGGTAGCGGCCGCTAATGAGCGCGCGCGATGCCAAGGCGGCAAGCCAGCGCAGGTAGGGACGGCGGGTCAGGTCGCCTGCGGCCTCACGCTCGTAGGGGTCCTGCGCCGAGGCGATCTTGAGCGCCAAATCGTGCTCCACCTCGTCGCACTTGGACACCAGATACTGTACGTATTCCTCGTTGGATTCGGCGGTGAGCGCCGTCAGCATGCGCTGGGCATCCCAGTTGGCCGGATCGAGCGCGGCTGCCTCGCGGAGCATGTTCTCGGCAGCGGCATCTTCTTGCTCTGCCTGGGCGTCGTCGGGGATAAAAGGGATGCGGTAGTCGACAGCCTCGACCACCTTGGCAATGAGGTGCCCGGCGCGGTCGCGATCGTGCACGATGAGCGGCGCGGGGTTGCGGGTGAATTGCTCCATCAGACGCTCGACGGCGGGGCCGTCAGTGAGCGGGATATTGTCGCGGCGCAAGGCCTCAAGAACGAGGCGATGGCAATCCTCTTGAATGGGATCGAATGCCATGGGGCCTCCTTTGCTGCGGTTAGGGTTCAAATGTCTCTATATAAAGGTCTAGTTTACCCGCATGTGGCACACCGGGGGTGCCGCACTTGGACTTGCACCTTTGCACCACGAAGACGGATGTCGCACAAATGTCGGCACCTCAGTTGCGCGGGTGGTATCACAGTGCCGTAAACGGTCGATTTTTGGCGGCGAACGGGGCACATTTTGGAGGGGCACAGTCCTACCCGGGATATGTGGTCAACCCTGATAAAACGTTTGCCCAGCTTGGGAGTATGAATGCCCCACAAGGGTCTTCAGGGATAGAAAAAACGTTTCATCATTGTTGGCTTTAGGTGAATAACTGACCAACCAGAACGGTAAAATAGTGTTTGTCTGAGCGTTGAGACGTTCAGACATCGCGCATTGTCATCGCCGGCAACGCGCAAAACGGTCCTAACGGAGCCAATCGGGTGCTCCGTTATATACGCAAGTCTAAGAGGGGCTTGTTTAGGAGGCACAGTATGGGACGTTTTACCAATCCTCGCGATCTGTACTTTGGTGAGGGCGCTCGCCACGAGGTGAAGAACCTCAAGGGAAAGAAGGCCATCATCGTTTCTGGCGGCAGCTCTATGCGCCGCGGCGGGTTCCTGCAGGACGTCGAGAACGACCTTAAGGAAGGCGGTTTCGAGGTCAAGCTGTTCGAGGGCGTCGAGTCCGACCCGTCCATCGAGACGGTCATGAAGGGCGCCGAGGCCATGCGCGAGTTCGAGCCCGACTGGATTATCGCCATCGGCGGCGGCTCGCCCATCGATGCCGCTAAGGCCATGTGGGTCTTCTACGAGTATCCCGAGGAGTCCTTCGATAACATCATCCAGCCGTTCAGCTTCCCCGAGCTGCGTCAGAAGGCTCATTTCTGCGCCATCTCCTCTACCTCCGGCACCGCTACCGAGGTCACCGCGTTCTCCGTCATTACCGACTACGCCAAGGGCATCAAGTACCCGCTGGCCGACTTCAACATCACCCCTGATGTCGCCATCGTCGACCCCGAGCTCACCTACACCATGCCCGCCAAGCTGTGCGCTCACACCGGCATGGATGCTCTGACCCACTGCATGGAGGCCTACGTTTCCACCTGCGCCTCTATGTTCACCGACGCCAATGCTCTGCACGGCATCCGCGAGATCGTCGAGTGGCTGCCCAAGTCCTATGCTGGCGACCATGAGGCCCGTCAGCACATGCACGAGGCTCAGTGCATCGCCGGTATCGCCTTCTCCTCGGGCCTGCTCGGCATCGTTCACTCCATGGCTCACAAGACCGGTGCAGCCTTTGAGAACGGCCACATCATCCACGGTGCTGCTAACGCCATGTACCTGGGCAAGGTCATCCAGTGGAACTCCAAGGACCCGCGTGCTGCCGAGCGTTACGCTTACGTGGCCAAGGAGATCCTGCACCTTCCCGGCGAGACCAACGAGGAGCTCATCGCTGCGCTCGTCCAGAAGATCCGCGACCTCAACGACCAGCTCAACATTCCGCAGTCCATCAAGGATTACGCGAATGGTGGCGTGAAGGTCGACGCCGAGAACCCGCAGATGGTTTCCGAGGAGGAGTTCCTCGCCAAGCTGCCCGAGATCGCCGCGAACGCCGAGCAGGACGCCTGCACGCCGGAGAACCCGCGTGAGACCAAGGCTGCCGACTTCGAGAAGATCCTCAAGGCCTGCTACTACGACACCGACATCGATTTCTAATCGACTCTTGTTATCGTAACGAGGGGCTCCGCACGTATCCGTACGGAGCCCCTTTCCTTTTTCTTTTAGAGAATGGGATAGTTATGGCTGCATTTTTCAATAGCCCCAGCAAGTACATCCAGGGTCCGGACGAGCTCGCCAAGCTCGGCTCTTACGTTGAGCCGCTCGGCGCTAAGGCCCTCGTCATCGTGACGCCTTCGGGCAAGAAGCGCGTCGGTGCCAAGATCGAGGGCGGCTTTGCCGAGGCTAAGGCCGAGCTGCTGTTTGAGGACTTTAACGGCGAGTGCTCCAAGGACGAGGTCGATCGCCTGGTTGCGCTCGCGCGCGACAACGGCTGCGACATCATCGTCGGTGTCGGTGGCGGCAAGATCCTCGACACCGCGAAGGCCGTTGCCTATTACCTGGAATCCCCGGTTATCATTTGCCCCACCATTGCTTCGACCGATGCCCCGTGCTCGGCGCTTTCGGTGCTCTATACCGATGACGGCCAGTTCGACAAGTACCTCTTCCTGAAGGCAAACCCCAACATTGTCCTGATGGATACGACGGTTATCGCGGCGAGCCCGGTGCGCCTGACGGTTTCCGGTATGGGCGATGCGCTCGCAACCTACTTTGAGGCCCAGGCGACGCATGATGCCGACGGTGGTACTTGTGCCGGCGGCAAAGGCGGAATGGCCGGCCTGGCGCTCGCCAAGCTCTGCTACGAGACGCTTATGGCCGATGGCGTCAAGGCCAAGGTTGCGCTGGAGAAGGGTGCGCTCACGCCTGCCGTCGAGCACATCATTGAGGCCAACACGCTGCTTTCGGGCATTGGCTTTGAGAGCTCGGGCCTTGCTGCTGCTCATGCCATCCACAATGGCCTGACGATGCTGCCCGAGTGCCACAGCATGTATCACGGCGAGAAGGTCGCCTTTGGCACTATCGTCCAGCTGGTACTCGAGGATGCTCCGACTGAGAAGCTTGAGGAAGTCTTGGGCTTCTGCATTGAGCTGGGCCTGCCGGTCACGATGAAGGAGCTGGGCGTTGCCGAGGTTACGCGCGAGCAGGCCATGATTGTTGCCGAGGCCGCCTGCGCGCCCGATGACACCATGTGCAACATGCCGTTTGAGGTGACGCCCGAGATGGTCGCAAACGCCATCCTGGGTGCCGACGCGCTGGGCCACTACTATCTCATGGATGAGTAAATCAAGCTAAGGAAGGGGCAAAGCCGGCAGATGGCTTTGCCCCTTTTTGCTATGGTGCAAAGGGGTCAGGTTGCTTTGCACCAATTGTTGTTGATGAAAGGGCGGATTCTCGTATGGCGCTTCCCATGGTTTATGGCGGTCCCGGACGATATGTTCAGGGGCCGGGTGAGCTCTCGCGTCAGGGCAAGTATTTGTCATGGTTGGGCTGCGCTGCCTATGTCTTGTTTGACCAGGGCACCGAGGATCGGCTGTGCAGGCAGATTGTCGATGGATTTCTGGATGAAGATCTAAGCGAGCCGTTCTTTAAGATTTACAACGGTCCGTGTACGGAAGATGCCGTTGTCGAAATGGCCAAGGAAGCCCGGGCCGAGTATTGCGACATGGTGGTGGGCATTGGCGGCGGCAAGATGCTCGATATCGCCAAGGCCGTTGCGTTTTATGCCGAGTTGCCGTTGTGCGTATGTCCCACGGCGGCGTCGACGGACGGTCCGTGCAGCGCGATTTCGGTGCTGTATCACGAGGATGGGTCGTTCGACCGCTACCTGATGCTCGAGAAGAATCCAGACTTGGTCGTGGTCGATACCAACGTGGTCGCGGCGGCCCCGCTGCGTATGACGGTCGCTGGTATGGGCGATGCGCTGGCAACGTATTTCGAGGCGCGTTCGTGCGCCGCGGCGCACGGCGCCAACGAGCACGGTGGCGCGCCGGGACACTTGGCCTTGGTTGCGGCTCGTGCCTGCTATGACACACTCATGGAGTGCGGCGTCGCTGCCAAGCGCGATCTCAAAAAGGGCTGTATATCGCCGGCGGTTGAGCGCCTGATCGAGTGCAATATTCTGCTCTCGGGTGTTGGCTTTGAGAGCGGTGGCCTAGCGCTTGCCCATGCCATCGCCAACGGCCTGACGATTCTGCCCGAGTGCAAGGCCATGCATGGTGAGGCCGTGGCATTTGGTCTGGTGGTGCAGCTGCGCCTGGAGCGTGCGCCCGAGCTTGATCAGGTGCTCGAGTTTTGCCAACGCGTCGGTCTGCCGACGACGCTTGAGGAGCTGGGCCTTGGCGAGATTTCGGATGCCGACCTGATGAGCGTTGCGGATGCGGTCTTTAGAAACGAGCGCAATATGGCCAACGAGCAGGCCAAGGTGACCAAACAGAAGCTCGTGCAGCTCATGTGCGAGGCATAGCTTGGCGCTTGATTGACCTTGTGCAATCGGGGCGGCGATAGGCCATGGGCTATTTGCCGCAAAGATGCGCCGCGTGTAATTTGCCCGAGGCGTGGGCCGATAGCGTATCATTATCTCTTGCTTGTTTGCACTGCTCAGGGAGGGGCCGCGCATGGCGCAGGAACACGATCTGTTTGATGACATTATCGAGATCAGCAAAGGTTTCGACTTTCTTAAAAACCCGCTTGGCGGCGTGACCGATGCACTCGATCCGTCGGCGCCGCAGTGGAATCCTGCTGACTACAAGGAGCGCCCGCGCGGCAACACCATTCCGTGCCTGACCTGCAAAAACGAAAAGAGCGGCTGCACCGCGTGCATGGACGTGTGTCCGGTCAACGCCATCGAGGTCGAGGAAGACGCTATTGAGATCCTCGACTCCTGTCGCAAGTGCGGTCTGTGCGCCGCTGCCTGTCCGACCGAGGCGATCATCTCGCCGCGCCTGGCGCCCAAAAACCTGTATGACGATATCGTCTCTGCTGCTACGAGTCACGAGACCGCCTACGTCACCTGCACGCGCGCCCTCAAGCGCATGCCGCGCGAAAACGAGGTCGTCGTCGCCTGCGTGGGCGATGTTACGGCCGAGACCTGGTTCTCGGTACTGGCGGACTATCCCAACGTGAGTGTGTACCTGCCGTTGGGCGTGTGCGATAAATGCCGCAACACCGGCGGTGAGGACATTCTGGGCGAGGCCATCGCCACTGCCGAGGAGTGGGCCGGTACGGGCATGGGCCTGGAGGTCGACCCCAAGAGCCTCAAATGCCATAAGCGCCGCGAGTACGAGCGCAAGGAGTACATGGATAAGATTGCCCGCACCACGGGCCTGACGGTGACCAAGCTCAATCCGGCGACTGCGGCACTGGCCTCGGTGACGCAGAAGTTGAAGGCCCACCGTCACCAGATCACGCAGCTTGAGCGCACACTCAACACCATGTGCGGCACCACGACGACTAAGCGTCGCCGTTCGCTCACCCATGGGCGGCAGCTGGTGCTCTCGACACTGCAGAACCATCCCGAGCTTGCCCAGAACATGCAGGTGGGCACGCCGGAATGCGATTTTGACAAGTGCACGTCGTGCGGCGAGTGCGTCAACGTGTGCCCTACGTTTGCCTGCGATTTGGTGGGAAGCGGTCGCTTTGCACTGGAGTCTACCTATTGCCTAGGTTGCGGGGCCTGCGTCAAGGTGTGCCCCGAGCATGCGCTCAAGCTGGTCGAGCACGATGCGTCCAATCTGGTCGTTGTCGACCCCGAGGCCGAGGAAAAGGCCGCTCAGAAGGCCAAGGCCCACGAGGAGGCCGAGAAGGTCAAGGCCGAGGCAAAGGCCAAGCTCGATAAGATGCTCGACCAAGTGGAGAAGCTCGCGGACTAGCCAGCGACCCCAATCTCTGCTTCATTTGCGCCGCCGCGGTGTCCGGATTCGCCCGGATGCTGCGGCGGCGCTATACTTATGCAGTTTGAAGTACCTGTATCAAAAGGAGCTGTCGTGTCCCTTTCCATCGGTATCGTGGGCCTGCCCAACGTGGGCAAGTCGACGCTGTTCACCGCGCTTACCAAAAAGACCGGCCTTGCCGCCAACTACCCGTTTGCCACGATCGACCCCAACGTGGGTATCGTCGACGTGCCCGATAGCCGCCTGCAAAAGCTCGCCGACATCGTCAACCCGGGTCGCATTGTGCCGGCGACGGTCGAGTTCGTCGACATCGCAGGTCTGGTGAAGGGCGCTAACGAGGGCGAGGGTCTGGGCAACCAGTTCCTGGCAAACATCCGCGAGACCGATGCCATCTGCGAGGTCGTGCGCTACTTTAAGGACCCCAACGTCATGCGTGAGGTGGGCCGCACGGGCGAGTTCGTCGATCCCGCCGGCGATGCCGACACCATCATGACCGAGCTCATCTTGGCCGACATGGGCACGCTTGAGAAGCAGCTGCCCAAGCTCGAGAAGGAGGCCAAGCGCGACAAGGAGCTCATGCCCAAGTTTGAGGTCGCCAAGCGCCTGCTTGCCTGGCTCAACGAGGGCAAGCGCGCCGCATCCATGGAGATGACCGACGAGGAGCGTGCCGCTGCCAAGGGCCTGTTCCTGCTCACCATGAAGCCCATCCTGTATGTGGCCAACGTGGACGAGGATATGCTCAACGAGGACCTGGCGCCCATCGATGGCGTCAAGCCGTTGCCCATCTGCGCCAAGATTGAGGCCGAGCTTTCTGAGCTCGATCCCGAGGACGCCGCCGACTACCTGGAGAGCCTGGGCCTGGAGCAGCCTGGTCTTGACGTGCTCGCGCAGGCGGCCTACAAACTGCTCGGTCTGCAGTCGTTTTTTACGGCTGGCGAGATGGAGGTCAAGGCCTGGACGGTACGTCAGGGTGCGACTGCTCCGCAGGCAGCCGGTGTCATCCACACCGACTTTGAGCGCGGCTTTATTAAGGCCGAGGTCATTGGCTACGACGACTACATCGAGCTCGGCGGCGAGCAGGGCGCCAAGGCCGCCGGCAAGCTGCGCATCGAGGGCAAAGAGTACGTCATGGCCGACGGCGACGTCGTGCACTTCCGCTTTAACGTGTAAGGACGACGCGCATGTTTAAATATGGCAAAAAAGCTGGCTACATGGGTATTGCGCTGCTCGTACTTGCGGTGATTCCGCTGGTGGTCGCAGCGTGCGTTATCCCCAACATTGGTCCCGAGGTGGCAACGAAGTTTAATGCCGCCGGCGAGGCGACGCGCTGGGGTAAGAGCTACGAGCTGTTGGCGCTGCCGGTACTCAATCTGCTGCTGAGCGTGGCGACGTACTTTACGGCGGGACGCCAGGCAAAAAATAATGATGACTCCGCCGCCATGGCGCGCATCGTGTGCGAGCGCTACCTGCGCAACGGTTGCATCACGGGTGTGTTCCTCAACGTGATCAACGTTTACTTTATGTACTCGGCGATTACCGGAACGGGCTTTGGCTTTGGTTTCTAGCTTGTCCTTTTAGGCAACGAGCTTGCAAGCATATTCAATGGCTGCTGCGAGGCCGCCGCTCGATCGTGGTTTAAAGACCATGTCGGCGGCGGCCTCGTTTTCGTATCCGGCGCCCCGAAGGGCAAGTGCGATACCGGCTTCTAAAAGGAGCGGCAGGCCGCGTTGGCTGGTTGCGATTACGGCAGCCTGATTGAGCGAGCAGCCGTGCGTTTGGCATTGGATGGCAAGTTCACCTTTCGCCGGGCAAGGGACCAGAACGGCGACGACGCGACTTGATAGCAATGCAAATGCTGTGCGCTCATCGGGCGAAAGGCATGCAGCTTCAACGACGACGAGCTTGGGCGGCGCGCTGTTTGTGCGAAGCGTGGCTCGGTACATGCGGACCGAAGAACCCGACATAGAAAACTCCTGTGTATTCGGCAAAACGTAAACTATAGTTTACGTTTATGTTCGACTCCATTTCAAACTCGGCTGCATGGACGAACGTGCGAAACAGATTCTTGGCAGGCGGGTCGAAGAGACACGCAGGGACCTTGGTATCTCCAAGGTTGATTTTTGTGTGGCGACAGGAATCAGCCGACCCTACCTCGACCGAATCGAAGATGGGACGGCAAATTTCACGCTCAAGGTTCTATTTAAGATCGCGCCCGCACTCGGCATGACGGTGTCAGAGCTTCTCGAGGGTATCGAATAGGGCGTTCCCCCGCTGTATTTGACGCTCTTTGGGCGGGTCCCCCTGGTTGCGATGTGCAAAATCGCGAGTATTCAGCACCAGTTCGGCCGTAGATGGTAGCTCGAGCGGCTGGCTTTGCCTTTTTGACAGTAGATAATCCACACGCTAAATAAAAATGAGGAATAAATATTTACTAGACGGACCCTTCGTCCTAAAAGTTCGTCTAATAATCGGCCGATTCTATGTCTCCGGAGGAGAAATTGCAGAATACTCCGATTTTTGCACGGCCCGAGGGGGACCACCTGTCGTTTAAGGCTGCGATAATCGGAACTGCCTTAGGGATTAAGCCATCGGGATGCGGTCGTGGTTGACTTGGCTGTAGAACAGGCGCTGGATCTCGGCGGCATCACGTGACTGGCCGAGTGCCCACATGGTTTTTGCCACGAGCGTCTCGGTGGTCATGTCGTCGCCGCGCAAAATACCCCTATGATCGGCATAGGCACGGCCGACCTCATAAACGCCCAGATCGAGGCCCTCTTCGGGGACCTGCGTGGTCATAACGACAGTACGACCCGAATCAACCCAGCGGAAAATCGCCTCCTGGAACGACTCGCCCGACTCACCAAACTCGGGGATACCTCCAATGCCAAAGGTCTCCAGAATCACGGCGTCGTAGCTATCGGCAAGGGCGTCGAGGATGCCCGGGTTTACGCCGGGCGTAAGCTTGAGTACAAATACGCGCGGGTCGATGCTGTCGTAGAAACGCACCGGGTTTTCGCCCTGACGAGTGCCGTGGAGCCCGTTGCGCACGATGCGGTCGTTGCGGATGTAGGCAATGGGCGGATAGTTGACGCTAATGAATGCGTTAAAGCTCATGGTGCGCTGCTTGCGGGCGCGCGTGCCGGCAATGGCAACGCCGCCAAACACGATCGAGACGTCGTGCGAGTGCTCGTCGAGCGCATAGAGCAGGCTCTGGTACAGATTGAGCTTGGCGTCGGTAAAGGGATTGCCCATGGGCTTTTGCGAGCCGGTGAGCACGATGGGCTTGGGGCTGTCCTGAATCAGGTAGGAAAGCGCTGCCGCGGTGTAGCTCATGGTGTCGGTGCCGTGCAGAATCACGAAGCCGTCGTGGTCGGCATAGCCCTCGACGATGACGTCGCGGATGCGCATCCAGTCGCTCGGGCGCATATTGGTGCTGTCGATGTTCATGGGCTGCACCACGTCGAGCTCGCAGAGGCCCGAGATCTCGGGGACACTCTGGGCGAGCTCCTCACCGGTCAGGGCGGGGGAGAGGCCGTTGCCGTCCTCGGTCGATGCGATGGTGCCACCCGTGGCGATGAGAAGGATGCGCTTCATGCTGGTATTCCTATCGTGTTTGCCGCCCCAGAGGCGGAGTCGTTCGGCAGTATTGTGGCACAGGGCGTCCAATGTTCAAACGTATTACATCATCTGTAACGTTTGGTAACACTTCAATTGCCGTCAAATAGGGGCCCAGGTCGTGCGTTTGCCGTGCGCTGATGGCTGCGAGGGACGAGAAACCCCATATAACGTGTACACTATGGAGGTTATTTTCGTTCATTCACGCGGGTGGGCACCGGCTCCCCGCCAACAAGAGGGGGAACCATGGATCAAAAGGCTTCCGCAAAGGTCCTCGTACTCGACTTTGGTGCGCAGTACGGTCAGCTCATTGCCCGTCGCGTCCGCGACCTCAACGTGTATTCCGAGATTGTCCCCTGTGACATCTCGGCCGACGAGATTCGCGAGATGAACGCCTCTGCGCTCATCCTTTCCGGCGGCCCGGCTTCTGTGTATGCCGAGGACGCTCCGTCCATCGATCCTGCCATCTTTGACCTGGGTCTTCCCGTCCTGGGCTTTTGCTACGGTCATCAGATCACGGCCGTGACGCTCGGCGGCAAGGTCGGCCACTCTGAGGTGGGCGAGTATGGCCGCGCCACCATCACGCGCACGGCTGGTGCCAAGCTCTTTAACTCTACGCCCATGGAGCAGACCGTGTGGATGAGCCACCGCGACGCCGTTTCCGAGGTGCCCGAGGGCTTTACCGTTACCGCCAGCACCGACGTGTGCCCGGTTGCCGCCATGGAGTGCGTCGAGCGCAAGATTTTCACCACGCAGTTCCACCCCGAGGTCAAGCACTCCGAGTACGGTCAGCAGCTGCTGAGCAATTTCCTGTTTGAGATCTGCGGCCTGGAGCCCAACTGGAGCATGGACAACCTGGTCGAGACCATGACGGCCGAGTTCCGCGAGAAGGTCGGTGACGACCGCGTGATTCTGGCCCTGTCCGGCGGCGTCGACTCCTCCGTCGTGGCTGCGCTGGGCGCTCGCGCCGTGGGCAAGCAGATGACCTGCGTGTTCATCAACCACGGCCTGCTGCGCAAGGGTGAGCCCGAGCAGGTGGAGGAGGTCTTCACCAAGCAGTTTGACGTCGACTTTATCCACGTCCACGCCGAGGACCGTTATGCCGAGCTTCTGGCCGGCGTGACCGAGCCCGAGGAGAAGCGCCGCATCATCGGTACGCAGTTCTGGAAAGAGTTCTTCGCCGTGGCGCAGCAGCTCGAGACCGACGGCAAGCCGGTCAAGTATCTGGCTCAGGGCACCATCTACCCCGACATCATCGAGTCCGGCGCTCGCAAGACGGGCGGCAAGACGGCCACCATCAAGAGCCATCACAACCTGATCCCGTTCCCCGAGGGCGTGCACTTCGACCTTATTGAGCCGCTCGACCACTTCTTTAAGGACGAGGTCCGCGCGCTTGGTCTGGCGCTCGGACTGCCGGGTCACATCGTGTTCCGCCAGCCTTTCCCGGGCCCGGGTCTTGCCATCCGCATCATCGGCGCGGTCGACAAGGAGAAGCTCGAGATCCTCAAGAACGCTGACGCTATCGTGCGCGAGGAGCTCGACGCCTACAACCAGCGTCTGTTTGAGCAGACTGGCGAGCGCAACTCCGAGCACAGCTGCTGGCAGTATTTCGCGGTCCTGCCCGATATTAAGTCCGTCGGTGTTATGGGCGACGAGCGCACCTATCAGCGTCCGATCATCCTGCGTGCCGTCGAGTCCAGCGATGCCATGACCGCCGACTGGGCCAAGCTGCCCTACGACGTGCTGGCCCGCATTTCCGGCCGCATCGTGGCCGAGGTTCCCGGCGCCAACCGCGTGTGCTACGACATCACGTCCAAGCCGCCCGCGACCATCGAGTGGGAGTAAACGATATTCGTTGATTTCAAGCCTCTGACCTGCGAAAACAGGTCGGGGGCTTCTTATTTTGCAACCTCTGTGCAACCTTTGCGGTTTCGCGCCCCGTGAACAGGGGACGTAGCACTGTTCACGTCTGGGCCCATATCGGCACCGATCATTGCCCGCGCTGCTTCTGCTTGCGCTTCAGCTTCCGCTGCTCGAGGCACGTCGCCCGGTGTTCCTCGCCAGAGGAGAGCTGGCCGTTCCTTGCGAAACCGCGAGGCCACCTATATCCGCTTGCTGCGGGCTTGCTTGAACCAGTTCCTTTTGAAAGAGCCTATACCTCCGAAGAACTTGTTGTACGTCTCACCGTCCTCCTTGGCCTCGTACTTGACCAAGGCAAGTTCGATAGTACAGAGGTAATCCGCCACTTGCTCGAGGCGGTAGTCGGTCATCGAGGTCTTGCGGCGTCGGACGACCCCTTTTGAGAGGACCTTGCCCACCGAGTCGTCTCGCCCGCGGAACAGAAGGAGCGCATCCTCGCGACCTTCGGCGACCTGTGCTGCGAGATGGAGGGCTGCACCATCGTGCAGGGCCCTTTCCAAAGCGAAGTGTCGAGCCGAAGTGTTGAGCGTCGGCCCTGAATGTTCAATGGCCGTTGTTTTCTGCCCCTCAAGTGGTGGACTTTTCCTCGGGGCTGTTGATTCCCCCACGCGCCCCTTTCCGTTCTCTGTGTTCCCCTTATACTCCTTGTACGAGGAGGTAAGAAGTCATGGACAAGACCGCACAGGACAGCTTGGCAAAGAAGCCCGTCGACATGAGGGACAGGATTCTCGAGCATCTCGAGGCCCTCACCTCTGCCGTCTCGCTCGACGACCTTGCCCGTCTGTCCACCTCCGACATCGCCGAGACGCTCATCATCTCCAGGAGCCTGGCGAGCCAGTACCTCAACGACCTTGTTCGCGCCGGCCTTGTGGTTAAGGTGGCGGGCAGGCCTGTCCGTTATTTTCATCGCCGCGCGTTCCAGAAGCGTTTTCAGGTAAAGCTCTCTGCAAGCGAGTACGCCTCGCTCGCCGACCTCATCCAGGCGACGGGAATCGCCGATCACCGCGACTTCGCGCGTGCCGTGGGCTTTGACCTGAGCCTCAGCTCCGTTGTCGAGCAGTGCAAGGCTGCGGTTCAGTACCCTCCGTTTGGCCTACCCATCCTCTTGAGCGGCGGCGTGGGTGTCGGTAAGTCTTTCCTTTCTCGCCTTGTGTACGAGTACGGCAAGAACCAGGGCTTGCTGTCCCGCGACTCCTCCTATGTGCGCATCGACTGCGCCGGGGTCCCGGATGCCGCCTCGTTCAACGGGCTTCTTGACGAGTCGATCGCGAAATCGCGCGGGGGTGTGGTTTTTGTCAACGGCATCGAGGCACTCTCTCCCTCTGCGATGGAGCACTGCCTTGCGACGGCCCTCGGGCTCGATGCCTCCCAGGATGCGCCGCGCGCTCGCCTCGTTCTTTCGACGACGCTTTCCGCCGATGACCTGAAGGTTTCCTCGGCCTACAGCAAAATGCCCATCTGTGCCCGCGTCCCCTCACTCAAGGAGCGGACCCCCGAGGAGCGCGAGGATCTCATCTTGAGCTTCCTGCGCAGCGAGGGGTGCCGAATCGGTTCTGATGTGAAGATCAGCCGCGGCGCATACCGTTGCCTCGTGAACGCGGACTTTTCCGATAACATCGCCGGCTTGCGCGCCTGCGTGACGAACTGCTGCGCCAAAGCGTTCCTCAATCGCGAGGGCGACTACGTCGTCGTTCGCCCGTATCTTCTTCCCAGCGGGCTCCTCTCCTCCGCGCAGATCGATCAACAGCCCGACGATGGCGTTCTGATCGACGCGTCCCTGGATGCCGCCGAGAGCACAGGGCCGGTCGAGCAGGCGCTCGATGCCCTGTGCTCCCTCGATGAGCGATTCTGCGCCGGGGAGCTCTCTGTCTCCGAGCTCGTCTCGCAAGCTGTCTCCGCTGTGCGCGGCGTTGAGGATCACTTGATCTTCGACCACGGCGTCGCCTCCTCGAGGTCGCGCGCCTTCGAGCGCGTCGTGGGCGCGGTCCTTGCCGACGCAGGCTCTTCTTATGGCATCGAGCTTTCGAGGAAGGTCGCTTTTCTACTGGCCCAGGAGATTTGCCTGCAGTTGTGGCCGGGCATCGGCCTGGCTAAGCGAAAGTCTGCCTGTGCGGAGCAAATCTCCCATCTCCTCGGTGCCGTGACCTCCGAATTGCCGTTTGCCTCGAGTGTCTCCGATCAGGTCGCCGCAGACGTGGAAGGGGCGCTGGGAATCTCGCTCGATCACTTCACGAAGACGCTTCTGACGCTGTGCGTCGCATCGGAGTCTCGCGACGCGAAGGCCCTTCGAACGCTCTGCGTCATCTTGTCCCACGGCTACTCAACGGCGACGAGCATCGCCGACGCGGCGAACCGTATGCTCGGCATGCATGTGTACGAGGCGGTCGACATGCCCTACGACCAGCAGCTGAAGGACATCGTCGGTCCGCTCCAGCGCCTCGTCGACCGCCATTCCTACTGCACCGGGGTCGTGTTCCTCGTCGACATGGGCTCCTTGGAGGAGGCCTATAAGGCCCTCGAGAACGTTACCGACTCCACTATCGGCGTGGTGAACAACGTCTCTACCGGTCTTGCGCTCGAGATCGGGGTCGGGCTGCTCGGCGGCAAGTCCATCGCCGAGGTTCTTGGCGATGCGACCGCCGCGTGCGTGACGCACTGCAAGGTGATCGAGCGCGTCAACCGTGAGGACGCCATCGTCTTCTGCTCCGAGTCCGGGGTCGACGCCGCGGAGAGGATACGCCAGCTCGTCTCGCAGAGCCTCCCGCGCACCATAGGCGCGCGCCTGCTCACGAGGCCCTTCAAGCAGCTCGTCGCGAACGGGTCGAACGACGCCGTTTTCTCCGAGCACCGCGTCTGCGCCGTCATCGGCACGGGAGACCCCGGGGTCGCCTCCATCCCCTTCGTCGCCCTCGAGGACATCATGTCGACGGCGTCCGCCTCTAAGGTCGATGCCGTGTTCGGCAGGTGGCTTGACGCTTCCGAGCTCTCTTCTTTCCACGAGAAGCTGCTCTCGAACATGACGCTGCAGAACGTCATCCGCTCCATCACCATCCTCGACCCGGAGCGGCTATTCCACGAGATCGAGAGCGCCGTGCACGAGCTTCAGCGCAGGACAGGCGAGAAGATCGGCAGCAACGCCATCATTGGGCTTTACGTCCACCTCTGCTGTCTCGTCGAGCGCCTTGTTACCAGAAACCCCATTGAGACCTACGTTGGCCAGGACCGCTTCGAGGAGGAGCGTGCCGATTTCATCGAGTCCTTCAGGCAGAGCTTCTCGAGTATCTCGACGCGCTATCGCGTAGAGGTTCCCGTAAGCGAGATCGCATATGTCTTCGACTACATAAGCGTGAGCGCCGCCCCGGCGCGAGAAGAGCGCCTCGGCTCCTCGGACCTCCTGCTCGACGAGTGACCTTCCCCGCGCCGCCGCAAGCTGACCGCGCGTCCTCAATAATCCGATAACCCCTTGCCCGGCGCGAATCCGGATAGCGCCGAGGCAGTACCGAACGTAAAACTTCACTTGATAGGAGCAAACATGAGTGTTGTTATGGCACGAATCGACAATCGCCTGCTTCACGGCATCATCGTGACGCAGTGGGCCCCGGTGTCGGGCGCGACCCGAGTCATGGTCATCGACGACAAGGTCGCCGGCGACGAGGTCCTGAAGTCCACTATGAGGATGGCGCGCCCCGCGGGCATGGCCGTCTCGATCATCTCCGAGGAGACCGCGCTCAAGAACTTCGCGGCGGGCAAGTACGACCGCGAGAAGGTCTTTGTCATCGCCAAGGAGCCCGAGACGATCCTTCACCTGGTCGAGTCGGGCATCGAGCTCCCGTCGCTGATCGTCGGTGGCTCTCTTGTCAAGGAGGGCGGCGTCCAGCTCACCCAGCGCGCCTACGCCTCCACCGAGAACGTCCAGAGCTACAAGGCGCTCATCGCCCGCGGCGTCAAGGTGACGGCACAGTTCGTGCCCGCCGACAAGCCCGTCTCCGTCGCCGACCTCATCTAAGGAGGGAACATGGTCAACTTCACTATCTTGCAGGTCGTCCTTTTGACCCTGCTTGCCTTCATCAAGCACGTGGACTACTACGGCATCCCGATGATCTTCGTCAACTATGCCGTCTTCTGGGGCCTTATCACCGGCGTCGTCATGGGCGACTGGCAGACCGGCCTCGTCATCGGCGGCACCATCCAGCTCATGCAGCTCGGCGTCGCGGGCTTCGGCGGCTCGTCGATTCCCGACTACGGCACGATGGCCATCATCGCCACCGCCTACGGCGTGACCCTGGGCTCCGACACGGGCCTCGCCATCGGCCTGCCGGTCGGCATGCTCGGCATCCAGCTCGACGTCATCGTCAAGATCCTCAACGGCTTCGTCGTCGAGAAGTCCCAGAAGTTCTGCGACGAGGGCAAGTTCAAGCAGATGAACGCCATCCTGTGGGTCTGCCCCGCGCTCTTCGGCCTGTGCGCCGCCCTGCCCGTCTTTGTCTCCGTGACGCTCGGCCAGCCCGCCGTCAACTGGCTCCTCGAGGTCATGCCCCAGTGGTTCCTCTCCGGCCTCACCCTCGCCGGCAAGATGCTCCCGGCCATCGGTATCGCCATGCTGCTCCGCTACATGCCAACCGCCAAGTACTTCCAGTACCTGCTCGCCGGTTTCTTCCTCTCGGCCTTCCTGAACGTGCCCATCATCGGTGCCGCCATCGTCGGCGTCGCCCTCGCGATCGCGTTCTATCAGCGTGCCGAGAAGGACGCCGAGCTCACCGCCCACGCTTCCGCAGACGCCTTCATCGGAGAGGATGAGTAACCATGGAAAACGAGAACATCACCGCCGCCGAGGGCAAGTCCTCCGGCTATAAGGTCACCAAGAAGGACCTGCGCAACGCGAACTGGCGCTGGCTCATGAGCGTGTGCACCTTCAACTACCAGACCCAGCAGGGCGCCTCGGTCGCCTACGCCCTCTCGCCGATCCTGAGGAAGATCTACACGAACGACGAGGACTATAAGCAGGCGCTCAACAACCACTTCCGCTACTACAACACCCAGCCTTGGCTCGCCGCCATCATCCTCGGCGCCTGCGTGGCCATGGAGGAGCGTGACGGCCTCGCGGCGGCGGACGCCGTCCAAGACCTGAAGATCGGCACCATGGGACCGCTCGCCGGCGTCGGCGACTCCCTGCTCATGACCATGATCCCGACCATCATGGGCTCCATCGCCGCCTACATGGCCATCGAGGGCAACCCCGTGGGAGCCGGCATCTGGTTCGCGCTCATCCTGGCCATCTTCTGGGTCCGCATGCACGCCCTCGAGTTCGGCTACAAGCAGGGTGTGAAGCTCGTCACCGACTTCAGCGAGAAGCTTCCCAACCTCACTGCCGCCGCCTCCGTGCTCGGCCTCACCGTGGTCGGCTGCCTCATCGCCTCGGTCATCGGCGTCACCTGCCCGATTAGCTTCAGCTTCGGCGACGTCTCGATGGAGATTCAGCCGCTGCTCGACAAGATCCTGCCTGCCATGATCCCCGCCGCCATCACGGGAAGCGCGTATTACCTTCTTACCAAGAAGAACGCGAGCATGACGGCCCTCATCCTCGTGGTGATCGTCCTCGCGATGGTCGCCTCCGCCGCCGGCATCCTCGCCTAGCTTCGACCCAAGAGATTGGTGAATCAATGAGAAAGATAGTTGTGGCGAGCCATTCCCTTCTCGCCCAGGGCTTCAAGGACACCCTCGAGTTCCTTACGGGTAAGAGCGACGCCGTCAACGCCGTGTGCGCCTACGTGAACGACAACGGCGAGGGGCTCGACGCGGCGGTCGAGGCGGCGCTTTCGGGCACTGATGAGGTCGTCGTCCTCACCGACGCGCTCGGCGGCAGCGTGAACCAGCGCTTCTCCCGCTTCGCCTCCGACCGGATCCACGTGATCGCGGGTGTCAACCTCCCGCTCGCCATGACGGTCGCGCTCGCGCGCCCCGACGAGAAACTCGACTTCGACGCCCTCGTCGACGAGGCGCGCCAGCAGATCGTCTACGTGAACGGTGCCAGTTCCGCCGAGTGCGAAGACGACGAATAGAGGAGGTCGACGATGAGAGAGTTCCTTAAAGACGTGTGGATGCACGGCGGTGAGGAAAGCCGCGCCATCACCCCCGAGAACATCACGGGCGAGAAGGGCCGCGCCGCCATGTCGGCCAGCCACCTCGGCGTCGGCCGCAAGGGCTCGTGCTGCGTGCCCCTTGAGTCCGGCGAGACCATCACGCTCGCGGACATCGAAGGCCCCGGCATCATCCGCCACATCTGGATGACCGTCCCCGACAAGACCGCCGCCGGCAGCTTCGTCATGCGCGACCTCGTGCTGCGCTTCTACTGGGACGACGAGGAGACCCCCTCGGTCGAGTGCCCTGTCGGCGACTTCTTCTGCAACGGCTTCGGTGAGCGCGCCATCGTCAACTCGATACCCATCTGCGTGAACCCGACGGGCGGCATGAACTGCTACTTCGAGATGCCTTTCAGGAAGCACGCCAAGGTCACGCTTACGAGCGAGCACCCCGGGTTCATTAAGTACATCTTCTACACGTTCAACTACGCGCTCACCGACGTGCCGGACGACGCCATGTACTTCCACGCCCGTTTTAACCGCGAGCGCAGCACCCGCAGGGGCGTCGACTACACCGTGCTCGACGGCGTGCGCGGTAAGGGCTACTACGTCGGCACCTACATGGCCCTGTGCGCCCTGGAGCGCTATTGGTGGGGCGAGGGCGAGATGAAGTTCTTCCTCGACGGCGACGAGGAGTTCCCCACGGTCACCTCGACGGGAGCCGAGGACTACTTCGGCGGTGCCTGGGCCTTCCTCGACAGGCCGCCCCACGCGCTGCCCGAGGCGCAGTGCTTCAACACGCTGTTCGCCGGCTACCCGTACCGCTCGACGCGCGACGCCACGCGCGACCGCTTCAGCGCGGGCAAGCCGAACCCGAACCCGATGCTCGCGACCAACGACGACGCGCTGCCCAGGCACGGCCTCTACAGGTGGCACCTTCCCGACCCGATCTCGTTCAAGGAGGACCTGCGCGTGACGTTCCAGGACCTCGGCAACGACGACATCAAGCTCTACGAGCGCGAGGACGACATCTCCACCGTCGCCTACTGGTACCAAAGCGAGCCGCACGCCGTGCTCGCCCCGTTTGCCGCAAGGCAGGACCGCGTGCCCAGGTAGGGTCGCCTCGAAACAAGCCAACGTTATGGGCGCCCGCGGTTGACTATGACTGCGGGCGTCCCTTTGCAAGGAGGATCACATGAGCGAAAAGCAAATGAGGCTCGGCGCCCTCGAGGCCGGCGGGACCAAGATGGTCTGTGCCGTGGTGTCCGGCGACGGCGAGGTCCTCGACCGTATGGAGACCCCGACGCTTACGCCCGCCGAGACCGTCCCGCAGATGATCGCATGGTTCACCGCCCGCGATGTGGACGCGTTGGGCATCGGTGCCTTCGGCCCGACCTGCGTCGACCCCGCCGACGAGCGCTACGGCTCCATCCTCCAGACGCCCAAGCTCGCGTGGCGAGGCTATGGTCTTCGCGCCGCGTTCGCCGACGCCCTCGGGATTCCGGTGGCCTACGATACGGACGTGAACGTTGCCTGCCTCGGCGAAGCGGTCTTCGGCTGCTGCAAGGGGCTCAAGGACGCCGTCTACGTGACCATCGGCACCGGCGTGGGCGCGGGCGTCATGTGCGCGGGCAGGCTCCTTCACGGCATGCTGCACCCCGAGGCCGGCCACATGCTGGTAAGGACCCGTCCCACCGAGGAAGGACGCTGCGTCTGCCCGAGCCACGCGAGCTGCCTCGAGGGCCTCGCCTCCGGCCCCGCCATCGCCGCGCGCTGGGGAAAGCCCGCGGCCGAGCTCGCGGACAACGATGAGGTGTGGATGCTCGAGGGGGATTATCTGGGGCAGATGTGCGCGAACCTCGTGCTCATGTACTCGCCTCGCCGCATCGTCCTCGGCGGCGGCGTGATGCACCAGGAGCAGCTCTACGGCATCGTCCGCAAGAAGACCCTCGAATATCTGGGTGGCTACATCCAGACCGCCGAGCTTAAGGACATAGAGAGCTACATCTGCGCCCCGGGCTGCGGCGGCGACCAAGGAATCCTTGGCGCGGCCGAGCTGGCAAGAAGGGCGCTCGCGTAACTTGCGCTCTCTCCGCCATACAACGCGTTAAGAAAAGACGAGCGCTTCTTGCCAATTGGGCGGCAAGAAGCGCTCGTCTTTTGCATTTTTGTCTCTCAAAATCTTATTTTCACGATTTGCATTTTCATCCCGTTGTCACCGACCCTTGCGAGAAACCGGAAAAAGCCGCTGACAGAAGGGTCTCTCAAATCGTTATAACCCAGCATATAGCCGCGACTTGTGACCTGCAGACGGCTGTCCCACGTGCCGATTTCCTTGGCGGCATCCGAAACCGCAAAATATGCCCCCACATCCTTGATTTTTGCAGTCTTAAGCCATGTTTTTGCGATCATCTTTACTGCTGTCCGATTGGCAGCATCAAAGACCAGCACACCGCCGGGGAAAGCGTCCGCCATCTCCCGCACCAGTTCCCGGACCTGCTGGGTCAGAAAGTAATAGAACACCCCGGAGGCAA
>CABUBH010000007.1 GCA_902489775.1 uncultured Collinsella sp.
GGACTTGCAGCGACGGACCTCAGGACACTCTTACACCACGTCTGTGCGCGCGACCGGGAGGGGCCTTACGAGGCCCCTCCTTTTGTGTTTTGGGGCATGGATTTTGGACTCTGTGGGCAAAAAATGCCAAATATGAGTACTGTTGCAAAAGAGGTGTCATATTTTTCGGCCTGCTCTGAGCGAAAATGGGCTCAAAATCAATTTATCTAACCCCCTTTAAAGGGCGTTTGACGGCTTTCAACCTCTTCGAATCGCTTAAAGTAAGCAATTTGCTCTCGATTTTGCTGCTACTAAATTGGTGGCAGTACTCATATTTGCCACTTTTTGCCCACGGGGTATCCGGAGGGGCCCTCGGCAGGCATCTAACGCTACAATAGCTACCACGTGGCTGGGTTTGCCGGCCGAATGTGCGATGTCGTGGGAGGGGACATGGTCGAGTTTACAAAGACGATTAAAGATCCGTTGGGATTGCATGCCCGCCCGGTTGCGCTGCTTTATGACATTATCGCCAAGCATCGTAGTGACGTGTCGGTTTCGATTGGCAATCGTCATGTCGATGGCCGAGACGTTATAGGGCTCATGGCACTCTGTGGCGAATGTGGCGAGGACATCGTGTTCCGCGTTTCGGGCGTGGATGAGGCCTCCTGTGTCACATCGATCAGAAATCTCTCGCTCTAAGCATGATAGGGCGCGGTAAAGGATGGTCCTTTGCTGCGCCTTTTTGTTTCGTATAGGAAACTTTTTCGAAATCTGAATGGGGACCCTTTCCAAAAAGTTAACCACGTGCTAGTTTACTATAGCGAACATAGACGTGGTTAACTTTTTACGCGTCGATGTTGAGGACGAACTGACGTTAGGAGCAACTCATGTCTTGCGGACCGCAGATGCCGGCCATGCCGCTTTCGATGGTAAAAGCGGGCGAAACCGTGCGCGTGTCTCGTGTAAAGGGCAATGAGGACATGAAGCACCACCTCAAGGACCTCGGCTTTGTCGAGGGCAACGAAATCCACGTGGTGAGCTCGAGTGGCGCCAATATCATCGTCACGGTGCTGGGCGCACGCTTTGGCATCGATTCCAAGGTTGCCATGCACATCATGACCGTCGGTTAGTCTGCAGCATTTCATAAAAACCGAAAGGGGGACAAGAGGATGAAGACGTTGGGTGACGTTAAGGTGGGCGAGAGCTCCACCATCGTCAAGCTTCACGGTGAGGGTGCGCTTCGCCGCCACCTTATGGACTTGGGGCTCATCAAGGGCACTTCGTTCAAGGTCGTGAAGGTCGCGCCGCTCGGTGATCCGGTCGAGATCAACGTGCGCGGCTACGAGCTTTCCATCCGCAAGGAGGAGGCGGCCGTCGTCGAGGTCCAGTAAGGGCTCGCGGCGTATATTTCTGCAGATAAAGTTAGGTATTTCTAACTTAATGCAGCATCTTTGAAGCACATTATCCAGCCTGCGCGGAGAAAGCAGCGCAGGCACACAAGGAAGAAGGATTGAATGGCGGATTCTCAGATCCATGTCGCGCTGGCGGGTAACCCCAACTGCGGCAAGACCACGCTTTTCAACCTGATCACCGGCGCCAACGGCTACGTTGGCAACTGGCCCGGCGTCACGGTTGAGAAAAAGGAGGCCAAGCTCCTAAGCGACAAGAACGTTACCATCACGGACCTCCCCGGCATCTACTCGCTTTCCCCCTACAGCCCCGAGGAGCAGTGCTCGCGCGACTACCTCATGAGCGGTGAGCCCGATGTCGTCGTCCAGGTGGTCGATGCCACCAACCTCGAGCGTAACCTGTACCTGGCGCTTCAGGTTATCGAGACCGGCCTGCCCGTGGTTGTTGCCCTCAACATGGCCGACTTGGTCGAGAAGAACGGCGACAAGATCGACACGGACAAACTCTCCAAGAAGCTCGGCTGCCCGGTTATGATGATCTCCGCTCTTAAGAACAAGGGCATCAAGGAGCTCTTCGAGCAGGTCAAGAAGTCCGCAGCTTCCAAGGGCCAGGTGCCGGAGCACAAGTTCGATTCCTCCATCGAGGACGTTCTGACGCATATCGAGAACAACCTTCCGGCAAGCGTCCCCGCCAACAAGCGCCGCTACTATGCCGTCAAGCTGTTCGAGCGCGATGCGGACGCCTGCAAGCTCATCAACCTCACCAAGGAGAAGGCTGCTCGCGTAGAGCAGCTGGTCGCCCAGTGCGAGCAGGATTGCGACGACGATGCCGAGTCCATCATCACCGGTGAGCGCTACGGCGTGATCGCTCACATCATCGACGAGTGCCTCACCAAAGCCCCGGCCAAGATGAGCACCTCCGAGAAGATCGACCGCGTGGTTACCAACCGTATCCTGGGCCTGCCGATTTTTGTCGTCATCATGTTCTGCGTGTACTACATCGCCGTTTCCACCTTGGGTGGCACGGTGACGGACTTCACCAACGACCAGCTCTTCGGCACCGACGGCTGGTACGTGCTCGGTCAGGGCCGCGACGCTTACGACGCGGCTGTCGAGGCCGCGGGTGACGACGCCGACTCGGTCGACCCGGCACAGTACGGCCCCTATGTCCCGGGTATCACCACCATGGTGCACGATGCCCTCGTGGCGGGTGGCACCGAGGACGGTGGCCTGGTCGATTCGCTGGTCTGCGACGGTATCGTTGGCGGCCTGGGCGCCATCTTCGGCTTTGTGCCGCAGATGTTCCTGCTGTTCGTGATGCTGTCCTTCCTGGAGGACTGCGGCTACATGGCCCGCGTCGCCTTCATCATGGACCGCGTGTTCCGCCGCTTTGGCCTGTCCGGTAAGTCGTTCATCCCCATGCTCGTGTCCTCGGGCTGCGGCGTCCCCGGCGTCATGGCCACCAAGACCATCGAGAACGAGAAGGACCGCCGCATGACGGTCATGACCACCACGTTCATCCCCTGCGGCGCCAAGCTGCCGATCATCGCCCTGCTCATGGGCTCCATCATTGGCGATTCTTCCACCACGGCCGCATGGATCAGCCCGCTCTTCTACTTCCTGGGCGTCTTTGCCGTCATCGCCTCGGGCCTCATGCTCAAGAAGACCAAGCTCTTCGCCGGTCGCCCGACGCCGTTCGTTATGGAGCTTCCCGCCTACCACTTCCCGGCGATCCGCTCTTGGGCGCTGCACGTGTGGGAGCGCTGCTGGGCCTTTATCAAGAAGGCCGGCACGGTCATCTTCGCGTCCACTGTCGTGGTTTGGTTCCTGTCCAACTTTGGTAGCTACAACGGTTCCTTTGGCTTCCTGCCTGCGATGGACGGCATCCCCGAGGAGTTCATGGACTACTCCGTGCTCGCCATGCTGGGCAACCTGGTCGCTTGGATCTTCGCCCCGCTCGGCTTTAGCACCTGGCAGGCAACCGCACTGACCGTCTCTGGCCTCGTCGCCAAGGAGAACGTCGTCGCCACCGCCGGCTCGCTGCTGTCCGTCGCCGACGCGGGCGAGACCGACCCGAGCCTGTGGACCGCGTTTGCCGGCATGTTCCCCACCATGGGCGCTTGCGTTGCCTTCGGCGCCTTCAACCTGCTGTGCGCTCCGTGCTTTGCCGCCATTGGCACCATCCGCAACCAGATGGACTCTGGCAAGTGGACCGCGATTGCCATCGGCTACGAGTGCGCCTTCGCTTGGGTGATCGGCCTGTTCATCAACCAGTTCTACAACCTGCTTGTCCTTGGGCAGTTTGGTATCTGGACGGTTGTGGCCATTGTGCTGCTGGTTGCGATGCTCTTCCAGATTTTCCGTCCCATGCCCAAGCATGCATGGACCGATGAGGACGAGACCAACGCTGCCTCCGCCGCAGTTTCCGCTTAAGTCCGAATAAGGATTAACCCCTTTCCACGAGCCCGGGTGTCCCAGCGACACCCGGGCTTTTTGGTGGGGGAGATGTGGCGTTTCCGCAGATAAAACCGACCAAAACAAACCTGTCCCTTTTTGGTAGGTGGAGAATGGGGTAAAGTAAGTGATGGTTAACTAGAGGAGGCTTGCTATGGCACCTATCGATATTGCTGTACTGGCTGTTATCGGTATTGCGTTTGTCGCGGTATGCGTGCGCATCTACCGCAAGGGCACCTGCGCCGACTGCGCTCAGGGTGGCGTTTGCACGGGGCATTGCTCCAACAAAAAGACCTGTGCCGCACTTAAGGGCGTAGACAAAATCGCCGAAGACTTGGGCCGCGGTATTCATTAGCCGACCGGCGTTTGGGTATGTTTGACTGCGGATGCGGCAGTTGCTGATACGATAAGTACGTTAGCAACTGCCGCCGAGCGGCTCAAACGAAAGGAAGCCTGTATGGAGTCCTCTGCCTACCCGATGCTCTTTAGCCCGATCAAGGTCGGTACAACCGAGGTCAAGAACCGCGTCTTTATGCCGCCGGTGTCCACCAACCTGGCCGATCATGGCTATGTGACCGACGACTTGGTCGATCATTACCGTGCCCGCGCCAAGGGCGGCGTGGGCCTCATCATTACCGAGGTCGTGACGGTCGAGCCTACCTATACCTATCTGCCGGGTGACATGTGCTGCTACGACGACACGTTTATCCCCGGCTGGGAAAAGCTCGCCGCGGCCGTCCACGAGTATGGCTGCAAGATCATGCCGCAGCTCTTCCATCCCGCCTACATGGCCTTTAACATTCCGGGCACGCCGCGCCTGGTCGCTCCGTCCTTTGTGGGCCCGTCTTACGCCCGCGAGGCACCGCGCCCCATCACGGTCGACGAGATTCACGAGCTCACGCATCAGTTTGGCGACGCTGCCGTGCGTATGCAGAAGGCTGGCGTCGATGGCGTTGAAGTCCATGCGGCACACGCCCACGGCATGCTCGGCGGCTTTTTGACTCCGCTCTACAACAAGCGTACCGACGAGTACGGCGGCTCGCTCGACGCCCGCATGCGCTTCTTACTCGAGGTCATCGCCGAGATTCGCGAGCGCTGCGGCAAGGACTTTATCATCGACGTCCGCATCTCGGGCGATGAGTACACCGATGGCGGCCTGACCCTCAACGACATGATCTACGTCTCGCGTCGCCTGGAGAAGGCCGGCGTCGACATGATTCATGTGTCGGGCGGTACCACCATCAAGCGCGGCTCCGCGATTCCCGCCGCCGGCACGCAGCAGGCCTCGCACGCCGCTTGCTCGCGCGAGATCAAAAAGCACGTCAACATTCCCGTCGCCACGGTCGGCCACATTAACGAGGCATGGATTGCCGAGGAACTGATCGAGGACGGTGCCGCCGACATCTGCATGATGGGCCGCGCCAATCTGTGCGATGCCGAGTTCTGCAACAAGGCCGCTGCCGGCAACGCCGACGACATCCGCCCCTGCATTGGCTGCCTGCGCTGCCTGAACGGCATTATGTTTGGCAAGCGCATCTCCTGCACCGTCAACCCCGATGTTGAGCGCGACGAGGCCGGTTACGAGCCTGCCACCGAGGCCAAGAACGTACTGGTTGTGGGTGCTGGTCCTGCGGGCATGGAGGCAGCCTACATTGCCGCCAAGCGCGGCCACAACGTGGTGCTCGTGGATAAGCAGGATGAGCCGGGCGGCGAGATGCGTATCGCGGCCGTTCCGCCGGCAAAGCAGGAACTCACCCGCGTGATCAAGTATCAGTACCGTCGCCTGGCCGAGGCCGGCGTGAAGTGCGTATTTGGCACCGAGCTTACTGCCGAGGACATTCAGCGTGACTACGCGGGTTACGAGGTTGTCCTGGCTTATGGCGCCGAGCCCATCGCCCCGGCCTTCATGCAGGGCTTTAAGCAGGTTATGACGGCCGACGACCTGCTGGGCGGCAAGGCTTTCCCGGGCAAGAAGATCGTTATTGTGGGCGGCGGCACCGTCGGCTGCGAGACGGCCGATTACCTGGCCCCGCTGGTCAACGACCTCTCGCCGGCCAATCGCGATGTCACCGTCATCGAGATGACCAAGACGCTCGCCGCCAACGAGGGCGGCGCCGGTCGCGCGGTGCTCATCATGCGCATGCTCTCAAAGGGCGTCCACGTGCTGACCGAGGCCAAGGTGACCGAGATTACCGAGGATGCCATCAGCTACGAGAAGGACGGCGAGGTCCACACCATCGCCGATGCCGATACGCTGGTGCTTGCCATGGGCTATCGTCCCAATACCAAGCTGGCCGACGACCTGGTTGCAGCTGGCATTGCTGTCCACGTGCTGGGCGATGCCCAGAAGTGTGGCAACATCCGCGATGCCATCGGCGATGGCTATAAGGTTGCCTGCGAGCTCTAGTCACTCCCTTGGTGCATGGGAGTCAGGTTGGTTTGCGCCAAGTTGATGCATGTAAACCTGATTCCATTGCGCCAGTCGATAGCAAAACACGGCGGTCCCGTTTTGGGACGGCCGCCGCTTGCGTTATATCAAAGAAAGATCATTGTCGAGCCTTAAATGCCTTTTGTCTGTGCGACTTCCGCAATCATGTTGCGGTTGTACACCAGATGCAAATACATCGCCTCGTGCGCTACGGTGGGGTTGCGCGCGGCGATGGCGTCGGCCACGCCACGGTGAGTGCGGATGGTCTCCTCGACGAGGTTGCCGCCATCCCAGGGCGGCTTCATGGAGTAGCGCCCGTACGCATCGAATTGCTCCTCTCATAGATGTGCGGCACAAAGAGCCCCGAGTTCATGCGAGCTCGGAGCTCGTTTCGTTTGGATTGCAGATGTATTGACAGGCGAAAACAGTCTGCGTCCGATATTGAGCCATACGAAAGCGAAATTATGCGTCTTAATTCCGTACGCAAATCAAGACGAAAATCGTTTGCGTCTTGGATAAATCAATACGCAAACGGTTTTCGTCTTATAATACGGTCGTGAATAGTACGAAACGAAGAGGTTGTGCATATGGTTGTTAGAGAGAGCCCTACAGTCGAATACAAGGAAAGCGTTACGCCGACGTTTCTTAAAACGGTGAGCGCCTATGCAAACTACGGGACGGGCAAGATTGAGTTTGGCGTTGATGACGAGGGCGTGGTTGTCGGCCTTTCGGATCCGGTCGCAGAGTGTCTCCGCATCGAGAACATGATTAATGACAGCTTGGACCCCGCTCCCCGTTACACGCTCGAGCCCGATGAGAAACACGGGACCGTAATCCTTACGGTTTATGAGGGCCAGGACAAACCCTATCGAAGCAAGGGAAAGGCCTACAGGCGAAACGATTCGGCAACAGTGGAGGTCGACCGGTTTGAGTATGGCAGGCTGACGCTCGAAGGCAGCAACGTAACGTTCGACGCGCTCGCGTCGGCTCGCCAGGACTTGAGTTTTCACACGCTCGAGCATAAGTGTGTTGAACACCTTGGTATTTCCGAGCTAACGCCGGATATCATGCGTACGCTTCGCTTGCTCGGCAAGGACGGCTATACCAATGCCGCGGCGATATTGGCGGATAAAAACGATTTTCCGGGCATCGACTGTGTGCGGTTTGGTGAGACCGAGGACGTTCTCTTAGATCGTGAGACGGCGACAAGTCTATCTGCAATTGAGCAGGTGGACAGGGCGGTTGCTATGTTTGCACGCTACTACCGTTATGAGCGTATCGAGGGGATGGAACGCGTCCAAACCGATCGAATTCCTCTTGAGGCGTTCCGCGAAGCTGTCGCAAACGCTTTGGTGCATCGGACATGGGACGTTCGGGCGAATGTTCAAATCGCTTTGTACGATGATCGCGTCGTTGTGACTTCCCCCGGATCGCTACCCGCCGGTTTGACGACGGAACAATACCTGTATGGGCAGATATCCGTGCTCAGAAACCCAATTGTCGCCGAGGTCTTTTTAAAGCTGGATTACATCGAGAAGTTCGGTACGGGAATCGCGCGAATCAGGCGAGCGTATCGAGATTCTTTGAGCCAGCCGGTATTTGATGTTCGCGGCGGCATGGTGGCCGTCACGTTGCCCGTTATCGATGCCTTTGAAGGGTCTGAGGAAGAGGTCCAGGTTCTCAAGGTTTTGTCAGGCGGACGAATACTGTCGCGGGGTGAGATTGAGCAACAGACGGGATTGAGCCGCACGCGCACGTTGACGGCGCTTGAATCTTTGCTCAACCGAAACTCGATCGTAAGGCGGGGGACAGGACGCGCCACGAAATACGAGCGCGCATAGCTCAAAAGAGCAAAGCTACAAAACAGGCCCCAAGCCTACACCGGCTTGGGGCCTGCTGTCCTCTGGGATATTGGCGCCTCTACAGTTCAGCTTCCAGTTCGGCTTTGTGTTCGTTGAGGTAGTCGCGCATGTAGGGGATGGCAAATGAGACCTTGCCGTACGAGGGCGCCTCAATGATCGACTCTCTCAGCAGACGACTGCGGATGGAACTTACCTGTTGAGGTGTCTTGTTTAAGTCATCGGCAACCATGCTGGTCGAGCTCGTCTGCCCTAAGGACGCCATGCTCAGCAGATAAGCGATGCACGTGGGCGGAATGCGCTGCAGCGCGGGCTCAATCACCATTGCGCAGAAGCGTTCGCGTGCTGTTGCGATGCCTCGCTTTGCCTCTTCCTCTCCAATTACAGTTGTATGGGCGCGTCGTGCCAGTTGCCATGCGTAATATCCAACGAGCTGAATCATAAAGGGGTAGCCTTGCGTTGCCTCGGCAAGTTGGCCGGCAATACCTGGTTGCAGCTCCATGCCAGACGCTTCAATGGTTTCTTCGAGGGAGTACGACACTTCGGTTACTGCCACAGCCTTCAGGTCAAAGGGGAGGGCACGGCGCAAAAACGTAAGTGTCTTACCGTTGATGACGCTTTCTATCATCGAAGGCAGCCCCGCAAAAACAAAGGCGATATCAAGGTCTTCGCCGATAACCTGCTGAATCGCAATGGAGAGCGTTCGGACCTCTTCGAGCTCTGCGTCTTGGACCTCATCGAGGGTGATGAGCAGACCATTGCCGTTCTTTGATATTGCCTGCCTCATGGCGTCACGCAGCGATGGGCCGATTCGCTCAATGTCTATGCTGCCGATGGATATGCCAGCTACGCTTGGCTCAAATCTGGCGTGTTTGGCCTGGAATTTGGGCTGCAGCTGCTCGAGAATGCGCTGACAAAGTCCTTCGGTTGCGACTTCTTTTATGACCGTCCAGCCATGGCTTTGCGCCAAACGTGAGCACTCGTCAAGGAGGACCGTCTTGCCCGTTCCGCGGACGCCGGCTATGCGCATAAGGCGTCCCGGGGCGCCAGGCCCGTTGACGAGGCCTTCATTGAATTCCTCGAGGACATCTTCGCGGCCGATAATCGTGGGAGGTGTTTTGCCTGCTGTGGGCTTAAAAGGGTTTGTTTGCATGCGAGCCACCTTTGCTCAAGATATAGCAAGATATAGCAAAGTATAGCAACGTATAGCAAGATATAGCAAAGTATAGTGAGATATAGCAACGTATAGCGCTGCTCGCGAGTTCTTGCGGTGGCGCTATTTTCCAAAGGCCACGCGGATAAAGCGCTGGGCGAAGAGCTTATTGGCGACGTTGATGACATGGCCCAGGAACAGTGCCGAGATGGCGGTCGTGACGCCAAAGCCGCCCAGGTTGTGCATAAAGACCAGCGACAGCGCGAGCGAGGCGGCGACGTGCGAGCAATCGAATACGACCTTCACATCGCCAAAGCGGCGCTTGAGTTTTTCGGCAATGACCTGCACCAAGCCATCGGGCGCGTTGGGAACGACACCCATGTTGACGACGAGACTCACGCCAAACGCCGTGATGGCAAGCGAGAGCAGCATGGTTACGACCCGTGCCGGCAGCGCGGTGGGGTGCAGAGGGTTAACGGTCATAAAGAAGTCGGTGAAGCCACCGATCAGCGTTGAGAAAAAGAGCTCGAGCAAAATGCGCGGCTGAAACTCGCGGCGCAAGATGGCTGCCTGTGCGGCAATGTAGGCGACATAGGTCGCGGTAATCCAAAAGCCGAGCGTCTTGCCGGTGAGCATGGACAGCGTCGTTGCAAAACAGGTAAGCGCGGCGACGCCCAGGCCCGATGCGGTCTGGATACTCATGCCGAGGGCGAGCGTCGCGACGCCTGCTAAATACATCAGCATCCTGATGACGGTATGGCACCAATCGATCTTCTCGCCATTCATAATGATGAGCGGTCGCATGCTGCTACCCGTCCTTTCGGTTGTGAAGAAAAGGCTGACCTGGGCCGGCAAAAGAGGGTTATCGGAGGCACTGCTGTAAAAGCAGAAAAGCCGGCCCCATGGTCAGTCGTCTAGGAAATGTCTCGCTGTGCCGGAATGGGACTGAAGGGCCAACGAGACGGGAGGAAAGCAAATGACAACGTGTGGGCAATAAGATGCCAAGATGGTAGGGTGCGTCTTAGCATCCTATTGCCCACGCTTAACGAAATCGGTTTCGTTTGAGCCTAAGTATACGCACGGGATTTTATTTGCGAAGAGAAAAACAATAAAAAGGTGAACGTTCACCTAATCGCAACAACTCGTTGGCTGTAGTTGCGGTGGAATAGTTCCTGTTTTTGCTGCTGAAGGCCTTGAACAGGAACTATTCCACCGCAACTTATGAGGGGGCGGGGGATGCGATAGTATTGCATGGTGGTATTCGACTAACCGAGGACTTATCCGAGGGCTTTATGGAACAGCACCAGCATTATCAGAGCCTGCAAGACCAGGCGTACAACGCATTACGCTCCAAGATTATCTATGCCGAGCTCAAGCCCGGCACGCGCCTTTCGGCGATTGGTCTGGAAAAGGAGACGGGAATCGGGCGCACGCCCATTCGCGAGTCATTTGTGCGCCTGCGTGAGCAGGAGCTGGTGGAAACGCGTCCCAAAAGCGGCACCTATGTCTCGAAAATCAGCATGGAGCGCGCCGAGAACGCCTGCTTTTTGCGCGAGAAGCTCGAGAGAAGCGTGCTTATTAAATGCTGTTCGGCCGCCTCGCCCGAGCAAAAGCATCGGCTTGAGCAGATTCTTGCCGAGTCCGAGTCGCTCGACCATAGCGAAACGCGTCGCTTTTTCGATCTGGACAACCTGTTCCATGAGACGTGTTTTGAGATTGCCGGCCGTCACATGCTGTGGGATTGGATGAAGAGCGTCAACACGCATTTTGAGCGATACAACTGGTTGCGTATGGTGTCGCAGGATCTGGATTGGGAGCCGATTCGTCGGCAGCATCGCCGGATTCTCGAGGCCATTAAGAGGGGCGATACCGATGCGGCGAGTTATCTGGCAGAGACGCACTTGCACCTGATGCCCGAGGAGCAGGGTCCGGTTATCGCCTTGCATCCCGACTATTTTGAGCTGTCCAAAGACTCGTTCATCTAATCAATCCCCATATAAGTTGCGGTGAAATAGGGGCTGTTTTGCGGCCTAGGTGGCGCAAACAGTCCCTATTTCACCGCAACTGCGTTGGGGCGTAACCGGGGCACGAAAACGCTGCGGTGCCGCTTGGAGGAAAAACCGGAAGCAAGGGTCTATTCCTCCAGACGGCGCCGCAGCTGTTTTGGTGGTTCGGCTTTTGTCGAAGTGGCTCAGCTGGGCGCGACTGCCAGCCGAGTAGGAAAAGCGGCTCGGGGGCGTGTCGCTTCCGTCACGTTCTATCAGCATACAAGACGGTTTCGGTTCTTGTCCGTGACGGAAACGGCACGCTTCCGAGCCGCTTCAAAAAAGAGGGCGCGGTCTAGGTCGCGCCCTCCACGATAGAGAGCTGGATTAGGCGCGGACCTTCTTGACGACGTCCATGGCCTCGCGAGCGATCTGCTCGACCTTGGAGAAGTTGCCGTCGGCGAACAGGGCCGGCTTGACCATCCAGGTGCCGCCGCAGGCGATGATGGCGGAAGAGCTCAGGTACTCCTCGACGTTAGCGGTGCTCACGCCGCCGGTGGGCATAAAGCGGTGACCGACAAACGGAGCGGCGAGGGCCTTGATGGTGTTGAGGCCGCCGTACTGGGCTGCCGGGAAGAACTTGGTGACCTTGAGGCCCAGGTTGACGGCAGCGGTGACCTCGGAGGGAGTCACGGTGCCGGGCAGCACGGGCAGGTCGATGTCGATGCAGTGCTTGACGACAGCCTCGTTGTAGCCCGGGGAGACGATGAACTTGGCACCGGCGGCACGGGCCTGCTCAACCTGCTCGACAGTCAGGACGGTGCCGGCGCCAACGCACATCTCGGGCTCGGCCTCGGCCATGGCGGCGATGCACTCGGCGGCGCAAGCGGTGCGGAAGGTTACCTCGGCGGATTTCATGCCGGCGGCCATCAGGGCGTGAGCGAGCGGAGCGGCGTCCTCGACCTTGTCGAGCACGACGACCGGCACGATGCCCAGGGACTCAAGCGTGGTGTAGAACTGATCGAACATGATGTTCCTTTCGATGTGCGGCGCGCGAGTGCGCGTAATTGCTAAAAGGGCTGGTCATGAGCCGGTTTTGGACTGGTTATCGGAGGCACTGCTTGGGGTCACAAGCAATTCCAAAACCGGCTACGCGACCAGTCGTGTGAGAAATGCCGGGCAAAACCGGAATGGGACTGGTGGTTTTGCCCGACCGGAGGAATCGGGGAGCGGGCTGCAGGGGTATGGGTATGGGAAACTGCAGCCCGCGGAATGGGGAACGATTTAACGGGCGACGCGGGTGCCACCGTCGGCGGCGTTTGCCACAGCGGCGATCTCGTCGGCGGTCACCAGGTTGGAATCACCCTTGATGGTGAGCTTGAGGATCGAGGCCGCGATGGCGTAGTTGACGGCATCCTGCGGGTCGAAGTCGTTGATGAGGGCATGGACGAGGCCGGCGTTGAAAGCGTCGCCGGCGGCAACGCCCTCGAGCACGTGCACGTCGTGAGCAGGGGAGAACCAGTGCTCGCCGCTCTCGGCGTCATAGAGCATGCCCATCCAGATGGAGCGCTCGACGCAGGAGATATTGCGGACGACCGAGGCGACCTTCTTGCAGCCGTACTCGGCGCAGATCTGACGGGCCATTTCGACGTAGGTGTCGCGCTCCTCGATGCCGTGGGCAAGGGAGCCGGAGACGCAGGTCATGCCGAGGCCGGCAGGTGCGTCCTCGTCGTTGGCGATGCAGATGTCGACGAGCGGCAGGAGCTCCTTCATGGTTGCCTGCGACTTCTCGGGCGACCACATCTTGCCGCGGTAGTTAACGTCGCACACGGTGGTGATGCCCTTGGCGCGGCAAGCGGTGAGCGCGTCCTTGCAGGCGGCGGCCATCTCGTCGGAGACGGCGGGCGTCACGCCAGAGAAGTAGAAGACGTCGATGCCCTTGAGGATCTCGTCCCAGTCAAAGACGTCGCGCTTGGCCATGTTGATGGCAGAGTACTTGCGGTCGTAGACGCAGCCGTTGCCGCGCTGCGAGGCACCGACCTCAAACACATAGGAGCCAAGACGGTCGCCCTGACGCACGACGCGCGTGGTGTCGACGTCGTAGACCTTCAGCGAGCGCAGGGCGCACTCGCCCAGGCGGTTGGCCGGAACGACGGAAACGTAAGCGGCCTTGTCGCCCTGATAGGCCAGGGAAAGCGCGGTGTTTGCCTCGGCACCGCCGTAGCGGACGTCGAACTCGGTGGCCTGCTCAATACGCAGGTGATCTTTGGGCGAGAGCCTCATCATGATCTCGCCGAAGGTAAGAACCGTTTTACCCATGGTCGCGTAGCTCCTTCTTGTCTGTGCGTACACCTTTGATATGGCGTTGGCACGGAGGTGCCAAGACGGTAGGGTGCATCTTTGCACCTCCGTGCCAACGCTTACCGAAATCGGTTTACGAAATCGGTTTCGTTTCAGCTTGTAGTATACTCACCTACAACGTTTTGCAACCGAGATTTTTAAAAAATGCTTAAATGGCTAAGATTGCCGACAAATAGGAAACGAGGGGCGCTATGGCGCATATGAGAATCAAGGACATTGCCGCCGAGGCGGGCGTGAGCCCGGCCACCGTTTCGCGCTACCTCAACAACCGCCCTGGGCAGATGACCGAGGAGACTCGCGCCCGCATCGCCGAGGTCATCGAGCGCACGGGCTATCGTCCCCGTGCCGCCGCGCGCAACCTGCGCAGCTCGCGCACCAACCTCATCGGCGTCATCCTCGCCGATATCGCCAACCCGTTCTCGAGTGCCATGCTCGAGGGCCTTTCCGCCAGCGCCGCCGCACGCGGCTGCTCGCTCATGACGGCCATTAGCGGCAACGACCCCGCCAAGGAGGCCGAATCGCTTACCAGACTTATCGATGCGGGTGTGGACGGCCTGGTCGTCAACACCTGCGGCGGCAACGATGCGGCGATCGCCGCAGCTGCGGGGCGCCTGCCGGTCGTGTTGCTCGACCGCGACATCGAGGACGGTGGCATCGACTTGGTGACGTCTAACAACCGTGAGCTGGTCGCCGGCCTGGTCGACGCCTTGGCTGCTGCGGGCAGTGAGCGCCTGTGCCTGCTCACCGAGGCAAGCGACGACAGCCCCGTCCGTCGCGAGCGTGCCGAGGCCTTTACCGACGAGCTCGCTCGTCGCGGTCTTGCCGGCGAGGTCGTCACGCTGGCCGACGGCGGCGCTGAGGGCATCAGCCGTCTGGACGAGGCTATTCGCGATTACGCAGGTAAAAAGCTCGGCCTTATCGCCGTCAACGGCTTGGTCTTCTTGCGCCTGACCGAGGCGCTGGCCCAGCTTGGCCCCTCGCTGCCGGCGGGACTTAAGATCGCGACGTTCGACGACTATCCCTGGAACCACGTGCTCTTTGGCGGCGTGACCACGGCCGCGCAGGACACCCTGGCGATTGCCGAACGCGTGGTCGAGCGCCTGTCCGAGCGCATCGACGTCGTCACCACCACGGTGGGCGAGGCCGCAAGGCTCGCGCCCAAGCACATCGAGATTCCCGGCCACATCGAACACCGCGCTTCCACCTCGCGCTAGTTTGTGTGATAATATATAGACAATGTCATACAGGAGGTATCCATGGCTGCGTCTGTGCTGAGTGTGCGAGTGGACTCGTCAATTAAAGACTCATTTGCCGAGCTGTGCGAAGAACTTGGCATGTCTTCATCTGTTGCGGTCAATATGTTTATGAGACAGATGCTGCGCGAGCGTTCGCTGCCGTTTGTTCCTTCACTCGGTAAAAGCTCTGCGAGTGAAAGCGTCTCGGCGGGCATTTTAGATACTGCCCAGATTGAGTCCGCAGTCCGCGAGGCAGCCAGTTCGATTCCTGCTATCAAAAGCGTGATTCTTTTTGGTTCGTATGCTCGTGGCGAGGCACATGCCGATAGTGATATTGACTTGCGTCTCGAAGTCGATCGTGAGCAGGGCTTTGGTCTTTTCGCGTTGTCGGCGTTTGGTGAGGCGGTGCGCAAAGAAACCGGGAGGCAGGTTGACCTCGTCTCGAGTGATTATCTTGATGACGATCTTGCCGCGGTAATCGAGCGTGAAGGAGTGATCCTTTATGATCGCGCGTAAGTCAGACAGCCTTCGTGCCCAAGAGGTTTTGGAGGCCATCTCTGAAACGAACGAGCGCATCAAGGTTTTTGATATCACCGAGGACCAGTTTCTGCATGCGAATGACGTGCGGACGAGGGCGTTGGCGGACTCCCTTTTGATGTGCGCACTTAGGGTGACGGAAGAAGCGGGCAAGTTGTCGGAACGCTCGCAGCGGCTTCATCCCGAAATTGAGTGGCGTGGAATTATCGGCATGAGAAATTATCTTGCGCATGATTACGGCAATGTCGATCGCTCGGTTGTTTGGGATGCAGTGACGATGGAGTTTCCGGCGCTGGAACGAGCCTGTAGGCAAATTGTCTCCGAATCCGAGCGATAGTTACTTGTCATACCCGCCTGTTCGCGCACGTTTTTTGAGCGCCGGACACGCTTTAACCCTGCGGAAACATTTTTCTGCGATAGTATCTGCGATATAGACCAGTCGAAACCCGCCCGAAAGAAAGGGGAGCGACATGAACCAGCAGAACATCGATTACGTACTCCGCTCCGTAGAGCAACGTGACATCCGCTTTGTTCGTCTGTGGTTTGTCGACATTCTCGGCCGCCTCAAGAACTTTGCCATTAGCCCCGAGGACCTCGAGGTCGCTTTTGAGGAGGGTATTGGCTTTGACGGCTCCGCCATCGAGGGTTTTGCCACGCCCGAGGAAGCCGATATGCTGGCGTTTCCCGATGCTTCGACCTTCCAGATCCTGCCGTGGCGTCCGAGCCATAACGGCGTTGCCCGCGTGTTCTGTGATGTGTGCACCCCCGACCGCAAGCCCTTCGCCGGGGATCCGCGCGATGCGTTGCGTCGCATGTTCCGCAAGGCCGAGAAAGCTGGCTATCTGCTCAACGTGGGCGCCGAGCTGGAGTATTACTACTTCCCCGACGAGCACACCCCCGAGCCGCTCGACAACGTGGGCTACTTCGATCTTTCGGTGAGCGACGCCGCTCGCGACCTGCGCCGCAACACGGTCCTCACGCTCGAGAAGATGTCCGTGCCCGTGGAGTACACCTTCCACGCCGCCGGTCGCTCGCAGCATGGCATGAGCCTGCGCCACGCCGAGGCCCTGAGCATGTCCGACGCCATCACCACGGCCAAGCTCATCATTAAGCAGCAGGCCTACGAGAGCGGTTGCCACGCCTCCTTTATGCCCAAGCCGTTGGCGGGTGAGGACGGCAGCGCTATGTTTTTGCATCAGTCGCTGTTCGACCACGACGGCAACAACGTCTTTTGGGGCGAGGACGACGAGAAGTACCATCTCTCCGATACCGCCAAGCACTATATGGCCGGCATCTTGGCGCACGCGCGCGAGATCAGCGCCATCACCAACCCCACGGTCAACTCGTACAAGCGCATCACCACGGGCGGCGACTCCGTGCCGCAGTACGCCACGTGGGGCCTGCGCAACCGCGCGAGCATGGTCCGCATCCCGGTCTACAAGCCCGGCAAGCAGCTGTCCACGCGCATCGAGCTGCGCAGTCCCGACCCCATGGCCAACCCGTACCTGGTCAACGCCGTCACGTTGGCGGCTGGTCTGGACGGCATCGAGCGCAAGCTGGAGCTCCCGCCCGAGGCCACGGCCGAGACGCTCAAGCTTACCGACCGCCAGATGGTCGAGGCCGGCTACACGCCGCTGCCGCGCTCGCTCAAAGAGGCGCTCGACGTGTTTGAGGACTCGCAGTTTATGAAGGATGCCCTCGGCGAGCACATCCACAGCTTCTTCCTCAAAAAGAAGCGCAACGAGTGGCATAAGTTTGAGTCTACGATCACCGAGTGGGAGATCAAGCACTACCTGGCGAACTCCTAATCGCGCTGGCTTGTTCCAGTACGATTGAGCTCATTTCCTTGGAGGCCGATATGTCCGAAAAGAGTGCCCTGTTCATGGCGCGCACGACGCGCTTCCACGAGTTTGCCCGCAGCTTGACGACTACCCTGGGTGTCGAGGTGAGCCTGGCAACCCCCGATTCGCCGACTGCGGCGCACGACTTTGACCTGCTGATTCTCGATTCCGATGGCATCCGCAGTGACCGCATCGATCAGATTGCCAAGTGGCTTGACGATCGTGGCGGCGTCCCCATGCTGGTGATCGTCGACGACGAGGCCCTTGGCACCCTGCGTCTGCCCAATCATGCGCATGCCGACTTTGTATGCCCCACGGCGACGCCCAACGAACTCAAGGCTCGTGCGCAGCGCCTGATGGGCGAGGAGGAGACCGTCACCGCCGACGATGTGCTCAACATCGATAACCTCGAGATTAACCTGGCTACCTACCAGGTGACGCTCGATAACGAGCCTATCGACCTGACGTTGATGGAGTACTCGCTGCTGAGCTTTTTGGCGACGCATCCCAACCGTGCCTACAGCCGCGAGGTACTGCTGCACCGCGTGTGGGGCTTTGAGTACTGCGGCGGCACGCGCACCGTCGACGTGCACATCCGACGCATCCGCTCCAAGGTGGGCCCGCAGATAGCGGCACACATCACCACCGTCCGTGGCGTGGGCTATCTGTTTAAGGACTAGCAAGTAAATAGAGGAATGTGAGGGTACCGGAGATTTCTCCAGTACCCTTTTCTCGTTTAGGGCGAGAAGAAGACCTTTCACTGATTTAAAGTGGGTCAGTAAAAACAATATCAAACGTATAACACTATCTCACGAATATCATTTAGTTACCGTATCTCCCTACTGCACGGATGGAGGAAGAAATGCGTTATTCGAGAAAGGTGATTGTCGGATTCATAGTATTGCTTGCCGCCCTGATGTCTCCAAGGTTGGTTTTTGGAGACGACGACTTGGTTCGTGTCACACCGCAAATAGCTGTGGAGCAAGCGCAAGCTTTCTTTGATGACGTATCGGATGAGCCGGTGACCGCTTGTGACCCAGTAAAAATGGTGAATTCCGATGGGGAATCAATCGGGTATATCGTTCGCGCGAAGCGGGATGACGTTAACTATGGCTACGTCGTATTTGATTCAGAGCGATCTTGGTGGATCAGCGAATACTGCTTGGCTCCGAACGCCCCTATGCCCATTGAGAATACAAGCGATGAAATAGCTCTTCTCGCATCCCAAGATGACATCGTTGCTTTGAAATTTGACGAGCTGTCTTTTGGTATTGCAGATCTGGATAATAACGTTGTTTTAGATGAGAAGGGATGCCGGTCAACAGCGGTGTTTTCTGTGGGAAATAGCCGCAGCGGATCTCCAGGCAGGTTCGAGGATGTTTTCGTATCGCCCAAAGACCTGTATAAGCAAGGATATGTCATTGACGCAAGTAAAACAATTTCAGGGATGATAACGCCTACACAATCAGAGGTTATTAAAGAAACGGGGACCTATGCTTGCGATGTGTCTGCAATGTTTGCGGTAAGCAGCCATTATGTAACGCTAAACCGGCTCAAATTGCCAGACTTATATCATGAGCTTTGGCAGTTATCGGGAACATCCGGCGATCCAAATAAGTCATTCGATCAAGCTACGGGCCTTTACTTTACCCAAGGAAGGACTCCATCTCCAAATGCTGCCCCGGCTATTAAGGAGTTCTGTGCTAGGCGCGGGAAAAGGCTTGAGACATCATTTGCTTGGTATCCATCTTGGGATTCTTTCAGGGCAACTGCAGATTCTGGAAATCTCAGTATTTTTTCTGGGACTCTCAGGTCAAGCCATGACGCTCATGCGATGGCTGTTGCGGGATATGTGGCTATGCATAATACATATTCAAATGATAAGAAATATATGCTTGTTGTCTGGGACGGTTGGTTCAATCAGCTGCATTTTCTTCCATATGACACAACGATTTATATATCGCATGAAGGGACGTATTGTGGAGAGTGACGGCGAAGATGATAGAAAACGCATACGTAAAACGCTGGGGCTTCTTTGCGCATTTCTTGGGATATTGGTTGTCGCGGCCTATCAACCGAGCCCCTCGGTCGTTGGTGGAAAAGATGACGAACATATTTCAGTTGAAGTACAGACGCTGTCGGATATTCATAACGGGCAATTTGAGGCGCTTATGCCAAGTGGTTGCCGTAAGAAAATCGATATGCGCCGTAAGTCAAGTTCCGGATATGTCTCAGGGTTGAAAGCAGGTGATAAATGGATTCTAGTATTTGTGGAAGATAAGGAACTTGACGGGACTGTTCTGTATCCCCATTCAGCTGAGAAAGTCAAATAAAGTAGACAAGGGGAATGAAGAATGATTGATAGAAAGCAGTTTTTAGGTCTGATGGCAGGGGCTCCTATTTTGATGCGAGCTGGGATGGCAGAAGCCGTGGAGTTGCCGGACGCTCGGAAGCGATTGACGCTCGTGGTCGACACGGTGGTCAGAGATGAAAATGGCAATGAAAAAACGCGAACAAGAAGCAGAGAGACTATTTTCACGCCAGAGAGCGAAATTGTGTCTGCGGACGCTATGGCCGGTGATGTCATAACAATCCAGAGGGAATCAGATGAAACGTTGCCGCTGCTTGCCAAGATTGAGCTCACGGTCGCTTATTTTAACGATAAAACAGAAATTGAGATTCGTTCCGGAAAGTACTCGATAGTCCAAACCGATCCGCTTGTGATGTATGCAAACGCTTGGTACGCGCTCATGCAGAAGGATAAATACGTGATGAATAACTTCACGGAAAGCGAAGCATCATATGAAACGGGGTGGGGGCCAACGCCATACGACGCGGAGAAAGATAAGTGGACGTGCGGATCAGGCATGGGTGCGACGATTACGGACTTTATTAACGATTCAACATATAGTTTTGCTATCGACTGTTATATCGAATAGACATGACGGCATAAAACGAATTGGCTTATAAGCATGTCATTACTTAAGCAAAGCTGAAATCTTGGCATCTAGTGCTCGGGACTGCCCAGCTTGGGGTACAACTCAACGTGAACAATGATGGCCCGCCACATGTTTGGCGGGCCTTTGGTTATTTGACGAAAGGATCGCAGCCATGAGCGAGTACGATTCCCAGCGTCCCCAGGATGCGGGCAACGCCGGCGAGACCCAGCAGCAGCCGCGTGTGCAGGTGGAGTCGACGCCTGCCGGCAGTAACATTCCCTACGTGCAGGCCTACGACACGCAGACCGGCAAGCCGCTGGGTGGCCAGAAGGTCGTGAACAAGCACACGGTGGTCAAGACCAAGACCAAAAAGCTGCCGATCTTTATTACGGCGCTTGCCGGCTGTGCCTGCGGAGCCCTGCTGGTCATTGCGCTCATTATGAGCGGCACGCTCGATATCGGTGGCGGCAAGAATGCCGTGACGGCGGGTGCTTCGGGTTCGTCGACGCAAAAGATCACCATTGACTCCGAGGACACCACGCTGGCCGAGGCCGTTTCTGCTAAGGCCCTGCCCTCCGTCGTTTCCATTACCGCCACTTCGAGCGGCAGTCAGAATGGCTCGCTTTCGCAGTCTGCTGATGAGTCGGATAGCTCGGGCAGCGTCGGTTCGGGCGTCGTGCTCGATACCGAGGGCCACATCCTCACCAACAACCACGTGGTCGATGGTTACGACCAGTACGTGGTGACCATGGACGACGGCACCACCTATGAGGCCGAGTTCGTGGGCAACGACGCCTCGAGCGACCTGGCCGTCATCAAGCTCAAGGACGCCGACGCTTCCAAGCTCACGCCGATCGAGATGGGTGATTCCTCCAAGCTCAACGTGGGCGAGTGGGTCATGGCAATCGGTTCGCCGTTCGGTAACGAACAGTCTGTCTCTACGGGCATTGTGTCGGCGCTGTATCGCTCCACGGCCATGAGCTCTACCAGCGGTAACACCATCTATGCCAACATGATTCAGACCGATGCCGCCATCAACCCAGGCAACTCCGGCGGCGCGCTCGTCAATGACAACGGCGAGCTCGTGGGCATCAACTCGCTCATCGAGAGCTACTCGGGCTCCAGCTCAGGCGTGGGCTTTGCTATTCCCGTTAACTACGCCAAGAACATTGCCGACCAGATTATCGACGGCAAGACGCCGGTGCATCCGTACATGGGCGCTACGCTTTCGAGCGTCAATGCGCTCAACGCCCGCACCAACAAGCTGAGCACCGATAGCGGCGCGTATGTGGCGAGCGTCGTCGAGGACGGTCCTGCTGCCAAGGCCGGCATTCAGGAGGGCGACGTCATCACCAAGCTGGGCGACGACGAAATCACGAGCGCCGATGGCCTGATCATCGCGCTGCGCAGCCACGAGGTGGGCGAGAAGGTCGAGATCTCGCTTATGCGCGGCAAGGAAGAGAAGAAGGTCACCGTCGAGCTGGGTTCCGATGAAGAGCTGCAGAACCAGCAGCAGGACGACAGTTCGACCGACACCGGCAATGGCGGTATTACCGACGAGCAGCTGCGCCAGTACCTGGAGGAGCTGTTAGGCCAGCAGGGCCAGGGTCAAGGCTACGGCCAGGGCTACTAGCGAGCCGTTTCGCATATGCCGAAGCCAGAGGGGCTGTCCCGCCAAGTGTGGGACAGCCCCTCTTTTCTTGTTGATCCGTTGGGGACGGAGGAAAACGGATCACTTGGGGCTGACAAGAGGCCTGGTTCGTAATGGTCTGGACAGTTAGTTCAGATACGTATAAATCAGGGGCAGCTTGGGATGCGTTTTGAGCAATTTTTTGATTGAGATGGGGCTTGAATGGGTGCTTGGGAGGGCGAGCGGGACGTTTACATGGTTTCGAGGAGCTCAAATTAGTTGAAACAGGGGTGTTCGTGCCTGATCCAGCTCTAGGATTTATACGTATCTGAACTAACTGTCCGCCCCGGTCCGGCCGCTGCCGATTCGGTGCGGTTTGAGACCGCTATTCGGCCCCATTGCGACCGGTGGTACTCTTGTATCCGTTTGAAATCGAGCGAAGGAGTGCCGCTATGGAGCAATCGAGTCTGTTTGGTGACGGCGTGGACATCGATACCGAAACGTCTACGACTGCGGAAGCCACCGCGCCGACCGATGCCCGTGCCCAGGCGGCAGCGCGCGCGGCCGAGCTGCGCCACGAGCTCGACTACCACGCCTATCGCTACTACATGCTCGACGCACCCGAGATCACGGACGCCGCCTTCGACAAAATGCTCGTTGAGCTGCAGGAAATCGAGGCGGCCTATCCCGATCTGGTGACGCCCGACAGCTATACCCAGCGCGTGGGCGGCTACGTGAGCGAGCAGTTTACGCCGGTCACGCACATGGCACGCATGTATTCCATGGACGATGCCATGGATCTGGACGAACTCGACGCATGGCTCCAGCGCACCGAGGATGCGCTCGGTGCCGGCAGCGTCACCTATACCTGCGAGCTTAAGATCGACGGTCTGGGCGTGGCCCTTACCTACCAAAACGGCACCTTCGTACGTGCGGCCACACGTGGCGATGGCACCACGGGCGAGGATGTGTCGCTCAACGTGCGCACCATCAAGGATGTGCCCATGCACCTGTCCGAGCCGGCGCTCGCCCACATGGGCGCCGACCGCGAGCGTACCATTGAGGTGCGCGGCGAGGTCTACATGCCTAAGGGCAGCTTTGTTCGTCTGAACGACGAGGCCGATGCCGAGGGTCGCGACCCCTTCGCCAACCCGCGCAACGCTGCCGCCGGCAGCCTGCGCCAAAAGGACCCCAAGATCACGGCACGCCGCGATCTTGCCACCTTTATCTATGCCATCGCCGATACCGATCCGCTGCACGTCCACAGCCAGCGCGAGTTCCTCGACTGGCTGCGCAACGCTGGCTTTAGCGTCAACCCTAACGTTGCCCGTTGCGCCACGCCCGCCGAGGTCCACGAGTTCTGTGCCCAGGCGCTTGAGCACCGCGGTGACCTGGACTACGACATCGACGGCGTGGTCGTAAAGGTCGATAGCTTCCAACAGCAGCTCGACCTGGGCTTTACCGCCCGCGCGCCGCGCTGGGCCATTGCCTTTAAGTTCCCGCCCGAGGAAAAGCAGACCATCCTGCGCGAGATTCGCATCCAGGTGGGCCGCACCGGTGTGCTCACGCCGGTCGCCGAGTTCGACCCGGTGACGGTTGCCGGCTCCACCATCGCGCGCGCCACGCTGCACAACATCGACGAGATCCGTCGCAAAAACGTGCGCGAGGGCGACACCATCATCGTGCACAAGGCGGGTGACGTGATTCCCGAGGTTGTGGGCCCGGTGCTCGACAAGCGCCCGGCCGATTCGGTTGACTGGCACATGCCCGAGGTCTGCCCCGTGTGCGGCAGCCCCGTGGTCCACGAGGACGGTGAGGTTGCCTACCGCTGCGTCTCCATCGACTGCCCCGCGCAGCTCAAGGAGCGCCTGCTCCACTGGGTGAGCCGCGGCTGCATGGACGTCGACGGCCTGGGCGACGAGATCGTCGACAAGATGATCGCCGCCGGACTGATCCATGATGTCGCGGACTTCTACCAGCTCACGGTCGACGACATCGCCGGACTGGACACGGGGCGCACCTATGCCAGCTCCAACAGCAAAAAGGGCGTCAAGAAGGGCGATCCCATTCCGGTGGGCCTTAAGACGGCCGAGAAAATCATTGCCGAGCTCAACAAGTCCAAGAGCCAGCCACTCGGTCGCGTGCTGTTTGCCCTGGGCATCCGCCACGTGGGCAAGAGCGTGGGCGAGGTCATCGCCGAGCGATTCCTGTCGATTGACAAGCTTATCTTGGCGAGCGAAGAGGATATTGCCGAGTGCGAGGGCATCGGTCCCAAGATTGCGGCGAGCGTCAAGCAGTTCCTGGCCGTGCCCGAGAACCTTGCCGTGCTGGAGCGCCTGCGCCAGGCGGGCCTGTCGCTCGAGGTCGACTTGGGCGCCGCGCACGCGCAAGCCGCAGCCGACGCTGGCGTGGCGGGCGAGCTCGCCGACGCACAGCCACTCGCGGGTCTGACCTTCGTGCTCACCGGCACGCTCGTCAACCGCACGCGCGACGAGGCGGGCGCGGCACTCAAGGTGCTTGGCGCCAAGGTTTCGGGCAGCGTGTCAAAGAAGACGAGCTATCTGGTCGCCGGCCCCAAAGCGGGCTCAAAGCTCACCAAGGCCGAGCAGCTGGGTGTGCCCGTGTTGGATGAGGCGGCACTTGAACAGATTTTGGCGACGGGTAGGGTCCCGGAGGCATAATGATTTGTTGAGGAACTGCGCAGAGGCTCAGTTCCTCAACATCTCCTTATAGTGTTTGCCTGTTCAATTTCGATATCGTTTCCCTCGTATGATCCAGATGCGTCTACCGACTCAAAGCGTGAGTAGGAAACTCTTGTCCCAACTTTGATTTGGGAAAGCTTGTCTTTGATTCGGCCAGATGAGGGGAATGTAATCCGGGTTTGCTTTCCAGCGTCGGTGTAGCGGGGACTGTTGTCTGTTTGGATTACGAGTTCCGTTCCCTCAATAGAATGAACGCTGCCGGCTCCAAAGACAAGGTAATCATCTCCTCCGCTATAGCGGGCTCTATCTGTGCATGAAGAAACGGATGCAAACATAGCGAAAATCACCAATATCGTAACCAGGGCAAAGGCCGTGGTGCCATAGCATTTTGATGGTGCCATCCGGTCTACCAAAAGACTGTTCCGTTCAATTTGACCATATTGGGCGTTGCATAGTTAATCGCTCGGGGATAAGTGTTCCATCCGTCGAATACTTCGAGCCACTGCAGTTCGATGCCAGAGCTTCCATTATGCCCAGTAAAATAGCCAGTTACCGTGACTGTATGACCTGATAGCTCGACGGATCCTTCACTGTTTCGGCTGTTGATCCACATATGATACAAGCCGATATTCCCTTGATCGATAGTTGCTCTGTACTGAGCGAATTGAGGCTGATAACCGAAAAATTGAGTATTAAGTGCTCTACCCTTTTGAGCGGCAAGACTTTTAAACGGAACAATTCCATCTGGGATGATCGTGCTTCCGTACTCGACGCCCTGATCATTGGTCTTATACGTTGTTGTGCCAGTGACGTTCCATATTTCTTTATAATAATCGGGATTAAATTGATTAGCGTTTGAACTGGTGAGACCGTAATGCATTGATACAGCGTACAAGGCAGAAACGACGCATGCATACTTATTAGTGCGGGCTTCAACTAATGATTCCGAGACTCCTCGGAACGGTATTCCGTTTAAATCGTCTATTTGGAAATGCAACATCAAGTCATCTTCATTGATAATGACTGCATCCCATGAAGTTGGGTTATTGCTTTGAGGTGCTATACCCTTTTCGGTGACAATTGGGACAGACCGTATATTGTTATAGTTGGTTACACAGTCTCTAGTTCCTGGCACCAAAGTTCCATATTCAATATCGTTGTACGAAATTAGTACGGTTGGGTTTGTGGCCTGTTGGCCGGAATAAGTTGAAATGGCGTTTGATAGAGAAGCTGAAATCGGGAGAATGGTATCGCCGAGGGTTATCTCCTTCAGAAGCCCAGGATATGATGCGTCAAGTATTAAATAACCGTAAGGGCTTCCTTCCCTTGTGACACTGATTTCATAGCCACAGATAAGGCCGATTTGTTGGCATACGGGAACGATTTGCTCGATCTCTAAGTTCGCGGATCCGTCGACGATGGGCAACAGGGAAAGCGCGTAGTCTTGTGCTAGGTCTGATGTAAAAGCGACGGATGAGTTTGAGTCGGCAGCGAATACTCTTGTTGGGCGTGACGCGGATAAGCCGATGATCGAGGCTAGGCCGAGAAGAAACGAGCGACGTGATTGAACTCTGGGCATAATGTCTCCTGCCTATGGGGGGCAATATGCTGTCATTTTATTTGCTACATAATACAATCTAATTCGGATTAAGGTAAATGGATGGAATTGCTCGATAAATGGTAGTGATTAGCGGACCGGTATCGCGATCCTCGTCACATACGCCCCCGGGTCGTCGCTGATGATGTCGTCGATCAGGGCGATCTCGCGCGAGGGACCGGCGGGTGTCAGGTTGCGCTCGCGCATATAGCTGAGCAGCTGCTCATAGCGTGGGGTTGCTTGCCCGTGCGTGCCGCGAAAGCTAATGGTCAGGCAGCGCGCGGCGGGTCGCGTCTCGAGGTCGCCCACGTAATCATCGGTGTCATCGAGCAGCAAAAAGACCTCGTCGTAGCCATCAAAGTCGCCGGCGGCGAGGCGCTCGGCGCTAATCCCAACGCCCAAGTTGCCCAGAAAGACAAAGGTCTCGTGCTGGCCCTTCTGCAGCTGACGAATCTGCCACTCCAGCGCATAGGCGTCGGTAGGCTTGACGCGTTCGCGCAATACGGCGCAGCGAAGCTCGGGCGCATCGATTGCGCAAATGGTATCGAGCTCGGTGTTCAGGGCATTGTGAAGCAGGGCAAGCCGGTTGTCGATCTTGCGCGACACGCGCTCCAGCTCGCGGCGCTTGCGCTCGATGAGCTCCTGCTGCTGAGCCAGCTGCCGCTGCATAAGGTTCACGTCGCGCGTGGTCACAAACTCACGGATTAGCGCGAGCGGCAAGTCGAGAACACGCAGGTGGCTGATGGTGTTGAGAGTGGAGAGCTGCCGCGATCCGTAGTAGCGGTACCCACTCGCCGGATCGATGTGTGCCGGGTCCAGCAAGCCCATCTGCTCGTAATGGCGCAACGTGCCCACGCTTAGGTTAAACAAGCGCGCCACCTCGCCAATGCGGAGCAGACCCTCGGTATGTTCAGTTGGCGAGTCGGTCATGGCGCCGCTCCTTTCAATGGACGGGGAAGGGGCGCCGAGGTCGTACGACGCAAACGATCCTCTAGGCTGCCAACTTGTCAAAAGCCCCACGCCGGTTGAGCACGGTAAACGCGACAACACAGATGACTGCCGACAAAATCGAGCCGCATGGCGAAGCGATGCCCATGGGAAACAGCGTGTCGGAATAGGCGTTCGACAGCAGCCACGCGCCCGGCACGCGAATGAGTGCCACGGCCAGCACGTTGTGCGCAAAGCCGATGTAGCTCTTGCCGTATGCAGCGAAAAAGCCACTAAAGCAAATGTGGATGCCGGCAAAAATCGCGTCGAAAATGTAACTGCGCATATAGCCGGTACCGGCCGCGACGACCGCGGAGTCCTTGGCAAAAAAGCCGATAAACGCCGGTGCCACCAGCCACATCAGCACCGTGATCAGGCAGCCATACACCACCGAGATCGTCATGGCGTCTTTGAGCACCTGACGCGCGCGATCGCCCTTGCCCGCGCCGGCGTTTTGCGCCGTGAGCGCGCTGACGGTGGCACCCATGGAACTCGGCACAATGAACAAAAAGCTGATCATCTTTTCGACCAGGCCCACGGCGGCGGCGTCGACGAGCCCTCGGTGGTTGGCGATGACGGTGATAAACATAAACGCCACCTGGATGCAGCCGTCCTGCACGGCCACGGGCACGCCGATCTTAAGAATGCTGCCGAGCACCTCGGGCTGGGGGCGCAGGTCGCTGCGCTTAACGTGGATGTTCGTGCGACGGCTCTTGAGCCACACGAGCGCGAGGGCAACGCTGGCCGTCTGGGCGGTTACCGTGCCGAGCGCCGCACCCACGGGGCCGAGCCCCATGTGGCCGATAAATAGAAAGTCGAGTGCGATGTTGATGATGCACGCCACGCCAATCACGTACATAGGCGAGCGCGAATCGCCCAGCCCGCGAAAGATGGCCGAAAGAATGTTGTATGCGGCGATAAAGGGAATGCCCATAAAGCATATACGCAGGTAGGCGGCGGTGCCTTCGACTGCCTCGGGCGGCGTGCCAATGAGTGCCACGATCTGCGGGCACAGTGCGAGCAGGATAGCGGCCAGCACCACCGAGACACCCATAAAGAGCGTGATGGTGTTGCCGATGGCGGTCTCGGCGCGGTCAAACCGGCGCGAGCCCACGGCGTGGCCGACGATGACCGTCGTGCCCATGGCCAGGCCCACGAGCGTCACGGTAATGATATAGAGCGTCTGCGCACCATTGCCCACGGCGGTGATGCCGGCGGCGCCGCTAAACTGCCCCATCATGTACAGATCGGCCATGCCGTAGAGCATCTGCAAAAAGTACGAGAGCATATAGGGCAGGGCAAAGACCGCGATGGTCTTGAGGACATTGCCGCGTGTGAGGTCGTGTTCCATGGGCGGGGCTTTCTGGCTGGGTTTCTATACGTACCAGTGTAGTGAAAACCCTATAACGATTGTAGAGTCAAGGTTTATGTTGACGACGGGGCGAAAAAGTCACGCTCGCGTTCATTTCCAATTGAATACGGACGTGCGCCCTGTGAGCATGGCGCCTGCACTAGCCTTGCAGAAATCGATTTCGGAGCACTTGACGCCGCCGCACGGCGTGCCATAATACGTGGGTTTGCGAACAACGTTTGATGGGGGATGAACCTGCGTGCGCAATCTCAAGATTTTGTTTTCCTATCTGGGGGCATACCGCCGCGACGCCATGCTCGGCGTGTTCTTTGTGACTGCCGAGACGGCGCTCGAGCTGTTTATCCCGGTCATCATGGCAAATATCATCGATGTGGGCGTGCCCGCGGGTGACATCAACTACATGCTGTTGCAGGGCACGTATATGTTGGTATGTGCCGCATGTTCGCTGGTACTTGGCTTGGGCTATGCGCGCACGTCTGCTCGCGTCGCCTCGGGGCTGGGCGCTAACCTGCGCGAGGCCGAGTATCGCAAGATCCAGACGCTCGCTTTTGGCAATCTGGACAACTACGACGCCAGCTCGCTCGTCACCCGCATGACCACCGATATCACCGTCATCCAAAACGCTATCGGCAATGGCTTTCGCCCCATGGTGCGCGGGCCGGTAAATCTGGTCATGGGCCTCGTCTACGCTTTTGCGCTCTCGCGCGAGCTTGCGGCGGTCTTTGCCGTCATTCTGCCGATGCTCGCCATCGTGCTCGGTATCATTACCGTGCGCGTGAGCCCGCTCTACCGCCAGCTCCAGACCTCGATGGACCACCTTAACGGCGTGGTGCAAGAGGACCTTACCGCCGTGCGCGCCGTGAAGGCTTACGTGCGCGCCGAGCACGAGTGCGACAAGTTCGACACCGTCAATACCGAGCTCGCCGGCACGGCGACCAAGACCTTCGGCACCGCCGTGCTCAACCTGCCGGTGTTCCAACTCTCGATGTACGTGGCTGCGCTCTCGATCCTGTGGATTGGCGGCCGCATGATCATCGAAGGTCGCTTGGGCGTGGGCTCGCTCACGGGCTTTATGAGCTACGTGCTGCTGATCATGAACTCGCTCATGATGATTTCCAACGTGTTTTTGCTGCTCACACGCGCTCTTACGAGTGTGGGCCGTATCGCGGAGGTGTTCGATGAGGAGCCCTTTATCGCCAACCCTGTGGGAGACCTCGCGACTGCGGCGCCAGCGGACGGCAGTATCGAGTTTCGCGACGTTTCCTTTAAATACCGCGCGGATGCAGCCGAGGATGTGCTCGAGCATATCGACCTTCGCATCGAGAGCGGCTCGACGGTGGGCATCCTCGGCGGCACGGGCTCGGGCAAGAGTTCGCTTGTGCAGCTGATTGCGCGCCTGTACGACGCCACCGAGGGCGCCGTGCTTGTGGGCGGACGCGACGTGCGCGACTATGACCTTGCGACCCTACGTGATGCCGTGGGCATTGTGTTGCAAAAGAATGTGCTGTTCACGGGCACCGTGCGCGAGAACCTGCAGTGGGGCGCGCCCGATGCTACCGACGAGGAGCTGCTGCGCGCCTGCCGGGCGGCATGTGTGGACGAGTTCCTGGATCGCATCGGCGGACTGGACGGAGAGCTGGGCCAGGGCGGTGCCGGCGTCTCGGGCGGACAAAAGCAGCGCCTGTGCATCGCGCGTACATTGCTCAAGCATCCGCGTGTGCTCATCTTTGACGATTCGACCAGCGCGGTCGATATGGCGACCGACGCCAAGATCCGCGAGCATATCGCTCGGATTCCCGATACGACCGTGCTCATCATCGCCCAGCGCATCGCGAGCGTCATGGATGCCGATCGCATTGTGGTGTTGGACGACGGTCGTGTCCACGGCGTGGGCACGCACGAGGAACTGCTGGCGGGCGATAGCATCTACCAGGAGATTTACGCCTCGCAGATGGAGTTCGCGGGGAACGCGGACACCGGCGACGGCTGCGACGATGGCTGCGCGAATGATCCGTTTTCCTGCGTTCCCAGCGGATCGCCCTTGGAAGGGGGTGAGCGCCATGCCTAAGACCGCAGCCCAAGCACGCCCGGCCGACCTCAAGCGCACTATGCGCCGCTTGCTCTCCTACATGGGGCATGCCAAGTTCTCGTTGCTCGCGGTGGGCGTGCTCGCTTCCGTCGCCGCCATCGCAAGCCTTGCCGGTACCTACATGGTGCGCCCCATCGTCAACGGTTTGGCAACGGGCGGCGAGGAACTGCTCGCTAGGCAGGTTATCTTTACCGCTGTCATCTACGCTGCGGGCGTGCTCTCCGCCCTGGGCTACTCACAGATCATGGTGCGTGCGGCCCAACGCGTGGTGTCCGATATTCGCCGCGACCTGTTCGCGCACATCCAGGCGTTGCCGCTCAGTTATTTTGACAGCACGCGCTCGGGCGACATCATGAGCTTTTTCACCAACGACGTCGACACCGTCTCCGAGGCGCTCAACAACAGCTTTGCCAACGTGATTCAGGCCGCCATTCAGGTTGTGGGCACCACGGCCATGCTCATCATCCTCAACTGGCAGCTCACGATTATCACGCTCGTGTGCGATGTGGCCATTGTGCTGTATGCGCGCTACTCGGGCATGCGTTCCAAGCGCTTTTTTGCCGCCCAACAGGCGTCGCTGGGCGATTTGGACGGATACGTCGAGGAGATGGTCTCGGGCCAAAAGGTCATCAAGGTCTTTAATCACGAGCAGGCTAACGTTGCCGGTTTTGACACGCGTAACCAGGAGCTGCGTCGTACTGGCGGCGCCGCGCAGGCCTATGCCAACTCGATGGTGCCCATGACTGTGGTAATCGGGTATGCCAACTACGCGATCGTCGCGGTGGCGGGCGGTATGCTCTGCATCAACGGCCTGGCCGATGTGGGCGCGCTCGCGAGCTATCTGGTCTTTGTACGCCAGGCGGCCATGCCCATCAACCAGTTTACGCAGCTGGGCAACTTCTTGCTCAACGCGTTGGCCGGCGCTGAGCGCCTGTTTGCCGCCATGGATCTTGAGCCCGAGGTGGACGAGGGCTGCGTGGAGCTGGTGCAGACGGGCGACGCCGCGTGGGCGTGGAAGATTCCCGAGGGCCAGGGTGTGGGCGCGTACGGGCACCTGCATGATGTGGCCGCCGTTGATGAGTCGGGCCGTGCGGTGGCTGCCGACGGTACCGAGCTCACGTGCGGCTTGGTCCCGCTTGCCGGTGACGTGCGCTTCCATGCCGTGGACTTTTCCTACGTGCCGGGCACCCGTGTGCTCACGGACCTCAACCTGTTTGCCAAGCCGGGGCAAAAGATCGCGTTTGTGGGCTCGACGGGCGCCGGAAAGACGACCATCACCAACCTCATCAACCGCTTCTACGAGGTCGATGACGGCGAGATCACGTACGACGGCATCGACGTCAAGCACATCGCCAAGGCCAGCCTGCGCGGGTCGCTCGGCATTGTGCTGCAGGATACGCACCTGTTTAGCGGCACCATTGCGCAGAATATCCGCTTTGGCAAGCTCGACGCGACCGACGAGGAAGTGCGCGCTGCCGCCGAGGCCGCCTGCGCCGACTCGTTTATCCGCCGCTTGCCACAAGGCTACGACACGCCGGTTACGGCCGATGGTGCCAACCTGTCACAGGGCCAGCGGCAGCTGCTCGCTATCGCGCGCGTGGCCGTGGCCGATCCGCCGGTGCTCATCCTGGACGAGGCGACAAGCTCCATCGACACGCGCACCGAAAAGCTCATCGAGCGCGGCATGGACCGCATCATGCGCGGACGCACCACGTTTATGATCGCGCACCGCCTGTCCACCGTCCGCGACGCCGACGCCATCATGGTCCTCGAACACGGCCGCATCATCGAGCGCGGCACGCACGAAGAGCTGCTCGCCCAGCACGGCGAGTACTGGCAGCTGGCGCATGGCTTAAAAGAGCTGGATTAACCCGTTCGGGCACGGTGCTTTGGCCCCTCCGTGTTCCTCACCTCGTCTCAAACCATCACAACATTCGACGCTTTTTGCCAAAAACGGGAAAAGCATCGAATGTTGTGATGGTTTTTCTGCCACTCGACCGGGTGAAATCGCTTTCTTGTGCACGAAGGTGTGCGGACCCGTGGACAGGGGAATAAGGTTGGTTATCCGACTCCATTGGAGGGCTCATGGACCTGCCGATTGTCCTGTCCCATAAGACTGCCTGGCTGTACCACAACGTGGTGCGCCCGTCCGAGCCGCTCTCGCGAGCAAGCAGCCTATACGATGAGGACTCGCTTGCTAACGAGGCGGAGCCGACCGCGAGCTTGCCCAAGTTGGGACTCGATGCCAAGGGGCTGAGGGCTTCAACGGCAGTCGGGATCGTTGCCGACTATCTGGTTTCGCTCGGTATTCCACGAGAAGAGCTCGATCATGTCGACACGCTCGTCAACTTCGATTTTGAGCGCTCGACGCCGGCTGGATTTAGGTGCCACGTGTTTGGGGCGCCGGTGCCTCCAGGCCATCTTATCGAGGTGGCAGAGGGCCTTCTGGTGGTTGATGAGGCCATGTGCTTTGTCCAAGCGGGTTCGTGGATGAGCGAGCCCGAGCAGCTGGAATACGGCTATGAAATCTGTGCCCGATACCATTTGAATCATCTGTCGACAGGCGATTATATCGAGATGGGGCAGAGGTATACCGTTGCCGACTTGATTGCTTATTGCAATGAGAACCGATCTCGTCAGGGGGCTATACGCGCGGCCGCCGTGCTCAAGCGCGTGCACGATGGCGCGCGGTCGCCCATGGAGACGGCCACCGCAATCATGGTCGTAGCAAAACGTTCCCAGGGCGGGCTGGGATACGCCAAGATCGAGCTCAACCATCGGGTCGATGTTCCCAGCGAGTTCAAGTATCTCGCAAAGGCCGGATATTTCGAGATCGACGTATATGCGCCTGCGAGCGGTACGGGGATTGAATACAACGGCTCGGACCATCTTGATAAACAGCGCAGCGCGTCGGATGCGGAGCGTATGACCGTGCTGAGCGCGCTGGGCTTTAGGATGATCGTCCTCACCGGGACCCAGTTTGCCAACCGGCTGCAATTGCATCGGGCGATAAACGCCATCGCGCTCGCTATGGGCCTTAAGTGCGACCGAAGCGAAGCGTTCCAGAAACGGCAGAATGACCTGCGGGAATTCGTGATTCGCCACTGGAACGGCGGCCTCTAGGGGCGTCTAGCTCGTCTTTCGAGCTCTGCGAACACCTAAACCGTCCCAACATTCGACGTTTTTTGCCAATATCGGGAAAAGCATCGAATGTTGGGACGGTTTGAATGCTGAGGATGGGCCCGGGAAGCCTTCTTGCTCGAATGGCCTGTCCTGTCGTACGCGTGTCGGCCCGGTTCCCGTGTGCGGTATTATGTTCCCTGAAGAATAATGGCCTGCGCGAGGGGAGGATTGCGTGGACGAGCGCACGCAACATGACGGTTTTGGCCGCGACATCAACTACCTGCGCATTGCCGTAACCGACAAGTGCAATTTCCGCTGCATCTACTGCATGCCTGCCGACGGCGTGGCGCCGCGCGCGCACGATGAGCTACTCAGCGCCGAGGAAATTGCCCGCTTTGTGCGTCTGGTGGCGGGGGAGGGCATTCGCCGCGTGCGCCTGACGGGTGGCGAGCCGCTGGTCAGCCGCCGCATTATCCCGCTCATTCGTGACATCCGCGCGATTTCGCAGATCGAGGACATCTCGCTCACCACCAACGGCGCTCTGCTGCCCAGGCTGGCACCGCAGCTCAAAGATGCCGGGCTCGACCGTGTCAACATTTCGCTCGATACGCTCGACCCTACACTCTTTGGAAAGATCACGCGCCTGGGTCGGCTCGAGCAAACCATGGCTGGCATCGACGCGGCGCTTGCTTGGGGGTTCGAGCCGGTTAAGGTTAACTGTGTAGTGGTCCGCCGCCTCAACCAGGACGCGGGGGCTCTCGCGCGGCTGACCGTCGACCGCCCCATTCACCTGCGCTTTATCGAATACATGCCCATCGGCGACGAGCACACGAGCTCGCATTGCGCCGTTGATCCGCATGCGCCCACGCTCAATCCCGAGTTGTGGGACGCGAGCGACACCGTGCCGAGCGACGAGCTGCGGGCGCGCATCAATGCCGGCGCCGCTGCGGTGGGCCTGGGTGAGCTTGAGCCGCTTGACATCAACGACGCTCCCGCCGGCGCCGGTCCCGCGCGCTACTGGCGCTTTCCGGGCGCGGCGGGCACGGTCGGTTTCATTAGCGCTATGTCCAACCATTTTTGCGCGAGCTGCAATCGTCTGCGCCTGACGGCCGACGGCAGCGTGCGCCCCTGCCTGTTCAGCGATGCCGAGTATTCGGTGCGCGAGGCGCTACGCCGTGGTGATGATATGCAGGTGCTTTCGATTTGGCGCGATGCCGTGGCCCACAAACCGCAGGAACACGCGATAATTGAGGGCACGCAACGATTTATGTCCCAAATCGGAGGATGATCATATGGCCAAGAGCAGGTACGCCGATGCCACCAAGGCCGCTCGCAGGGCCGCGATGTCTGCCCACAAAGCCACGTCTGCCAACAAAGACGCCGCGTCCGCGGCCGTGCAGCCGTCCGTGAGCGACAACGACACCGACTCCACCCGCGACGCACGCCGCGACGAGCTGACGCACGTGGATGTTAAGGGCGAGGTGCGCATGGTCGACGTATCCGACAAGGCCGAGACGCACCGCACCGCCATCGCCGAGGGTACCATCCTCATGCATCCCGAGACGCAGGCCATGGTGCTGCAGGACCGCGCCAAAAAGGGCGACGTGCTTGCCTGCGCGCGCGTGGCGGGCATCATGGCCATCAAACGCACGAGCGACATCATTCCCATGTGCCATCCTTTGCTTATTACCAAGAGTAAGTGCGACATTGCGCCCATCGCTCCGGCGGGGACGCCGGCCGAGGACGTGCCCGAGGGCTGGGCGCTGGCGCGTCCCGACGGACAGGTCGGTTTTCATGTGCTGGTCACGGCTGGCGTGACGGGCAAGACGGGCATCGAGATGGAAGCGCTGACCGGCGCGAGTGCCGCATGCTTGACCATCTACGACATGTGCAAGGCAGTCGACCGCGGCATGGAGATCGTCGACGTGCGTCTGCTGCACAAGGAGGGTGGCCGCTCGGGCATTTGGGATCGTGCGGAGCGTCAAGCTGCTGCTGCCGAGGCAACCGCTGCCGATGGTGCCGCGCCCGCGAGCGCATCCGCCCCGGCCGTGCCCGCGGCTCCCACCCCGGCCGTCCCCGCGATCGCGTTTATCGGCTACCAGAACTCGGGCAAGACCACGCTCGTCGAGAAGGTTATCGCCGAGCTCACCCGCCGCGGCCTGCGCGTGGGTTCGCTCAAGCATCATGGGCATCATGGCTTTGATATCGACGTGCCCGCTAAGGATACGTGGCGCCATCACCAGGCCGGCTCCAAGCACGTGGGTCTCATCTGCGCCACGCGCTGGGCGGAGTACGCCGACACGCGCGAGGAGGACGAGATGCCCGCGCGCGAGCTGCTGTCACGCTACAACGATGTCGACGTGGTGATCATCGAGGGCTACAAGACCGAGGGCTTCGACAACATCGTCGTTGCGCGCTCCGGCGTCGATCGCCTGCGCGGTAAGAGTTCGCTCGATCTGGTCGACGGCCGCACGCTGGCCCTCGCCTGCAACGAGGCCCTGGCACGCCAGGCCTTCGACGCCGGCTTCGCGACCCGAGCCATCAACATCAACGACGCCCGAGCCATCTGCGACCTGATCCAAGACCACCTTCAGGCTTGACGCTGCGCCGGCCCCAAGCACCCCATCTCGCCGCTCAAACCGTCGCTCGCGTACCAAAGTACGCGTCGCTCCTCTTTCGCGGCGACCTGGGGCACTTGGAACCGGCTCGCTGCGCCGCCATAACACAGACCTGCCAAAAAGGGACAGGTTTATTTTGGCAAGTTTTATCTGGGCAAACGTCACTTCCACCACAAAGGGGCCAGGCACCTTTGTGGTGGTTTTGGCTCGGAGCTGCTTTAAGGTGCCATAATCGCATAGGAAAACACTTTCCAGGGAGGTTCCATGTCAAAGCTGTGCTTTATGCGCCACGGTCAGACGCTTTTTAATCTGCTTCGCCGTAAGCAGGGCTGGTGTGATTCGCCGCTTACCGAATTGGGAATCGAGCAGGCCAAGGCCGTGGGCACGACGCTGCGCGAACGCGGCCTTACGTTCGACCATGCCTACAGTTCAACATCCGAGCGCGCGTGCGACACGCTCGAGCTGGCATTTCCCGGTCAGCCTTACGAGCGCGTCAAAGGCCTTAAGGAATGGAACTTTGGCAAGTTTGAGGGTGCGAGCGAGGATTTGAATCCGCGCCTGCCCTACGGTGATTTTTATAAGCAGTATGACGGTGAGGGCGAGGTTGAGTTTCGCGAGCGCATGATGGCGACCATCACCGAGCTCATGCAGCGTCCCGGGCACGAGAGCGTGCTGTGCGTGGGCCATGGCGCCGCAGTGGCTCAGGTCATGCGCACCGTGGGCGTGGATCCGCTCAAAATGAAGAACCGTATCGGCAACTGCTGTGTGCTCGAGCTCGATTTTGACCCTACTACCAGCACGTTTGCCTTTGCAGACCTCTACAACCCCTACGGCATCCCACGCGAGTAGTCGCTAAAACCACCACAAAGGGGCCAGTCTCCTTTGTGGTGGTTTTGCCGTTCGCGGGCGTTTTTCTACCGTTCGGCGGACTTTCACGTAGACTGGGGTTACGCGGCGTGCAAGTTTCGTGCACAATCACACCCGTGCTTACAAGTTTGTTACTCCTCGGGAGGCATCACTTGCGCATAATAGAAGACGAGGAATAGCGCCCCGTCGTCTAGCGCCGATGTCCGAGGAGTTTTTTCATGCTCATTTTAAAGAAGATCAACAATAACGTTGCTCTCGCCGCCAGCGATGACGGCCGAGAGGTTGTTGTCTTTGGCAAGGGCATCGGTTTCCACGACATGCCCTACGAGCTTTCCGACGAGTCGCTCATCCAGCGCAAATTCTATAACGTCCCCGAGAGCCTGCAGGACATGGTCGGCACCCTTCCCGATGACGTGCTGCTCGCGGCAAGCGATATCGCCTGCTTCGCGGCGCAGCAGCTCGGCTGCAAGCTGTCCGGCGGCCTTCCCTTTATCCTGGCAGATCACCTGCAGTTTGCCGTCCAGCGCGACGACGACCAGCTCAACGCGCCCAACCCGCTCGAGCACGAGGTGGCCTTCATCTACCCGCGCGAGCTCCAGATTGGCCAGGCGGCACTTGCCATCGTGCAAGAACACACCGGGGCTGTGCTCGGCCAAAACGAGGCTACGAGCATCGCGCTCCACATCGTCAACGCCGAGGTCGACGGCATGGGCCGTGCCAAGGACATGGACTTCATCATGAAGAGCACCCGCGTGCTCGACGAGGTGACTCATTCCGTGGAAAAGCAGCTCGGCTGCTCGCTCGACACGGCGTCGTATAGCTACATTCGCTTTCTTGCGCACCTGCGCTTTTTGGTCCGTCGCCTTGTTAAAGGCAACTGCACGCAGACCGAGAACTCCTCGCTGTTCATGCAGGCCGCCCGCGACTTTCCCGAGGCCTACCAGTGCGCCTACGCCATCAACCGCGTCTTCGAGAAAGAGTTCAACCAGAGCTGTTCGGACGAGGAGCTCCTGTATCTGATGATGCATATCAACCGTCTGCGATCGAGCTCGCAGCCCGAGTAACACGCGCCGCCAGCCCGGCGGCAATCGCAACAATTCTTTTTGGTTTCTAGCTGCGGGCAAGGTACCGGCTCGCGGTAGGGGATATTTTTGTCGAAATTTGGAAAAGAGAGGACAGATCATGGCAGGTAAATACGACGATCTTGCTGCCCAGATCGTAGAGCTGGTTGGCGGTAAGTCCAACGTCAAATGCGTCGCACACTGCATTACCCGCGTTCGTTTTAAGCTCAAGGACGAGTCGAAGGCCAATGACGAGGCAATCTCCGAGCTACCCAACGTCATCAAGGTCATGCACGCCAACGGCCAGTACCAGGTTGTTGTGGGCAACATCGTCGAGGACGTCTACGACGCCGTTCTCAAGGCCGGCGGTTTTAGCGACGGCGGCGCCGTCGACGCCGATGACGACGATGCCGCTCCCAAGGGCGTTACCGATGTGATCATCGACCTCATCTCGGGCATCTTCGCCCCCATGCTCGGCACCTTCGCCGCTGCCGGTATCATGAAGGGCCTGCTGGCGCTCGCTACCTTCCTGGTCCCGAGCTTTGCTAACGACGGCGCCTACACGCTGCTCTACACCGTCGCCGACGGCATGTTCTACTTCCTGCCCGTGGTGCTTGGCTTTACCGCGGCCAAGAAGTTCAAGATGAGCGAGTTCAACGGCATGGCCATCGCCTTTGCTTTGGTGTACCCCACCATGGTTGCCTTGACCTCGGGTGAGGTTGTCGGCTCCGTCGAGCTCGGCTTTGCCGGTACCTTCTCTTGGTACACCACGTTCCTGGGCCTGCCGCTCATCATGCCCGCCTCGGGTTACACCAGCTCCGTTATCCCCATCCTGCTCATGATCTGGTTCGGCTCTACCCTCGAGCACTGGGTTAAGAAGTGGATGCCCGCTTCTATGAAGATGTTCTTCACCCCGCTGATCGTCGTCACCGTCACCGTCACCCTTGGCTACCTGGTCATTGGCCCCATCGCCACGCTCATCACCAACCTGCTCGGTGAGCTCTTCGCGCTGCTGTTTGGCCTGCCCATGATCGGTTCCATCTTGGGTTGCACCCTCGTCGGTGCCTTCTGGATGTGCCTGGTCATCTTTGGCTTCCACTGGTCCCTCGTGCCCATCGCGCTGGTCAACCTGTCCACTCTGGGCTACGACTACGTTCTGGGCTCCGTTATCGCCCACTCTTTCTCGCTGGGCGCCGTGCTCTTTGCCATGTATCTCAAGAACAAGGACGAGAAGTTCCGCGGCATCGCACTGCCGGCCATGATCTCCGCCTTCTTCTTTGGCGTCACCGAGCCCGCTATCTACGGTGTTGCCCTGCCCGATAAGAAGGCCTTCATCAACGCCAGCATCGGTTCTGCCGTGGGCGGCCTCATCATCGGCATCTCCGGCGCCGTGGTGTACATGTCCGGCGGTCTGGGCGTCTTCAACTGGCTGTCCTTCATCGATCCCTCCGGTGTTAACGGCATCAACCACATGATCTGGGCTATCGTTGCCTCGCTCGTGGGTGCCGCCGTGGGCTTCGCAATCGAGTTTGTCACCTACAAGCCCGAGGCTGCCAAGTAGCCCAAACGACAAAGACTCGGTACCAGGCCGGCGGGGACAAGCGCCCTGCCGGCTTTTAAAACCTGCCAATAAGGAACAGGTTTATTTTGGTCGGTTTTATCTGGGCAAACGTCGTCTCCGTCAGCTCCGTCCGCATATCTTAAGCCGGCATAGTTTCGATGGGTCGGTCCGTGCGCGTCCCGCAACATGCCTCGCCACGAAACCGGCCTATCTACTACGTTTAGGTGGCAGGGACTAACCACACGGCGGTTTTCCGAAAACCGTCAAGCCTTCTACCTGCGGTTTTATTATTGACAATTGCGGTGTGGTCGGTGATTTGCGGTAAAACGTAGTAGATAGGCCGGTTTCGTGGCAGCGGTTCCTGCGCGGACCCCGAGCAGGACGCAAATTGGTCCTGCGGACGCCGTTTCGGCGCCCGTGCAACATCCCAACACGTACGAAAGGAGCCAACATGGCTTTTCCCGATGGATTTCTGTGGGGCGGCGCCACTGCCGCCAATCAGTGCGAAGGCGGATACAACGAGGACGGCAAGGGCCTCGGTGTCCCCGACATCATGACTGGCGGTACGGTCTCCGAGCCGCGCCACATTACCGACGGCATTCTGCCCCAGTACCACTATCCCAGCCACGAGGCCGTGGATATGTACCATCATTATCTCGACGACATCAAGCTCTTTGGCGAGATGGGCTTTAAGTGCTACCGCATGTCCATCAACTGGAGCCGCATCTTCCCCAACGGCGACGAGGCCGAGCCCAACCAGGCCGGCATCGAGTTCTACCGCCGCGTGTTCCAGGCCTGTCAGGGGCAGGGCATCGAGCCCATGGTCACCCTTAGCCACTACGAGCTGCCCTATGGCCTGTCCAAAAACTACGGCGGCTGGAAGAATCCCAAGCTCATCGATTTCTACCTCAACTACGCCCGCACCGTCATGACCGAATACAAGGGCCTGGTGCGCTACTGGCTCACCTTTAACGAGATCAATTGCCTGCTCATGGGCGGCTTTGGCGGCGTGATGGGCGGCGGCATGGTGCCCGAGGCGACTGACACGCCCATGGTCTTTGGCGACTGCGACTGGGACGATCCGCAGGCGCGCTTCGATGCCCTGCACCACCAGTTCCTGGCGAGCGCCAAGTGCGTCACCATGGGCCATCAGATCGATCCCCAGAACAAGATCGGCTGCATGATCGCCGGCAACGCCTGCTATCCGCACACGTGCAACCCGGCCGACGTCCTGGCCGCCCAAAAGCAGCAGCGCGAGATGAACTTCTACTGTGGCGACGTGCAGGTGCGCGGTGCGTATCCCTCGTGGGCGCCCAGCGTGTGGCGCCGCGAAGGCGTGCACGTGGAGGTCTCGCCCGAGGACGCCGCCACGCTGGCCGCCGGCAAGGTCGACTTCTACAGCTTTAGCTACTACATGAGCGCCACGGCCACGGCTGACCCGGTGCTGTTGGAGCAGGGCAACATCTTTGGTGGTGCCGGCAATGAGTACCTCAAGAAGAGCGATTGGGGTTGGGCGATCGACCCCGAGGGCCTGCGCTACTACCTGGAGGAGGTCTACGACCGCTACCAGGTGCCGCTGATGATCGTCGAGAACGGCCTAGGCGCGGTGGACGAGGTCGAGGCGGACGGTTCGATTCACGACAGCTACCGCATCGATTACCTGCGCGAGCATATCAAGCAGATGGAGATTGCCATCGAGGACGGCGTGGACCTGATGGGCTACACCATGTGGGGCTGCATCGATTTGGTGAGCGCCTCGACCGGCGAAATGAAGAAGCGCTACGGCTTCATTTACGTCGACAAGGACAACGACGGCAACGGCACGCTTGCCCGCAGCCGCAAGGACAGCTTCTTCTGGTACAAGAAGGTCATCGAGTCCAACGGCGCCGACCTGGCCTAGCCAAGTCTCAACCAGCGTAAACGCCGCAACCACCACAAAGGGGGCAGTGCACCTTTGTGGTGGTTTTTGCTTTGGTAGATGTGTGGGGCATGCCTTACAATCTACCAAGTAGTTCATGCTGGGCGGAAAGACGGAAGGGGCTCGATGCGACCCTAGTCAGGCATACGGATAGATTGAGCCAATGGACAGCGGATGAATGGACGCTGCCCGCTATTCGTATGCGATAAGGAGCACCCATGCCCACATCTGTATTCCCAGAAGTCCGCTCGTCGCTGTCCGTGCAGGCCAAGCGCCTGGTGGCGATGCACTTTCTCATCTACACCGGGTTTCAGACCAGCTACTTTATCGGCGTCATCGGAACGCTTACCTATGCGGACGATGCCTCGGTCGTCGCGACATCGCTGGCCGTCCTGTTCATGAACGTTTTCGTGATCCTGGGATCCTTTGCGGGCGGCGCTGCGCTCGACGCATGGGGTCCGCGCCGCCATTTCTTGCTGAGCATCGTCGGCACGCTCGCAACTGGCACGGCAATCATCGCCTTTGGTAGCGCGACCGGCGTCGTCCTGCTCAGCGCGGTGTTTCTGGGCTTTACGATGGGATTCGCCCAGGCCATCGCCACATCCTATCCGGCTTACCTCACCGACGATCCTGTCGAGCTCAAAGACATCAACTCCGCCATCGCCATGTTTTCAAACGTGAGTATCATCGTTGGTCCCACGCTGGGCGGCTTTGTTGCGGCGGCCGCATCGTCGCGTGCGGTGTTCGTGCTTATGATGCTCTTTACCGTGCTGGCGTTCGTCGTCGGTTGGGGCTTTAGGCCGCAGACCAGCCATGTCGCCGGGCATGCGGATGCCGATTCGACAGAGGAAGGGGAGCGTGCGGGACAAAGCTCCAACCCCAGCACGTCCGCCCGCGCCACCTTCGTAGTCAGCATCAAGACAGTCTTCACCAACAGCGTCCTCGCGCTACTGTTCTGCATCATTTTTCTTTCGAACTTTGGCTACGGAGCCTTCGATCCGCTCGAGTCGTTTTTCTATCGCGATGTCCTGCACGTCGGTGTTGAGTGGATGGGCTGGCTCTCGTCGGCCAGCGGTGTCGGCGCGGTGCTGGGCGCCGTCCTCGCGCTCCGCTTGCCGCCGCACCTGGTCAACCTTAAAACGCTGCTCGTGGCGCTTATGTCCGTGGGCCTGGGAAGTTTGCTCTATGTGGGAACACCGTACGTGGGTGTAGCCCTCGTCGGCCAGATTTTCCTGGGCGTGGCGTGGGGCGTCGTCAACCCGCTCCACAACACCATTGTGCAAACGACGGCCCCGCTCGAGCAGCTCGGTCGAGTGAACTCGGTCATGGGCTTTGGCAATATGTTTGCCGGCGTGGCGCCGCTGGCGATTGCCCCGTGGCTGTCGGCGACATTTGGCGTACAACGGACACTCGTGGGGGCGGGTATGGTCGTGACGGCGGTTCCCGCGGCGTTGCTGTTGTTTGGACGCCGGCATTTTGATCGTGCCGCAAGGCAGTGAAAACCATCACAACATTCGATGAAAATCGCGATTTTGACGAAAAGCGTCGAATGTTGTGATGGTTTGGCCCGTAGACGCCGCGATTACCACAAAGGGGCCAGGCACCTTTGTGGTGGTTTTTGCTTTGACGGGCCGCGCTTGCGCCTAGGTATACCATGTACGCCGTTCACGAATACACCCCACACCGCCACGCTACCCAGAAAGGGCCCCATGGACGCCACCTTCAGCCACATTAAAGCCGTGTTCTGCGATATCGACGGCACGCTGCTCACGAGCGAGCACACGGTGTCCCCGCGCACTGTGGCCGCGATCCGCGCCCTGCGCGAGCGCGGCGTGCTCTTTGGCCTGTGCACCGGGCGCGACGCCCACGCGACCGAGGCCATGTACGAGCTCTGGGGCATCGAAGGCCTGGTGGACGTGCTGGTGGGCTGCGGTGGCGCCGAGGTCATCGACCGTGCGCACAACATCAACGAGCTGAGCTATCCGCTGCCGGGCGAGACCATCGCGCGCATCTGCAAGCACATGGCGGACCTTCCGGCAACGCCCGTCTGCCCCCGAGACGGCGTGTTCTACGTGCCCGAGAGCAACGCGTGCGTCGAGCACCTGTCGCGCGTCGACGGCGTGCCCTACCAGGTGGTCGATTTTGCCGAGTTCTTGCGCGAGCCGCAGCCCAAGGTGATGTTTACCATGGCGCCCGAAGTAATGCCGCGGGTGATTGAGCGGGCGTCGACGTTTGCCGATGACACCGTTAAGGCGGCTGCCCTGCAAACCACGCAGCGACTCTACGAGTTCATGGATCCGCGCGTGTCCAAGACGCGCGGCCTTGTGCGCGTGGCGGAATTCAACGACATGGGGCTCCAGGACATCTGCGTGTTTGGCGATGCCGACAACGACACCTGCATGGTGGCCGACGCCGGCGTGGGCGTGGCCATGGCAAACGGCAGCGACGCCACCCGCGCCGCCGCCGATTTTGTAACCGCCAGCAACGACAAAGACGGCATCGCGATCTTTATCGAGGAGCATCTGCTGTAGCGCCGGGGGAGAACCACTACAAAGGGAGCAGGCACCTTTGTGGTGGCCTCAGGCGATTTGGGCGAATTGATGCCTAAAAACTGCGCGCAAATTCAAATTTGGTTGTATGAACATCTCACTTCTAACCACCGATGGGTTAAAGATATTCCCATCAATTTGGTAGTCTATTCCTCCCGGTTAATGATCTACCGTTCACGGTCGATTTGCGACCGTTCACAGGACGCATGCTCTTGAGCAAAATGTTGTGCAAATAAATAAAATGCTATTAAAAAATGATAACTAGCTTAATTACCAGTAGAAATAGATATTTCATAGCGAATAAACGAAGGTAAATCCGAGCGAATGTCAAGAGAATTGAGAATTCGCTACAAAACTATCGGTATTTTTGCTTAGATGTTCAAACAATCGTTACAATATGAACTATAAGCGTGCGCAATTACAGATTGCGCAGATACGTTTGATAGTGAAAGAGCAAGATCGCGGTCTCTTGGGGAGGAGACATCGATGAAAGCGAATTCGGACAAATCTAAGCAGAGTAATAAAGTGACGCGCCGTGTACTGGCAGGCGTTTTTTGCGGAGCATCCGTTTTGAGCCTGGTGCTGTCGCTCGTCATGCCCCCGATCTCGCAGGCCATTGCCAACGACGCCCAGATGGTTTCTACCGAGGAAACTGTGATGGGGGGGGGTTCCTCAAGTGAGTCTACTGATGTAGGCAGCACCAACAACGGGGATACCGAAAACCAGAATAGTGACGAGACCGAGGGCGACGAGACTGGCGACGATGCCCAGCTTGAGGGACAGTCCGAGGAAGAGCAGCAGAACGAGGGTACAACGACTTCGGATGACAAAACCGTTGTCGCGGCTGCGGAAGGTGAGCAAGCCGGAACGGCTGCTGTGAAAATTAACAATGAAGCTGAGCTTAGCCAGAAACTTCAGGGCGTTGCGGAAAAACAGTCCGGCAGTTTTCAATTGATGCAGGACCTAGACTGCAACGGCGAAATCTTTCTCAATAAGAAAGGTAGCAATATCACCCTTGATCTTAATGGCTACAAAATAAAGCACTCGAGCAATGATAATAAGCCGCTTTTCAGTGTGAGCAATAGTGCCGAGTTTACAATCACGGATTCTAATCCGGGTGTGGATGAGATCAAAGGCACTCAGCCGCTGCAGGATCAAGGCCAGACTTTTACTAGCGAAAATTATGGCAAAAATGGCAAGGTCGACGACTATGACAACGATGACATCCCGACCACGCTCACCTATTACGTAACCAAGTCGTCCGCTAGCGGTACGAGCACGGCGGAAACGCTTGAAACACATACGGTCAACATCAAGGGTGCAATTGTCTCAACTGCGCCCACGGGTTCCGCGTTGAAGCTCATTAACGTCTACAATCACGGCAAGTTTAACCTTCGGGGCGGTACGCTTACGCAGAAAAAGGACTGCAATGTCGGCAGCCTCATCTATGCCGAGAACGGCTCCATCGTCAATATGAGCGGTGGCTACGTTTGCGGTGCAACCTCTAGGAGCCAAGGCGCAGGCATCGAACTCAAAGATGAAGGTACGACCCTTAAACTGACCGGTGGCGTGATCGCAGGCAACTACGCTCCCAATGGCGGCGGTGTGTACTCGAACGGCTCGAGCGTATCTATTTCGGAAAATGCGGTTATTTCGGGCAATGCGACGTTCAATGGGGAAAGCGATCAACCTGGCTATGGCGGCGGCATTATGGCCGTAGGCGGCATCGTGTCCGTTTCTGGTGGCTATATCACGAATAATAGAATGGCTAAATTCTGCAACAAGGATGGCAACGGTGACCATGGCGGCGCTGGGCTTGCTGCCAATAACGGCGCCAATGTCACTATTTCTGGTGGCCAGATTACCGGCAACTACTCCGAGGAAGCCGGCGGCGGTGTTTATGTCACGGATGTCAACCGTAATACTCAACCCCGTACGGGTATGGCGTGGCTGAAAATCACGGGAGGAATTATTGCCTCTAACGTGAGCTACCGATCTGAAGGTGCCGGCATTCGAGTGGGCCAGATGGTTGACGCGATGATTAACGGCACTGAAGACAATAATGTCTATATCACTAACAATCACTGCATGTCTCGCTTTGACTGGGGTGGCGGCGGCATCTTTGTTCAGGGAAACTCAGACCAAGGCAAGGAATATACTGCTGGTAGGCTATTCATATATAACTCGTACATTAGCGCCAATGAAGCTGGCGGCTACGGCGGTGGCGTTGCAGTCTGCCCCACGGGCAAGACGTTGGTAACGAACACTGAGGGCACGGCAATCTTTGGCAATTCGTCTGCCGGCGCTGAGTATGATGACGGAGATCGTTTTAAAGACGATTATAAATATGGTTACAACTCACAGAACAATACCGGCAATGAAGCTAAACCCCATCTTTCAGGTGGTGGTAGTGGCAAGAATCAAGATATAGATGCATACAAATCGAAGGTGTTTCGCGATAACGGTCATGCCGATTTCTTCCTTGCGGCAGCGGCTGGCCATCAGGAACCGCTTGCGGCGGTAATCGGCAAGATGCTCGGCGACGGAGACGCCAAGTATTCGGGAAGCAAAGAACGCAGTGATAACAAAGAACTCAGTGATAACGACGAACTCTATGAGGCTATCAAGATCCCTGCCAATGGCGGCGTGAAGATTTATCGGAGCGTCGGTCTGAAGTCGGATGTCAAAGTTGGAAGTGATGAAGCGAATAATGCGCAGAAAGCTGCCAGAACTTTCATCACGGGCAACTATTCCTGGGACCATGGTGGCGGCATCATGTCGAATGGCGACTTGTACCTAGGCGTGCCTGCGGATACGTACGTCTACCCGAGCCTTAAGCTGAAGGCGACCAAGAAGTTGGCCGGCCGTGAGCTTAAGGCTGGGGATTTCACCTTTACGGTCTACCGCAAGGATTCGAGTGATCCTATCGCTCGCGGGGTATTCACTCCTGACGCTTGCACCGAGGTTGGAACTGCGAGTAATGATGCAAGTGGCATCATCAAGTTTGACCTTGGTGAGCAGTTCACAGCGAACGGTACGACTGGCACGATTACATACTATTTGGTTGAAAATGCTGGCACTGATTCCGACATCACGTACGACCCGGCCGTGTACGAGATTACGGTTAAACTCGCAGAAGGCAAGCCAGATGTGCTCATGTCTGTTCCGATTCTGGATAATGCGACCGAGACCAAACAGCTTACAATCCATAACTACACGATCAATGGCATGACTGTAACCAAGCACTTCGGTGATTCAACTAGCGATCCGCGTCCTGTGCAGGCAGATTCTGACGGCTATTATTATGTGGTCGTTGGCTCCAATGGGGAAAAGACCTTCACCAACAAGTACAATCCGTACACTTCCAGCGGCTCTTGGACTCCTAAGGCGACTAAGGTCGTTGAGGGTGGCGAGATGAAGGAGTTTACGCTCGAGTTTGCGGATAATGAGAACTTTACGGGCGACAGCGTCAAGACCGTCTCGACCTCTGCCGGTGGCGGCAATCCTCAGACCAAGGACTTCCCCACGATTACTTACACGCTTGACAGCTTGAAGAAGAATGATACTGATGTTCCGGGCCGTGGCGCTTCCAAGACCTTCACGTACTATATGTGCGAGAAGGACGATAGCTCGATTTTCTCGCATTACAAGTTCGATAATTCGGTCTACAAGTTCACGGTTGTTGCAACGGACGATGCCAATGGGAACATCGGCTGTAAGGTGACCTATAGGAAGGGGACCGTTGGCTCCGACGGTACGTGGAAAGCCACCGATACCGATGACCACGAGCTCACCGACACTGACACCCCCACCTTCACTAACACCTACTCCACCTCATTGCCACTTTCTGGTATGTCGGGCGTCACTCTGACGTACCTTGCCGGCGCGGCGGTGCTTTGCGCTGCTGCGGCCTGGATGCACATTCGTCGCAAGGCGAATGCGAAGGGAGGTGAGCGTCGTGAATAAGAAAGTTTGCTCCTTCCCGATCTTGTTTGCGCTGCTTGCCCTCGTGGTCGGCACCTGCGCGGTTATGTTCCCCGCTTCCGCGCAGGCCGCGCCGACCTCGACCGGTTCCATCACGGTGAGCGGCACCGTGGCGAGCAGCTACGACGCCTACCAGATCTTTAGCGCCAACGTCGTCGACGGCGACAGCGACGCCAAGATCGCCACCGACCTCACCTGGGCAAGCGACGCCGCGCGCGACGCCGCACTGCCTGTGCTGCACAGCGCCGGCATGCCCAATTCCCAGACCACCGCGCAGGAAGCTGCCGAGTGGCTCAACACCGATTCCCACCTTACGAGCGCGCTGAGCGCACAGCTCGCTCGTTCCCTCCAGAGCTCTGGCGCCGTGTTCGTGGCCCTTAACGCGGGTACGGCGGCCGAGCTGCACTGCGGCTACTGGCTCATCGTCGCCGACGACGACGCCATCGCCCAAGGCGAGGTCGGCACCGCGCCGATCATGGCCCTGGTGGGCGGCAGCGCCGTCACCGTCAAGCCCAAGGCGGCGACGCCCAAGGTTGCCAAGCACGTGCTGGAGGACAGCACCGCCGCATGGCAGAAGGCCGCCGACGCCACGGTCGCCGACGACCTGTACTGGCGCCTCTCTGCCACGGTCCCGGCGGGGCTCACGGCCTACGACACCTATACGGTGCAGTTCGTCGACACCATGGGCGCGGGGCTCGACTCCTCCAAGGTCGCCGCGAGCATGCGCGTGTACGTGGCGGCGGGCGCGGACGGCGGCTTTGACGCCGTCTCGACCGGTAAGGACGGCCGCGCCGGCACCGAGCCCGCGAAGGGCTGGACCGACATCACGTCCCAGTGCGCCACCAAGGTAGCGGCGGACGGAACCTTCACCGTGCGCACCGGCGACCTCATCGCCGAGCTCGGCGGGGCCGACGCCTTCGCCGCGGGCGCCCGCGTGGTCGCCGTGTACAACGCGCCGCTCAACAGCGCGTGCAACCACGGCATCGCGAAGGGCAACCCCAACGAGGTCTACCTGCGCTACCCGCGCTCTCCCTTTGCCGACCAGTCCGGCGACGCCGGCTTCACCCGCACGCCGAGCGACGACGCGTGCGCCTACACCTGGGATCTCGCGCTCACCAAGCGCGGCAGCGACGGCGACAAGCCGCTTGCCGGGGCGGTCCTGAGCATCGCCGACGACCGCGGTCGCACGCTAGCGGCCGACGGCACGTGGGATGCGGAGGGCAAGGCCACCGTCACCACGGGCGAGGACGGCCGCGTGACCGTCTCGGGCGTGGACTCGGGCAAGCTGGAGGTCCGCGAGCTCAAGGCACCCAAGGGCTACACCGCCTTCGAGGGCACGCGCTCAGTGACAGTCAAGGCCGAGGGCCTGGACGTCGACCAGGTGGCCGCCGCCAAGCCCAAGCTCACCATCACGGCCGAGTCGCCCCTGCGCGCCGACAGCGCGGACGGGTCGACGGGCAGCTTGGAGGCGTCGCTCATCAACACGCCCACCGGCACACCCCCTAGCATTACCACCGGAGGCTTTATGCCCTCGACTGGCGATATGGCAATGTACGCCGCGGCCGCCGCAGCGGTCGCCGGAGCCGCACTCATCGTGGTCGCGCTCCTGGTCAAGCGGGGAGGTGGCAGCCATAAAGAGTAGCTGGCAGCCCCACAGAGAGCGGGGCGAGACGTAGCGAAGTAGATGCTAAGACACAGACAGACAGATTTAGATCAAATGGAATTCGAGCAGAAAGCAGAGGAAAAGAAGATGAGTATGAGCAAGAACATCGCCCGCCTGGCAGTAACGGCAGGCCTTACAGCCGCGTTGAGCTTCGGCGGCGTGATGGCTCCGGTGACCATGGCGTTTGCTGAGGGTACGCCGACGGTGGCCGAGAACGGCAATGTAAAGATTGACGAGAAGACCTATAAGGACACAACCTTTAAGGGCATCCAGATTTTCAAGGCAAAGGTTACGCAGAATTATGATGGAAGTGCCTGGTCTGGCGATAAGATCCTTTCCGATATTGATTGGGCGTCGCCTGATGTTATGAATGTTGTGACTGGTGCATTTGCTGGCGTCGCGAAGGCTCCTGATGCGAATGCAGGCGCTCAGGCTTGGGCCAAGTACATTAAAGATAATGCCGGTGATAATGTTGGCCAGACTGCCAAGGTTGACGCTGGCTCCACGTTGGATAAGATTGCTGCCGCACTTGAGGGTTCGACTCTAACCTGGACAAACCCAGGCGATTCCAGCAAGGGAGACTTTAAGGCTTTAAACACCGGCTATTGGCTCTTTGTGACTGCAAATGTTGGTTCGACCACATCTAGCGATTCGGCCAACGGCAATACCGACGCCTATACCTCGCCAATCTTCACTGTCGTCGGTGGTGAAGATGTAAAGGCGGAGCCCAAGAAGGACGTCCCCAACGTGACCAAGGCCGTCAAGGATGACAAGAACGGCAAGTTTGTTACGGACAATAGCAAGGACGTTTTCAGTGCTCCCAACAAGTCCGCCGACTCTGCCTCTGAGCAGCCGATTGATTATCAGCTTGCCGGCACTGTTGCTAGCAACATCAATACGTACACTAAGTACAGCTATGCTTTTACCGACGAGCTTCCTTCTACGATGGTGCCGGTATGCGACGAGAACGGTAAGCCGGTCGTTAAGGTCAAAATTGGCGATACGGTCGTAGCGGACAGTTGTTATACAGTGAACTATCCTTCTGAGGAAAGCAACAATAAACTCACTGTCTCTTTCGATAATCTCAAAGAAGTAAAGAATGAGGCCGGTGAGCCCATTGTCGTTGGCGGTAATTCAAAGGTCTATGTGAACTACCAGGCAAAACTTGTTGCTAACAAGATTAACGAGAACATTCTCGGTAAGGCCCAGACAAACACGGTAAAACTGACCTATTCCAACAACCCGCACACCGACGGTACCGGCACTACGGTTACGCATCCTGCCTACGACTACACCTACGGCATCGACGTCACCAAGGTTGGTAACGACAAGGATGAGACTGGCAAGCACAAGACCCTCGAAGGCGTTCAGTTCACGCTACAGGAGAAAGACTCCAGCGAATTTATCAAGGCCGACGGTACCACGACGTCAACTAAGGATAATGCAATTCTGACAACTGACAGCAACGGCAAGATTAACGTTGTCGGCCTCGACGAGGGCACCTATATCCTCAAGGAGGTTAAGCCTGCGCCTGGCTACAATAACTCCGCAGCAAGCGGTGTGACCTTTACTATCAGCCGCACGCTCAATCAGGACGGTACGGATGTGACGCCCGACACTACGAGCGCCATTGTGGCAGGTGAAAATGTCATCCAGCAGAACTCCGCGAAAGCTGAAGTCGGCAAACTCAGCTTTACCATTGTCGACCAGAAGGGCTCCGGCCTCCCGCTTACCGGCCTTAACGGCGTGACCTTCACTTGGATTGCTGGCGGCGCGGTGCTGTGCATTGGCGTGGCACACCTCGTCCGCAGCCGTAAGCAGGCTGAGGAGTCCGAGCGGGAGTAACGCTCGCTCACCCATCCCTTTGGCAGGTGGGATGCGATGGCCATGAGACTTGCGGACACTTTTCTCGTCCATCCACGTTCTTGCTTTGCCATTCTCTTTTCGGGGCAGACTCCACGCTGGAGTCTGCCCCGTTCTTTTTGGACAACACAGGCAGCCTCCACCGTCCGGTGCGGACTCATCCGTCATCGCGTTTCTTGACTCGTATGAGATTCGGTTTAAGGTCCGTAGGCGCACGCGCGGTGCGGACGGTGGAAGGCATTTGCGCCGCAACAAGCGCAAATAAGAATGCCCGGGGGTCGGATCCCGGGCATTTAACAAAACCAGAAAACTAGGCCACCCGCGCTTTCGATCACTTACGCGGGGTGCGTCGTTTCCTACTGGCATTGTATCCCGGATCGCCCCGCCGATTCGGGCTGTTTTGAAAACGCAAATATGCCGGACAATGCGGTTGGGCTCCACTGTCCGAAGGGTCAATCGTATGATTATCGAACAAATGTTTGTCAAAATCGCGTATACCAGCTGTAAGTGCGAGTACTCGCGGTAAAATGGCTTTGCGACGCATTCCGTGCGCGGGCGGCCGACGACTCGATCGGAGGTCCCCAAATGCTGAAATTCCTTAACGTGCTCGCCGCCCTTGCGGCGGTGGGCTCGTTCGTCATCGCGTTTTTTGACTCGTATGAGGTTCGGTTTAAGGTCCGTAGGCGCACGCGCGGTGCGGACGGTTCTCGGCGTTTGCGCCGCAAGCGCAAATAAAAACGGCCGGGGTTGCAGCCCGGCCGTTTAACACGTTAGAAAACTAGGCTGCCCGCGCTCCTTAACACTTACGCGGGATGCGTCGTTTTCTATAAACATTGTATCCCGAATCGCTCAGTTGATTCGAGATATTTTGAAAACTCAAATGCTGGTCCATACCTGATAGAAATTTCGTTATTTCCGAAAATTATGCATAATTCCAATATTAACTGGAACTAAGCGAAAAAGATGGAAATGAACGAAGCGCTTACCTACTTACAAGAAGCACTAGGCCTCTCCGCCAAGGCTAAAACTTGGCCTGGATCCGCACACTTGCCACTGCATCTACGGTCGATTGAGGTCCGCGCCGTTGACGCAAATGGTTTTTCTTTTTTGCTTGCAAGTTTGCCTGCTGGCGTAGGACTTCCCGAGGCTAAGAGAGTCTATAGCCAGTTAGCCTTGCGTGCGGAGGCTCCTGTCGTCGTTTCGTTTCCTGATGCCGATGCGCGCCAACGCAAGGCATTGGTCGCACAAGGAATCCCCTTTGTTTGCTCTGGTAGACAGGCCTTTCTTCCATTTATGGGCGCGGCCTGCACGGAGAGGGGCGGCACTAGATTTCATAATCGCGCGACCAAGATGTCACCCAACGCGCAGGCTGCCGCAATCTGGGGGGGGCAGGGCAGGAGTCATATCATTCCGATGACCTTTGTCGTGCGCTTGGGATTTCGGCAAGCCGCGCGAGTGAGGCCATAACCGAGCTTGTAGACAGGGGGCTCGCAAAGCGCGAACGGCGCGAACGACGTGTCATTGTGTTTCCCGTGGCCGTGGATCTTCTGCTCAGTGAGCACATGGCAGAGCTCTTCTTGCCTGTCTCGAAGGTCTTTTTTGCAAGGAGGGCACCACAGATCGACTGTCTCGCTGACGCTGGGGAGACGGCGCTCGCTACGCGTTCGATGCTCGCTGCGCCGGGCATGGAGCAAAAGGCGGTCTTAAGAAGCGTATGGCGTGAACTGCGTGGCCTTGAAGTCGCAGATGGGGAATTGTCGGATAACGAAACGGCGATGATCCAAGTGTGGCGCTATGCGCCCGTGTTTGCCGACTCCTCCCGTATCGACGACATTTCACTTGCGCTATCTTTGGCGGCAATCGACGATGAACGAATTCAGCTCGAAGTCGATCGCATGTTTGGAAAGGAATATCCATGGCAGGAAGCGCTGTAGAAGGTCTCTAAGAATTCCGACCGTAGGCGGTGCTTCGGTCCTGGCTGCGTTGTCCGGGATAGGGGCTCGCGAATCGGCTATTATTTGTTTAGACAACCTGAGCTTTAGAGGAGTGACCGTCGATGGTGCAGGGCGCCAAACATATGAAGAGCGATAACGCCGCGGACAACGGTGACTCAAGCCCCCAACCCAAGCCTCAACCAAAGCCCAAACGTCGTCGTAAGCGGCTGCCGCGCTGGGCTGACCGGCTCATCACCATCGTTATCATCCTTATTGGCGTGGGCCTTATGACCTGGCCGTGGATTTTGGACCGGCTCGAGGCCTCGGGCGTGTTCAACCAGATCAGCACCGTGTCCAGCACCGTGGACGCGCTCTCCGAAGAGGAGCGCGAGCGCATCCTGCTGCAGGCTCGCTCCTTTAACGAGCAACTTGCCGGCGAGGCCACCGAGCTTCCCGCCGACCAGATAGAGCCCTACGACCAGCAGCTCATCTTTGACCGCGACCCCATGATGAGTTGGGTCGAGATCCCCTCCATCGACGTGAGCATGCCTATTTACCACGGCACGAGCGAGGAAGTCCTTATGGCGGGCGTCGGCCACCTGGAGGGCACGAGCCTGCCGGTGGGCGGCACCTCGACGCATTGCGTGCTCACCGCGCACTCGGGCATGCGCAACCTGAGCATGTTCGACGATATCCACTCGCTGGAGCCCGGCGACCTGGTGCTGCTGCACACCATGAACAAGACGCTTGCCTACAAGATGGTCGACTCCGAGGTCGTGCTGCCCGAGGAGATGGAGTCGCTGACCATTGAGCCCGGCGCCGACAAGGTGACGCTTGTTACCTGCACGCCTTATGGCGTGAACGACCATCGCCTGCTGGTGCATTGCGTGCGCACCAAGTACAGCAAGAAGGATGTCGACAAGCAAAAGTCGCTCGCCGGCCGCCACTGGGGCAAGCGCGAGTTCGCCGTGCTTATCGTGGTCGTGGCCATCCTGCTGTTGCTGCTGGACATCGTGATTCACGCGATCCGCAAACGCCGCAAGGCCAGGCCCTCGGCATAGGACATTCTCCAGAACCACCACAAAGGCGCCCCTTTGTGGTAGTCGGGGGCTTCCAAACCGTCCCAACATTCGATGAAAATCGCGATTTTGCCGAAAAACGTCGAATGTTGGGACGGTTTTTGTTGTGGGCGGGACGGTTTCGTGGCAGAACCGCCGGACGACGCCCTGCCGTCCCGCCGTCCTCGTTACGTTTTCGCTGCATTTGGGTAAAGCGCCTGCTCCAAGCCGGCGTTGCCCTGTATACTAGAGCGGTTTAACTGTTATGCGGAAGGGAGCGCCTATGGCACTCAGCGAGAAAGACGTGCGCGGTATCGCCGAGTACGCAAAGATCGCACTGACCGATGACGAGCTCACCCAGATGACGTCCTACATGAACGACGCCGTCCAGATGCTCGAGCCCGTCTTGCAATATGACTTGCCCGACGTGGAGCCCACGTTCCATCCCATCGGAAGCCTGTCCAACGTGATGGGCGACGACCTGCGCGAACCCGAGCGCGACCTGCCGCTCGACGTTGCGCTGGAAAACGCCGGCAGCGCGCGCGACCGCTATTTCCGCGTGCCGTCCATTTTGGGAGAGGGGGAGAGCGAGTAATGGCGCAGAGCTTCGATTCCCTTACCGCCGCCCAGATCGCCGCGGGCGTTGCCGCCGGCGACTTTACCGCTACCGAGGTGGCCCAGGCCTCCCTTGCTGCCATCGAGGCGCGCGAGGGCGGGGTCCAGGCATTCCTGCAGGTGTCGCCCGAGCTCGCGCTCGAGGCCGCCGCGCGCGTGGATGCCGACCGTGCCGCCGGAAAGCCGCTGCCCCCGCTCGCGGGCGTGCCGCTGGCCATCAAGGACAATATGAACCTCGTGGGCACGCGCACCACCTGCGCCTCCCACATGCTCGGGGATTACCAGAGCGTCTACACCGCCACCTGCGTCCAGCGCATGCTCGACGCCGGCTGCCTGCCCATGGGCAAGGCCAACATGGACGAGTTCGCCTTTGGTAGCTCTACCGAGAGCTCGGCCTTCCACCGCACCAACAATCCCTGGGATACCGAGCGCGTGCCCGGCGGCTCCTCGGGCGGCTCCGCTGCCGCCGTCGCTGCGGGCGAGGTCGCGCTCTCGCTGGGTTCGGACACCGGCGGCTCCATCCGCCAGCCGGCGGCGCTCTGCGGCGTAGTGGGCCTTAAGCCCACGTACGGCGCCGTGAGCCGCTACGGCGTGGTGGCCTTTGGCTCGTCGCTCGACCAGGTGGGTCCCTTCGGCCGCACGGTCGAGGACGTCGCGCTGGCCATGAACGCGCTTACCGGCGCGGGCCACGATCCGTACGACTGCACCAGCCAGGACTGTGCCGTCGACTTTACCGAGCACCTCAACGACAGCATCGAGGGCAAGCGCGTGGGCATTATCCCCGCGTTTATGGAGGCCGAGGGCCTGACGCCCGAGGTCAAGGCCGCTGTCCAGCGTGCCGCCCAGGAGCTGCAGAACCAGGGCGCTGAGCTGGTCGAGGTCGACCTGCCGCACCTGGACGCCGCCATCGCCGCCTACTACGTCATCGGCCCGGCCGAGGCGTTCTCCAACCTGGCCCGCTTCGACGGCATTCGCTACGGCTACCAGGAGGAGGGCTGCGCCAACCTGTCCGACCAGAGCTCGCTCTCGCGCGCTCACGGCTTTGGTGCCGAGGCCAAGCGCCGTCAGATGCTCGGCGCCTACCTGCTGAGCTCGGGCGTGTACGACAAGTACTACTACGCCGCGCAGAAGGCCCGCACGCTCATCACACAGGACTACGACGCCGCGTATGCCAAGGTGGACACGATCCTGATGCCCGCCTCGCCGCGCACGGCCTTTAAGTTTGGCGAGATCAGCGACCCCACGCAGATGTACCTGTCCGACCTGTACACCATTTCGCTCAACATTTGCGGCAACGGCGGCATCTCGGTGCCGCTGGGCCTGGGCGAGGACAGCAAGCTGCCCGTTTCTGCCCAGCTGGTGGGACCTGCCTTTAAGGATCGTCAGCTGCTCACGTTTGCCCGCGCCGTGGAGCGCGGCTTTGCCGATACCGCCACGGGTGCGCCCGCGCTTTCCGTCGCGCCCGATTTTGCCGGGAAGGGAGGCGAGCTGTAATGAAGGAGCTTTCCGAGGTCCTGCAGGATTGGGAGGCCGTGATTGGCCTGGAGATCCACACCGAGCTCACCGCACTCGACACCAAGATGTTCTGCAACTGCAAGCTCAGCCACGATGACGAGCCCAACGCCAACGTGTGTCCGGTGTGCCTGGGTCTGCCCGGCGCCCTGCCGGTGCCCAATAAGCGCGCCATCGAGAGCATCGTCAAGGCAGGTCTCGCCACCAACTGCGAGATTCAGCGCCACTCGATGTTCTATCGCAAGCACTACTTCTATCCCGACATGGCCAAGAACTTCCAGACCACGCAGGGTCCGGTCGCCTTTGCCATGTATGGTCACCTGGATCTGGACGTGACCGGTCGCGGTGCCGCCGAGCGCCCCGACTGCGCGTTTGGTGAGGCCGAGGCTCAGAGCCTGGCGAGCGCCTCCGCCAACGCCGAGGGCCTGTCCACGTCCATGACGTCGACCATGCGCGAGGGCAACCAGCGCGCCGGTCACCTGGCCAGCTACGATGCGTCCAACCTGCAGATGCCCGAGCGCCGCGAGGACGGCTCCTACACGGTGCCCATCCGCATTCTGCGCATCCATATGGAGGAGGACGCCGCCAAGATGGTGCACGTGGGCGGTGCCGAGGGCCGCATCGGCGGCGCCGCGGAGAGCCTCGTGGACTATAACCGCTGCGGCACGCCGTTGATCGAGCTCGTCACCGAGCCCGACCTGCGCACGCCCGAGGAGGCGCGCCTGTTTATGGAAAAGCTTCGTCGCATCTTTGTGACGCTGGGCATCTCCGATTGCTCCATGGAGAAGGGCTCCATGCGTTGCGACGGCAACGTGTCGCTGCGTCGCCGCGGCGAGACCAAGCTGGGTACCAAGACCGAGCTCAAGAACCTCAACTCGTTCAAGAGCCTGCACGACGGTCTTGCCTACGAGATCTGCCGCCAGGCCGAGGTGCTCGAGGAGGGCGGCATCATCTATCAGGAGACCCGCCACTGGGAGCCCAGCCGCAAGCGCACCGTGGTCATGCGCGTGAAGGAGACAGCCGACGACTATCGCCTGTTCCCCGATCCCGACCTGGCGCCGTTCGACCTGGACGATGAGTTCATCGACCGCTGCCGTGGCGAGATTCCCGAGCTGCCCGATGCCAAGCGTGCCCGCTTTGAGGCGGACTTTGGCATTAAGGCGGCCGACGCCGAGCAGATAGCCGGCGACCCTGAGTTTGCCGACTTCTTTGAGGCCGCCGCTGCCGGTATGGCTGGCAAGGAGGCACAGACGGTCGCAAACCTGCTGGTTAACGAGATGATCGCCTACCTTAAGGGCGCGGGCGTGTCGCTCGCCGAGTCCGGCATCGCGCCGGCTCAGGTGGCCGCGCTTGCCAAGCTGCTGGCGACCGACGCCATCAGCTCCAACCAGGCGCACGAGGTCTTTGAGGCTATGGCCCAGACCGGCGACGACCCCAACAAGATCGTCGACGAGCGCGGTATGCGCCAGGTGAGCGATGCCGGTGCACTGCAGCCAATCGTGGATGAGGTGCTGGCAAACTGTGCCGAGCAGGCACAGCAGTACCGCGATGGCAACCAGAAGGTCATCGGCTTTTTGGTGGGCCAGTGCATGAAGGCGAGCCGCGGCAAGGGCAACCCGAAGCTCTTCAATGAGTTGCTGAGAACGTCGCTCTCGTAAGCGGGAACCGAGGGGCCGGGCGCAGGGCCTTGGCTCTCAATGAGTTCCGCACGAACA
>CABUBH010000008.1 GCA_902489775.1 uncultured Collinsella sp.
ACCCTGCCGGGTCTTACCATCGAGCGTCTTCATGGCCGCATGCCGGCGGGGGAGAAGGATCGCGTGATCGATGCCTTCAAGCGTGGCGAGATCGACGTGCTCGTCTCAACCACGGTGGTCGAGGTGGGCGTCGACGTTCCCAACGCCACCGTCATGGTCATCGAGAACGGCGAGCGCTTTGGCTTGGCGGCGCTGCATCAGCTGCGTGGTCGCGTAGGCCGCGGTAGCGTCTCGGGCACGTGCCTGGTCATGACCCACTCAAAGGGCAATGGCGGTACGTCGGCGGCGCAAGACCGTCTCCAGTCGCTCGAAAAGACCGCAGACGGCTTTACGCTCGCGCAGATGGACCTGCGTCTGCGTCACGAGGGCGAGATCCTGGGCTACCGTCAACATGGCGGCGTGACCTTGCGTTTCGTCGACCTCGATGCCGACGAAGAGCTTATCGAGTGGGCCCATTTGGACGCAGTCGAGCTCTTGCGGTATGCTTGCAACCTTGACTCCGTGGCGACGCGCCCCCTGCGCGATGCGGTCGCCACGCGGTATCGACACATCTTTAAGGAGGTCAGCGGAGGATGAGAATCATCGGCGGCGAATGGCGCGGTCGCAAGATCGAGGAGCCCCGTGGTCGCGATGTCACCCGCCCCACGACTGATCGCGTGCGCGAGGCGTGCGCATCTATGGTCATGTCGGCATTCGACTTCGATTTGGACGAGGTCCGCGTGCTGGATGCGTTTGGCGGCTCCGGCGCGTTGGGCATCGAGATGCTCTCGCGTGGCGCCCGCTCGCTCACGACGTTTGAGATCGATCGCAATGCCGCGCGCCTTATTACCAAGAATATCGAGTCGCTCTGCCGTGACCGTGCGCGTTGGCGCGTGGTGACGGGCGACATGCTGGCGAGTGCCTCGCGCGGTCGTGTGCCGGGCGGCCCCTTTGATCTGGTCCTGCTCGACCCGCCCTATGCCTTTGGTGCCGAGCCGGTTAAGGAACTGCTGCAAAACCTTGCCCAGCAGGGCCTGTTGGCCCCGGGCGCATATGCCCTGTTTGAACACGCTGCGGCCCAGCCCGGCGCGCATCCGGCCGGCTTTGAGACCGCGCGCGAGAAGCGCTACGGCATCACCTCGGTCGACCTGCTGCGCTGGGTCGGCGATTGCAAGGGCGACAGCGCTGATGCTAACGATAACGACGAGGCAGTATCCCCGGAGGACGCCCATGAGTGACACCATCAACCGCGTAATCGTCCCGGGTACCTTCGATCCCATCACCTTTGGCCATATCGATGTCATCCGCCGCGCTCGCCGCATCTTCCCCAGCGTTATCGTCGCTGTTGCCGAGTCGCAGGGTAAAAACGGCGTGGGCACCACCTTTATGCTCGACGAGCGCGTGGCGCTGGCCCGCGAGGCGCTCGGCGGCATCGAGGGTGTCGAGGTTCTGCCCTTTACCGGCCTGTTGGTCGACTTTGCGCGCGAGCAGGGCGCTGGCGCCGTCGTTAAGGGCCTGCGCGCCATGACCGACTTTGAGTACGAGCTTCAGCAGGCCGACCTCAATTACCGCCTGGACAACGAGCTGGAGTCCATCTTTGTCATGAGTGCGCCGCAGTACGGATATATTTCGAGCTCGGTGGTGCGCCAAATTGCTTCGCTCGGCAGCGACGTGTCGACGTTTGTGCCGCCCAACGTGGTCGAAGCGCTCAAACATCGCTTTTCGTGACGTTTCTTATTGCCTGGTGGCATGTGGTAAACTAGCACGATGATATGTTACCTATGAAAGGAGACCGGATGCCGGGCGAGAATTTTCCTGGCGATAGGATCGTCAGCTTGGTCGATGAGCTCGAAGGGCTGATCGAGGAAGCCAAGCCGCCTTTCGGCAAGAACGCTCAGTTCAAGGTCATCGACGCCGACGTGTTCTTCAACATCCTCGACGAGATCCGCATGAGCTATCCCGAGGAGTGGCAGAAGTCCCGCCGCATCCTCAAGGAGCGCGAGGAGCTTATGGCTTCCGCCGCCGCTCAGGCCGATTCCATCATCGCCGATGCTCAGCAGCAGGCCCTCACCATCGCCGGTGAGCAGGAGATCGTCCGCTTGGCGCAGCAGCAGGCCGACGATATCCGCGATCGTGCCCAGCAGTACGAGCGCGAGACGCGCTATGCCGCCGAGGACTACGCCGAGCAGGTCTTTACACACCTGGAGGAGAACCTCAAGAGCCTGACCGGCACCGTCACGCGTTGCCGTCAGCAGCTCAACGAGGGTGCCGCCCAGCAGAACGGTCAGTGGTAATGGCTGAGTTCCCGAGTGTTACCGTCGACCTTTCCGAGCAGCTTGAGTTTCCTGGAGACTCGTATCCGCTGACCGGTAAGGTCGATGTCGCCACCTACACGGTGGGCGAGAAGGAGTACCGGCTGCAGGATGGTATTGACTATGACGTGGTCTTTACCAATGCCGGCACCGGTGTTCTGCTCACGGGCATGGTCCGCGCACACGCTACCGGCGAGTGCGATCGCTGCCTGGAGCCCGCTTCGTTTGACATTGCCGGCGAGATCGAGGAGTTCTACCTCTTTGAGGAGCCCGAGGATCCCGAGGCCTACGAGGACGGCTACGAGCTCCTGGGTGAGGACCGTCTCGTCGATCTGGGTGAGCCCATCAATGACGCGGTCGTTATGGACACGCCGTTTGTAGTGCTCTGCAAGCCCGATTGCCGTGGTCTGTGCCCCACATGCGGTTGCAATCTCAACGTCGAGCAATGCGATTGCGCCGCCCAGGCAGAGGCGGAATGGGCCGCTGCCACGGAAAATCCATTTGCAGCATTGAAGAATCTCAAGCTCGATGAGTAAAACTGTGGTAGTATCGCTACTTGCGCGTAATCGCCACACTGGATAGTTCATAAGGAAGGTCACTATGCCCGTACCTAAACAAAAGCAGGGTCGTATCCGCACTCACACCCGTCGTTCCGCCAACATGAAGATCTCGGCTGCGGCTCAGTCCACGTGCCCCCGTTGCGGCGCTGTCAAGCTTCCGCACCACGTGTGCCCCAGCTGCGGTTTCTACAAGGACCGCGAGGTTATCGTTACCGAGTAACGGTATACTCTGGATGCGATGCCGTTCCAAATGGAACCACAATGGCCGGCTCAATGAGTCGGCCATTTTTGTATAAGGAGCATGTATATGAGTAACGTTCGCGTTTGTGTAGACGTTGTGGGTGGAGACGAGAAACCTCAGGTCGTTCTCGATGGTATCGAGGCTGCACTTGCCGCCGATCCCGATATCGAGGTCTTGGCAGCTGGCCCCGCCGAAATCGTCAATCCCTTTGCTGCTTCCCACGCACGTGTTGAGGCCCTGGAGGCACCCGACGTTATCGCCATGGATGACGATCCCATTCGCGCCGTGATGACCAAACGCAAGTCTTCGATCGTGCTGTCGTGCCGCGCCATCAAGAAGGGAAATGCGGACGCGTTTTTCTCCGCCGGCTCCACCGGCGCCATGACCGCTGCCGCTACCGCCTATGTCACGCCCTTTAGGTATATGGCCGAGGGCAAGAAGCAGCCGGTGCGTCCGTGCCTGACCAATGCGCTGCCCAACCGCGCCGGTGGCCTGACGGTGCTGTGCGATATGGGCGCCAACCCCGATGTCGAGGTCGACGACATGGTTCGTTTTGCCCAGATGGGTAGTGCCTATGCCCGCGTCGTCTTGGGCATCGAGCATCCCCGCGTGGGCTTGCTCGGCAATGGCACCGAGGACGAAAAGGGCTCCAACTTTACCAAGGCGTGCTTCCCGGCTATGAAGGCTGCCGTCCCCGGTTTTGTGGGAAACTGCGAGGGCACCGATATTACATCGGGTAACTTCGATGTCGTCGTTGCCGACGGCATGTCGGGCAACATTGCGCTCAAGGCTACCGAGGGCGCCGCTAAGTTTTTGCTGCAGGAGCTCAAGGGCGCCTTTACGTCCTCGTTCGGCACCAAGATCGCCGCGCTGCTCATGAAGCAGCAGATGCGCGAGATCAAGGCCAAGCTTTCGGGTGACGCCAAGGGTGGCGCGATTCTGCTGGGTCTGCGCGGCGTTGTCCTGATCGGCCATGGTGCCACCTCGGTCGAGGCCGTCAAGAACGGCACGCTCGCCGCAGCCGATGCGGTTCGCGCCGGGCTGGTCGAGAACGTCGCCAACTCCATGGACGGTATCGTTTAGTAAGAGCGAGTTAGAGCGCTGTTATGTGCCTCGCGGCCTGCGTCGTGGGGTAGAATTAAAACCGTGTCTTGGTGCCGCCCGCGCGGCGCCAATCTTTTGGTATTCATGCACTATGAGAGGAAGCGCTATGGACCGCTCCGAAATCTTTGACAAGATCGCCGAGGTCGCTGCTGACGTTCTGGGCGTCGATGTTGCCGAGATTAGCGATGAGACCACGTTTGACGACCTCGATGCCAATTCGCTTGAGCGCCTGCAGCTGGTTACGGCTATCGAGGACGAGTTCAATCTCGAGATCGATGACGAGACCCTGCTCTCGCTCAACTCTGTCGCCGACGCCGTCGACGCTATCGAAGCTGCCAAGGAGGCCTAAGTCTTGGCTTTGTCTGAACGACTTTCGCGCGCCCAGGAAATCCTGGGCCACGAGTTCAAAAACAAGGTGCTGCTGCGCGCGGCGCTCACGCATCCCTCGGCCGTCGAGGGTCAGCCGGTGTCTGCCAGCTATGAGCGCCTCGAGTTTTTGGGCGATTCCATTTTGGGCGCCGTGGTGGCTCGTTCGCTTTTTGAGTCCTACCCCGAGTTTGACGAGGGCAAGCTCACGCGCCTGAAGGTGTCCCTTGTCTCGGGCGCCACGCTGTCCGAGGTTTCCCACGAGCTGGGTATCGACGACATCATTATCTTCGGTGCTTCCGAGACCGGCACGGGCGCGCGAGGCCTGCACTCGGCCCTCGAGAACGTCTACGAGTCGCTCGTGGGCGCTCTCTATCTGGATGCCGGCTGGGATGCGGCGGCTGAGTTTATCCATCGTACGCTCAAGCCGCACCTGGCCTCTGAGCGTGCCGAGCATCCCGCGAACCCCAAGTCGTTTTTGCAGGAGTGCGTTCAGGCCGACGGCCATGAGCCTCCTGCGTATAAGTTGGTGGGCTCCGAGGGCCCCGCGCATGCGCCGACCTTTACCGCTGTGGTGCTTATCGACGGCATCCGCCAAGGTCGCGGCACAGGCTCCTCTAAGAAGGAAGCCGAGGGAGCTGCCGCGCTCGAGGCACTCGATCGCATGGGCTACACCACCAACGGCGTGATTCTCAACAAGAAACTCGTTTAAGCGAGGAACCGTGTATCTCAAGTCCCTCACGCTCAAAGGGTTCAAGTCGTTTGCCGACCGCGCCCATATGACGTTTGAGCCGGGTCTGACCGTCATCGTCGGTCCCAATGGCTCGGGAAAATCGAACATCTCCGACTCGATTCTGTGGGTCCTGGGCGAGCAGAGCGCCAAGCAGCTGCGCGGCCAGGCTATGGAGGACGTCATCTTCTCGGGCTCGTCGGCGCGCAAGCCGGTGGGTGTCGCCGAGGTCACGCTGGTACTCGACAACTCGGACCATATGCTGCCCGTCGACTTTGACGAGGTCGCCATCACCCGCCGCATGTACCGTTCGGGTGAGAGCGAGTACCTCATCAACTCGAGCCCGTGCCGCCTGATGGACATTCAGGACATCCTGCACGACTCGGGTCTGGGCAAGGATACACATTCCATCATCAGCCAGGGCAAGCTCGATGCCATTTTGCAGAGCCGCCCCGAGGAGCGCCGTGCCCTCATTGAGGAGGCCGCCGGCATCTCCAAGCACAAGCGCCGCAAGGAGCGTGCGCTTAAAAAGATTAAGTCGATGGACGAGCACCTGACCCGTGCCCGCGACATCAATAAGGAAATCGCCCGCCAGCTGCGACCGCTGGAGCGCCAGGTCGATCGCGCGCGCAAGTACAAAGAGCTGTCCTCGCGCGCGAACGAGCTCACGCAGATGCTGGCGGTCGATGAGCTGCGGTCGCTGCAGTCACAGTGGAACGATCTGGAGAGCCGCTCAAAGGAAGGTTCAGCCGAGCTGGAGCTCGCGCAGTACCGTTTGGGCGAAAAGGAGCGCGAGCTCGAGAAGCTTCAGGTCATGCTCGAGGAAAAGGGCCTGTTTGTGGGCGACCTGGGCGAGCAGCGCCGCCATATGCAAGATGTTGTCGGTCGCATTAACTCCGACATGCGCCTGCTCGAGGAAAAGGGCCACAACATGGTGTCGCGCCTGTCTGACATGCGCGGCCAGATTTCGAGCTCCGAGCATCAGCGTCGTCGTGTGGTCGAGGAGCTTGAGGATGCGCGCGCTCAGCTTGAAGAAGTAACCGGCGCACATATGCAGGCTCAGGAGGATGTCGACGCCGCCGGTCCTGCCGCCGCCGAGCTTCATGAGCGTCGCGTGGCACTCGACAATCAGATCTCGCAGCTTACGCGCGAGCAGCGTGATGTGCAGCGTGTGGCCGATAATGCCGCGCTCGAGCTCGCCAAGGTGAAGGATTCGCTTTCCAACGCCGAGGTCGAGGACAACATGTATGCCTCGCGCCTGGAGCAGATCGACGAGCAGCTCGAGGAGGTCACGGCCTCGCTCGAGAGCCGTCGTGACCGCGCTGAGGAGCTTGAGAGCGCCCTTGAGGAGTCGCGTCAGGCCCAGACCGATGCGCGTGAAGCCACCGAGGTTGCTCGCGCGGCCCTCAAGGACCTGCGTGCCAGCGAGGGCGAGGCGCGCAACAAGCTGTCTGAGGTACGCTCGGAGCTTGCCAGTCAAAAGAAGCTCGATGCCCGCATGGCCGACAGCTCGCCGCTGGTGAGCCGTCTGGTGGGCGCGCTGGGCGACGACGTTGCGGGCCGTCTGGGTGACGTGCTCGAGGCTCCGCGTGAGCTCGAGGGCCTGGTTGAGCAGCTGCTCGCCGGTGATATCGATGCTCTGCTGTTCGACGATGCTGCCGCGCTTGAGCGCGCCGGTCGCGCCGCCTTGGACCAGAAGAAGGCTTCGGGCGAGGCGCTGTTGGTGGCACGCGGCGTGAGTGGCTCTGCTGCCGCTGAAGGCGCTGCCGGTTCCCGTCTGGTTGATCACCTGTCTGTGCGCGCGGGCTATGGTCCGGTCGTCGAGGCCCTGCTCGGCGGCTATTACGTTGTCGATGATTTGGCGGCTGCGCTGGCGGCGCCGGTTGTGAACGGCGTGACCTATGTGACCCCCGACGGCGCCCGCGTTGCCTGCGGCGGCCTGGTACGCGTGGGGCTCGATGCCGGAGAGGCTTCGGGTGCCTTGGAGCGCAAGCGTCGCATTCGTGAGCTCGAGGGCCTGGAGCCCGATCTGGCCGCTACGTTCGAGCATGTTTCGGATCAGGTCATCGAGGCCAATGCGGCCGTCGAAGAGGCACGTGCCGCCGAGGGCGATGCCGCCGGCGAGATTGCTCGCCTTGAGGGCGAGCGCCGCTCGCTTCTGTCCGAGATCGGCCGCCTTGAGCAGAGTGCCAACAACGCCGAGGTCGAGCGCGTCCGCATTTCCAAGTGCCGCGAGCAGGCGGCCGAGGCCGTTCGCGCCGCGCGTCCGCGCGTGGACGAGCTTACCCGCTTGCGCGATGAGGCCCGCGCACATGCGAGTGACCTGGGCCTGCAGATTGCCGAGGCAAATGACGAGCTCGATCGCGTGCGTCGCGACGACTCCGAGGCCGCCGGCAAGCTCGCCGACGCCAAGGTTCGCCTGGCTCAGACGAGCGAGCGCCTGCGTTCTCTGAAGGGCCGCGTGCCCGATCTGGAGCATCGCCTGGAGGGCATCGATCGTCGCATCCGTGGAACGCGACAGGCCTCGCGCTCGCTTGAGTTGCTGCGCCTGCGTGTCGATCCCATGCATGAGCGCTATTCGGCTCTGCTGGAGCGTGCCTCGGACTGGGCGGCACGCCTGCGTGATCAGGCTTCGCTCGAGGAGGCGGACTCGGCTTCGCTCAAGAAGACCATCGAGGACGCCAAGGCCGAGGTCGCTCGCGCCAAGGAGAAGGTCAACACCGCCACCGCAACGCAAAACGAGTTCAAAGTCGCACGCGGCAAGCTCGAGGTGCAGGTCGAGGCTGCGATCAAGGCCATTACCGCCGACGGCACCACGGTGCTCGAGGAAGCGCTCATGCTGCCGGCGCCCACCGACCGTGACGCCGCCGAGCGCGAGCTCAACCAACTCGTGCGCCAAATCAACAACCTGGGTCCTGTGAACCAGGTTGCCATGGAGGAGTACGAGCAGCTCAAGCGACGTGCCGACTACATCGAGGAGCAGCTGGCCGATCTGGAGAGCGCGCGCAAGGCGCTCACCAAGATCACCGTGGCAATCGACCGCAAGATGCGTAAGGCGTTCCTCGTGACCTTTGAAAAGGTCGACGCGAACTTCCGCGAGATCTTCGCCATGCTCTTCCCGGGCGGTCAGGCTCACCTCGAGATGACTGATCCCGAGCATCCGGCCGAGACGGGCATCGAGGTCGTGGCGCAGCCGCGCGGCAAGCGCATCACCAAGATGATGCTCATGTCGGGCGGCGAGAAGAGCCTGACGGCGCTCGCCTTGCTCTTTGCCGTGTACCGTACGCGCACGGTGCCGTTCTATGTGCTGGACGAGGTCGAGGCGGCGCTCGACGACGCCAACCTGTCCAAGCTTATCGGCGCCCTCGATGTCTTGCGTTCCGATACGCAGCTCTTGGTAATCTCGCATCAGCGCCGTACTATGGAGGACGCTGACGTTCTCTACGGCGTCTCGATGCAAGCCGACGGCGTCAGTCGCGTCGTCTCGCAAAAACTCGATCGCGAAACCGGAAAGGTCGTGAATGCATAATGGGATTCTTTGACGCTCTCTCGCGCGGACTTGAGCGCAGCCGCGAGGCCCTTAACGAGGTCTTTTACTTTGGCGGCGAGGTCGACGAGGATTTTTGGGAGGACCTTGAGGACACCCTCGTCATGGGTGACATGGGTGCCGAGGTTGCCATTCAGGTCTCCGACGACCTGCGCGATGCCGCGGCCAAGAAGAACCTCAAGACCGCCCCGCAGCTTCGTCGCGCCCTGGCCGAGCAGCTCGAGGGCCACTTTGTGCCCGTCGAGCGCGATCCGTTCTCCGATACACCGAGCTGCGTGCTGTTTGTCGGCATCAACGGCGCCGGCAAGACGACCACGGTCGGCAAGATCGCGAGCGCCATGGCCGCCCGCGGCAAGAATGTCGTGATCGGTTCGGCCGATACCTTCCGTGCCGCTGCCATCGAGCAGCTCGATGTGTGGGGTCAGCGCGCCGGTGTACCGGTCATTAAGCGCGATCGCGGCTCCGATCCGGCGAGCGTGTGCTATGACGTGCTCGACGAAGCCGATAAGCGCGGCAGCGACCTGGTGCTCATCGATACCGCCGGTCGTCTGCACACGAGCCCCGAGCTCATGCGCGAGCTTGCCAAGGTGGTCAACGTGACCCGCAAGCGTGCCGCCAATATGGCCGCCGGCCCCATGCCGGTCTCGGTCGTGCTTGTGATCGACGCCGCCACCGGCCAGAACGGTCTGAACCAGGCGCTCGAGTTTAACGAGGCGCTGGGTCTGGACGGTATTATCATGACGAAGCTCGACGGCACGGCAAAAGGCGGTATCGCCATGGCCGTGGCCGAGAAGCTCAAGCTCCCGATCCTGCGCATCGGCGTGGGTGAGCAGGTCGATGACCTACAGGAGTTCAACGCCAAAGATTTCTGCCGCGCCCTGGTGGGCGAGTCCAACTAAGGAGTGACTAGTGTTTGATTCCCTGAGCGATCGCCTCAACGACACATTTGACCGCCTGCGCGGCAAGGGCAAGCTGACCGAGGCCGATATCACCTCGGCCATGCGCGACATTCGCATGGCGCTGCTCGAGGCCGACGTCAACTTTAAGGTCGTCAAGGAGTTTGTCGCCAAGACCAAGGAGCGCTGCATGACCGCCGAGGTCATGGAGTCGCTGTCGCCGGCGCAAAACGTCGTCAAGATCGTACTCGACGAGCTTACCGAGATGCTCGGCTCCACCGAGAGCAAGCTCGTCTTTAGCAATCGTATTCCCAATGTCATCATGCTCGTGGGCCTGCAGGGCTCCGGTAAGACCACGGCGGCCGTAAAGCTGGCCTACCTGCTTAAGAAGCAGGGCCGCTCACCGCTGCTCGCCGCGTGCGACGTCTACCGCCCCGCTGCAGCCGACCAGCTGGCCACACTCGGCGGCGAGATCGGCGTGCCAGTCTTCCGCGGCGACGGTGCGCATCCGGTCGACATCGCCAAGGGCGCCATCCAAGAGGCCGTTGACCACCTGCGCGACGTGGTCATCGTCGATACCGCCGGTCGTCTGCAGATCGACGAGCAGATGATGCAGGAGGCCGTCGACATTAAGAAGGCCGTCAAGCCCGATCAGGTGCTGATGGTCGTCGATGCCATGATCGGCCAGGACATCGTCAACGTGGTTTCGACCTTTGCCGAGCGCACCGACTTTGACGGCGTGATTATCTCCAAGCTCGACGGTGACGCCCGTGGCGGCGGCGCGCTTTCGGTGCGTCAGGTGACCGGCAAGCCTATCAAGTTCGTGAGCATGGGCGAGAAACCCGATTCGCTGGAGCCGTTCTATCCCGATCGTATGGCCAAGCGAATCTTGGGCATGGGCGATGTTGTCGGCATCATCGAGAAGGCCCAAGAGGCGGCTGACGCAGAGCAGCTCGAGGCCGCCGAGCGCATGCTTCGCGAGGGCTTCACCATGAACGACATGCTCGACCAGATGAAGGCCGTCAAGAAGATGGGCGGCATGAAGGGCATTCTGGGCATGCTCCCCGGTGGCCAGCGTGCGCTTAACCAGATGGGTGGCAACCTGGACGAAGGTATCTTCGATAAGAACGAGGCCATCATCATGTCGATGACCAAGGAGGAGCGCCTTCGCCCCTCCATCATCAACGGCCAGCGCCGTGCCCGCATTGCCAAGGGCGCCGGCGTGACCCCCACCGAGGTCAATAGCCTTATGAAGCAGTGGGGCGAGATGAATAAGATGATGGGCCGCATGCGCACGATGGCCAATCAGGCACAGGCTGGTGGCAAGAAGGGCAAAAAGGGTAAGAAGGGCAAGAAGATGCGCATGCCCAATATTCCCGGCCTGGATGCCATGGGGCTGGGCGGCCTGGGCGGCTTGGGAACGGGCGGCCCCAAGTCTGATATGGACCTGCTGCGCCAGATGGAAGCGCAGATGCGCAATAAAAAGTAATGGCTCTTTTGAGTTGTGTATGGCGAAGGCCGCCTGGATGGTACTCCAGGCGACCTTCGCCGTTCGTTCGCAGGTTGTCGCACGCGCGGAAGCGTGCTGGCGCCGGGGTATGTGCCGTTAGTGGCAGCCGCAGCCCTCGTGGCCCTCGTGCTCGTGATGGCTGTGGCAACCACAGGATTCGCCGTGCTCATGGGCGTGCTCGTGGTCATGGCCGTGGCGGCCGCACGTGGCCTCGCCGTTCTGTGCGAGCGTACCGGCGATAAGGGCCTCGACGCAAGCGTCGCAGCTGCCCTGGGCGCCTGCGTATACCGTGATGCCGGCTTGAGCCAGCGCGTTGATAGCGCCGCCGCCGATGCCGCCGCAGATGAGCGTGTCCACGCCGCCGTTGGCGAGCAGGCCCGCCAGGGCGCCGTGACCGGTGCCGCCGGTGCCCACGACCTGCTCGTTGAGCACCTTGCCGTCCTGAATGTCGTAGATCTTGAACTGCTCGCTGCGGCCAAAGTGCATAAAGATGTTGCCGTTGTCGTACGTGGTTGCCACCCTCATGGTGTCGACCTCCTTTGCTGGCCATGCGGCCGTCGTCGTGGCGATGGGGGAGTACGCGATATTGCCACCTTCGATGATAAGTGCTCGCCCGTTGACCAGCGCGTTTGCCACCTTGCGATGCGCGCGACTGCTAATGGCCGCCACCGTGGCTCGTGCGACGCCCATGTGCAGGGCGACGGCCTCCTGATTGAGGCCCTCCAGGTCGCACAGGCGCAGGACCTCGAGTTCGTCGACCGTCATGTCGATGGCATCGCCACTCGCCAGGCCATCGGGGGTAAAACCGCGATATTCGGGGATGATCCCGACTCGGCGCAATTTTTCGCGTCTTCCTGCCATGCACTCTCCAAATCTGACATATGTCAACAATAGAATAGCGGACGTGCGGTTTTGCGCAAGGAATTTCTGTCATATGTCAGAAAATGAGGGCTTATGTTTGGGCTGTGGGGCCGCGTGCGCCTGGGCTACAATGAATCTCGCTTGTAGGCGACTGACAGGAGGGTCAATGAGCAAGGCTGATCAACAGTTTGTAACCATGTGCCGCGATATCTTGGACCATGGCACCACCACCGAGGGACAAAAGGTCCGCCCGGTGTGGGAGGATGGCACCCCTGCCTATACCATTAAAAACTTTGGCGTCACGGCGCGCTACGACCTGCGCGAGGAGTTCCCCGCGCTTACGCTGCGTCGTACGGCGCTCAAGTCCGCCATGGACGAGATCCTGTGGATCTATCAAAAGAAGTCCAATAACGTGCATGATCTCAACAGTCATATCTGGGACGAGTGGGCCGACGAGACCGGCTCCATCGGCAAGGCCTACGGGTACCAAATTGGCCAGAAAAGCCATTATGCCGAGGGCGACTTTGACCAGATGGACCGCGTGCTGTACGACCTTAAGCATACGCCGTACAGCCGCCGCATCATGACCAACACGTACGTGTTTAGCGACCTTTCCGAGATGCACCTGTATCCGTGCGCGTACAGCGTGACGTATAACGTCACGCAGCGCCCGCAGGACGATAAGCCCACGCTCAACATGATTCTCAACCAGCGCAGTCAGGACATTTTGGCCGCGAACAACTGGAATGTGTGCCAGTACGCCATTTTGCTGATGATGGTCGCGCAGTCGGTCGATATGATCCCCGGCGAGCTGCTACATGTGATTGCCGATGCCCACATTTACGACCGTCATGTCGATATCGTCCGCGAACTTATCGAGCGTCCGCAGTTTGCGGCGCCTAAGGTAACGCTTAACCCCGACGTTCACGATTTCTACGCGTTTACGACCGATGACCTCATCGTTGAGGGCTACGAGCACGGCCCGCAGGTCAAGAACATTCCCATTGCGGTGTAGGTGGCGCGCATGACGTGTAAGCTTTCTGCCATTGTCGCCGTGTGCGATGACTGGGGTATTGGGTGCGAGGGCGACATGGTGGTGTCCAACCGTGCCGACATGCGTCATTTTGTGGCGTGCACCAGGGGCTGTCCGGTCATCATGGGACGCAAGACGCTGCTGAGCTTTCCCGGCGGGCGTCCGCTCAAGAATCGTCGCAATATCGTACTCACGCGCGACGAGGATTTTGCGCCCGAGGGCGTCGACGTGGTGCATAGCGTTGATGAGGCGCTCGCTGCGGTAGCCGATGAGCCCGTTGCGTGGGTGATCGGCGGCGGCGAGGTGTATCGGCAGTTTTTGCCGTATTGCGTCGAGGCCGAGGTCACGCATAACCACTGCGTCCATGTCGCGGATACGTACTTTCCCGATTTGGAAGCCGATCCTGCGTGGGAGATTGCGCAGCGTAGCGGGGTCGCGACGATTGCCGCCGGTGAGGGTGACGAGGGCGTTGATTATGAGTTCGTGACGTATCGTCGCATCGAGGCGTAAAACCGATTATCCCTTCGGTATTATCGGGTTGAAATGAATGACGGGGCGGCGCATGGCGTTGCCCCGATATTTGTATAGGTGCTGCAAAGAAAGGTGTGGGCTGGCTGCTATGACTGATGCCGTTGAGGTTCTGCGAATTGATTCGCTCGAGGACGAGCGGCTCGATGCCTACGTGCGACTGACCGAGCGTGAGCTTCGCTGCGTGCTGGAGCCGCAAAAGGGCATCTATATTGCGGAGAGCGCCAAGGTCATCGAGCGTGCCGTGCGCGCCGGATATGAGCCGGTGAGCTTTCTTCTGGGCGAGCGCTGGCTCGACCAGATGATGCCGCTGTTTGACCAGCTTGTCGTGCGCGAGGGAGCGGGTCCGGTTCCCGTGTTCGTGGCCTCCATGGAGCTCATGGAGCAGTTGACGGGCTTTAACGTGACGCGCGGCGCGCTGGCGGCGTTCCGTCGCCCGCGTCAGATTCCGGTTGATGAGTTCTTGGGCGGCGTCGTCGAGGCGGCGGGGGATCGTCCGGTGCGCGTGTGCGTGCTTGAGGGTATTGTCGATCACACCAATGTCGGCGCGATTTTCCGCTCGGGTGCCGCGCTCAATGTCGACGGAATTCTGGTAAGCCCTACGTGCTGCGATCCGCTGTATCGTCGCTCGGCCCGCGTGAGCATGGGCACCGTGTTTCAGGTGCCGTGGACGCGCATTGGCAGCGAGGCGCGCGTATGGCCGCATGATGGGCTGGCGGCGTTGCACGATGCCGGTTTTTCGTGTGCCGCTATGGCGTTGACGGACGATTCCGTATCGCTGGACGATCCCGTGCTGCAGGAGATTGACCGCTTGGCAATCTTTATGGGTACCGAGGGTGCCGGCTTGGGCGCCAAGACCATTGCCGGCTGTGACCACGCGGTGCGCATTCCGATGGCGCACGGGGTCGATTCGCTTAACGTGGCCGCGGCGAGCGCCGTCGCCTTTTGGCAGCTGTGCCCGCACGTGAGCAATGAGTATCACTACCAGCCGGGTTTGTATCACTAGGCAGTTTTCCGCACCGCGCTCTAATTCGGGGTGTTTCGGTCGCCGCCAGTCGGTGCTAAGCTGGTTTTGGTTTTGGTTTTAAATTGCTGTTTTGCTGTTTGACGTATGCGTGTGGGGAGGGCGTGTGGCTAAGAAATCTACGGCTATTGATGTAACGCAAGGAGTCATTTGGCAGCAATTGCTGTCGCTGTGCGTTCCCATCTTTTTTAGTTCGTTTTTTCAGCAGGCCTACACGCTTATCGGTACGTATATCGTTGGCCAGTTTGGCGGCAAGCTCGCGCTGGGTGGCATTCAAGCCACGATGGTGCTCACCGAGCTCTGCATTGGCTTTTGCGTTGGCGTCGGCGCCGGCTGCGCGGTCATTACCGGTCAGTATTTTGGCCAGCACGATGATGAACGACTGAGTCGTTCGGTCCATACAGCCATGACGCTCGCACTGGTGGGCGGTATCGTTTTCTCGATTCTTGGCATAGTGTTCGTTGAGCCCATGCTGGTGCTTATGAACACGCCGCATGAACTATTGGCCGAGGGCGTGGCCTATGCTCGTTGCTATTTTGCCGCCATGGTTGCGGCGCTGCTGCTCAATATGGGAACGGCATTGCTGCGCGCCGTGGGCGACACGCGCGGGCCTGCTGTGATCATCGCTTCCGGCTGCCTTGTTAATGCGGTGCTGGATGTCATCTTCGTTGCCGTGCTTCATATGGAGGCTCTGGGCTGCGGCATCGCGGTGGCGCTGACCATTTGCTCCAACGCCACGATGATCGTGATTCGTATGATGCACGCTCCGGGTGCATGGCGTCTTTCGCTGTCTAAGCTCGGCATCGATCGCGGTATTTGCAAGAGTATGATTTCGTGTGGTCTGCCACTCGGTTTTCAATCGGCTGCCTATTCGATTTCGAACGTGCTGATCCAGGTGTCGGTTAATTCGTTTGGCGCCGATGTCACGACTGCTTGGGGTCTATCTGGGCGCCTGGATGGCATTATCTGGATGGTGACCGAGGCGCTCGGCGTATCGATCACTACGTTCTCGGCGCAGAACTTTGGCGCGCGCAATTACGAGCGCATGCGCAAGGGCTACCATACGTCGCTCGTGCTGTCGTTTATGCTCATTGGTGGCCTGTCTGCCGTGCTGCTGGTGTTCTCGGGTCCGCTGTCGCGTTTGTTTGTCGACGATGCTTTGATTTCGGCGTACACCACGACCATCCTCCATTTCATTGCGCCGTTCTATGCGATTTTCTCGATTATCGAGAACGCCTCGGGTTCCATCCGCGGTGCCGGCGTGAGCTTGCAGCCGATGCTGCTCACGATTTTTGGCACCGTCGTGCTCAGGGTGATCTGGGTGTTTGCGATTATGCCGTTCGATCCGTCGCTTGAGCACCTGCTGCTGGTCTACCCCGTAACCTGGCTCATCACCGCCACGATGTTCACCATCTACCACCACAGCGGCAACTGGCTCGGCCGCGCCACCGCCTAGCTCATCCGTCGGGTTCCCCTGATAAGTTGCGGTGAAATAGTTCCTGAAAAGCCCTTGCGGACCGTCAAACAAGTTCTATTCCACCGCAACTTCCTTATGAGCTGTAGGTGTTGGCGGAAAACGAATCAATTAGTATTCGATGCCTTGGCGGGCTAGGAGTCCTTCGTCGAAGTAGTGTTTGATGGGGCGCATTTCGGTGACAAGGTCGGCGAGGTTCGCGAGGGGCAGCAGGCCGCGGCCGGTGAGCACGAGCTCCGTGGTGGCGGGCTTTATCGCAATCAGTTCCTCGACATCCTCTCGCGCCCCAACGCAGCCGTCGTCTTGCCCTTGCCGTCGCCCGTATAGATTTGAACCTTGCCGACTTCCAGTGATGCCATCTCTGTCCTTTCGTGCCCGGCGTCGGTTTATCGTCGCTTGGGTTGGGTATTCTAGAAAGCATTATCAACCCCAGTAGATGGAGTTCAAGCAGATGGAGATGGATGACAACAAGCGTAGACGGAATATGATCCTCTACGTGCTCATCGCCTTCGTCGTCTACCTCGTGCTCTCGACCGTTCTGTTCCCCAACATCGGTCACACGCAGCAGATTACGAAGACCGATTACTCGACGTTTGTCAAAGCGCTCGATAAGAAGAGTGTCGACAAGGTCGAGTACAACACGGACGATTACTCGATTTATTACACCAAGAAGGGCGAGGACGAGAACATCGCCTATAAGACGACCGGTGTGCCGAACGATGCGGGCTTTACCGATCGCGTGCTTGAGTCTGGCGCTTCGCTGGAGTCGGTCGTTCCCGATAAGAACTCGGGTTTGATGACCTACTACCTGCTCACACTCATTCTTCCCATGGCGATTTTCTTCCTCATCGGTTGGTGGCTCAACCGCCGCATGAAGAAGGCTATGGGCGATGACGGCCCGTCGATGAACTTTGGCGGCGGCGGTTTTGGCGGCGGCGGACTGGGTAAGTCCGGCGCGCGCGTGATCGCCTCCAAGGACGTGGGCGTGACCTTTAAGGACGTCGCCGGCCAGGAAGAGGCCAAGGAGTCTCTCAAGGAGGTCGTCGACTTTCTGGAGAAGCCACAGCGCTACGAGGAGATCGGCGCCAAGCTGCCGCGCGGTGCTCTCCTTGTTGGCCCTCCGGGTACCGGTAAGACCCTGCTTGCCAAGGCTGTTGCCGGCGAGGCCGGTGTTCCGTTCTTTAGCATTTCGGGCTCTGAGTTCGTTGAGATGTTTGTTGGTCGCGGCGCTGCAAAGGTTCGTGACCTGTTTAAGCAGGCCAAGGAAAAGGCCCCGTGTATCGTCTTTATCGATGAGATCGATACCATCGGTAAGAAGCGCGATGGCGGCGGCTTTAGCGGCAACGACGAGCGCGAGCAGACGCTCAATCAGTTGCTGACCGAGATGGATGGCTTCGATAACCACAAGGGTATCGTTGTCCTTGCCGCAACCAACCGTCCCGACAGTCTCGATCCCGCTCTACTGCGCCCCGGTCGTTTTGACCGCCGCATCCCCGTTGAGCTGCCCGATCTGACCGGCCGCAAGAACATCCTCGAGCTGCATGCCAAGAGCGTGAAGACCGAGCCGCCGATCGACCTGACCGCGATTGCCCGCGCCACGCCCGGTGCCTCGGGCGCCGACCTGGCCAATATCATCAACGAGGGCGCCCTGCGCGCCGTTCGCGAGGGTCGCAAGCGTGCAACCCAGGACGACTTCGAGGAGTCGGTGGAGGTCGTCATTGCCGGTCAACAGCGTAAGTCCACGGTGCTGTCCGACCACGAGAAGCAGGTCGTTTCTTATCACGAGATCGGCCATGCCATCGTCGCTGCCCGCCAGAAGGGCTCTGCGCCGGTCACGAAGATCACCATCGTGCCGCGCACGAGCGGTGCTCTTGGTTATACCATGCAGGTCGAGGAGGACGAGCGCTTCCTGACGACGCGCCAGGAGGTCTTGGACAAGCTCGCTGTCTATTGCGGTGGCCGCGCAGCCGAGGAGCTCATCTTTGGTGAGATGACGACCGGCGCCGCCAACGATATCGAGCAGGCCACCAAGCTCGCCCGTAATATGGTGACGCGCTTTGGTATGTCCGACGAGTTTGGCATGATGGCGCTCGGTACCGTGCAGAACGCGTATCTCAATCAGGACACGTCGCTCACCTGCGCCCCCGGTACGGCCGAGCGCGTGGACGCGATTGTCGCCAAGCTGATCGAGGATGCGCACGACCGCGCTTTGCAGATTCTGAAGGAGAACAAGTTTAAGCTCCACGAGCTGGCTCGTTATCTGTATAAGAAGGAGACCATCACGGGCGAGGAGTTCATGAACCTCCTCACGCGCGAGAATCCGCTGATGCCCAAGCAACAGTAATACTAGTTGCGCAGTGTCAATCGCCCCATTTGAGTGTCCATCTCAAATGGGGCGTTTTGCGTGGGGAGTGTTGTATATGAAGATCGTGGTGAGCGCCTGTTTAATGGGCGAGAGCTGCAAGTATAACGGGCTCGACAACTATCATCGAGAGCTGATCGAGGCTTGCGAGCGCACGGGGACCGAGGTCCTCTTGGTGTGCCCTGAGGTCTTTGGCGGCCTGCCCACGCCGCGCAAGCCGTCCGAGATTGTGAACGGCGAGGTCCGTACCTGCGGGGGTACCTCGGTCGATCGCGAGTTTCGCCTGGGTGCCCAACGCGCGCTCAATATGTGCGAGCAGGCGGGTGGGCCGTCCGAGATTTCCGTGTGCATTTTGCAGGATCGTAGTCCGTCGTGCGGCGTGGGCCATATCTACGACGGATCCTTCAGCGGCACGCTCACAACGGGTAACGGTGTCTTCGTTGACCTGCTCCTGCGCCACGGCTACCGCGTGATCCCGGCAAGCGAATTCGACTCGAGCATGTTACAGCAATAAAAAACCGCCACAAAGGAACTGTCCCCTTTGTGGCGGTTTTGGTCGGTTAGGCCAGGATAGAGTGGCCGTAGGCGTTGGCGGCCTTGATGGCGGCGGCGAACTTTTCGTCGGTGAAGGGCTCAGGGTTGCCCTGCTTCCACTCGTTGGTGGCGTGCGCGTATTCGCACAGGGCAGGGATGTCGGCCTCGGAAAGCCCGACCTGCTCAAGCGTCACGGTCAGGCCCATCTGCTTGTTAAAGGCGGCGTAGCGCACAAGGTTCTCGGTATCGCCCGTATAGGCAAACAGGACGAGCACGCCCAAGCTCACGACCTCGCCGTGCAGATAGGTTCCCTCGCGCGCAATGCTGCACGTCGCATTGTAGAACGCGTGCGCCACGCTCGAGTTGTAGTAGTAATCGTTTTGGTTGGTCAGGTTCGAGACATAGCCTGTGTTGACCACGATGTCGAGCGCGATCTGCTTTACGGCCTCGGTCGACAGGTCTTGGCGCACGTCCTCAAGACCCTGGACGCCATAGGTAAACAGCGGCTCGGAGCAGGTGTGGGCGAGTGCCAGGCCAAGACCGGCGGTGTGCTCCAAATTACCGGCGCTCGTGGCGTACTCGACCTCGGGCTGCTTAGACAGGGCATCGCCCACGCCGGCCCAGAAGTACTCTGCCGGTGCCTCGGCGATGATCTTGGGGTTGATGAAGATGTGCGCCGGTCGGTTGGGGTACGAATAGCCCTCGAGCGAGCCATCGTCATTGTAGACAACGGCAATGGCGGTCGCGGCCGAGCAGTTGGAGCAAATCGTCGGTACGGTAAAGACGATCTTCTTGAGCTCGATTGCTGCGGTCTTCACGGTGTCGAGCGCCTTGCCGCCGCCGCATGCGATGAGCACGTCGGCTTCCTGGCAGGCAGGGGAGTTCACGACCTTGGCGATATTGGCACGCGTACTGTTGGTGCCATAGACGCGCGTCTCCAGGACCTCGACATCGGTACCTTCAAGTGCCGCCTCGATTCCCGGCAGCGCCGCAGCCAGGGCTCGCTTGCCGCCGATGATGGCGACCTTGGTCGCTCCGTACTCGGCCAGTGCGGCGGGCAACTCGGTAAAACAATCCTCGCCAACGGTGTAGTCGCTCATTCCAATCGTGCGCATGGCAACCTTCTTTCTTTCGATAAAGTGCTTTCAGGTATTTTGCTCCTAGAGCAGGGCTGTAATAGCGAGAAATTTCGAACGTATAAAACCAATGTTGAGGGTTTTTCGCCGGCGCTGACCGTGCTACCATACACCGCATGAGCGTTGATGGGGACGAGTAGTCGGCCGTCCGCATGCTACAGAGAGCGGGGAGCGCTGAGATCCCGTGCATGCGACCGATGAAAATCACCCCGGAGCTGCGGTCCCAACGGACGTGCCGCATAGGCACGTCTTAGTAGATATCGCCGAGATGGTCGTCGATACAGGCCAGCCGAGTAACGGATGCGAGCGCGCGAATACGCGGGCGAGGGCATCTAAGCTGGGTGGTTAAACGAAGAGCTTTTGCGGGCGTACAGTCCGTTTTGTGGCGCTTCGTCCCAGCTTGTAGGGACGGGCGCTTTTTTGGTGCCCAACGGGCGTGCGCGCCCACGACATGAAAGGGGTACCGTGGCAAACGAGTACAAGCAGACGATGAATCTGCCCAAGACCGGTTTTCCCATGCGTGCCGGTCTTTCCAAGTCCGAGCCCAAGCGACTCAAGGACTGGCAGGACAACAAGGTCTACGAGCAGGTTCTGAAGAAGAACGAGGGTCACAAGAAGTTCGTGCTGCACGACGGCCCTCCGTACGCCAACGGCCCGATCCACATCGGCCACGCCATGAACAAGATCTCCAAGGACATGATCAACCGTTACTGGATGATGCAGGGCTATGAGGTTCCCTATGTTCCCGGTTGGGACTGCCATGGCCAGCCGATCGAGCATAAGGTCGAGGAGAAGCTCGGCACCGAGAAGTTCAACCAGACCTCCACGGCTAAGATCCGTGAGCTTTGCAACAAGTTCGCTGTCGAGAACATCGAGCTGCAGAAGGCCGGCTTCCGTCGCCTGGGCGTGCTTGGCGACTGGGACAACCCCTACCTGACGCTCTATCACCAGCATGACGCTGCCGACATCGAGGTCTTCAAGGCCATGTTCGACAAGGGCATGATCTATCGCGGTCACAAGCCCGTCCATTGGTGCAAGCACTGCCACACCGCACTCGCTGAGGCCGAGATTGAGTACTCCGACGAGACGAGCCCCTCCATCTTCGTGCGCTTTGAGATGACCTCCAAGCCCGCCGGCCTCGAGAACTTCGACGGCCCGGTTGACTTCATCATCTGGACGACCACCCCGTGGACCATCCCCTCCGACCAGGCCGTTTCCCTCAAGCCCGGCGCCGCCTATGTCGCCGTTGAGCACGATGGCCGTGCCGAGGTCATGCTCGAGGACCTGGCTCCCAAGTGCTGTGAGGAGTTTGGCTGGGAGTACACCCCGGTCATGGTCGACGGCAAGCCCTATGTGGTTCCCGCCGAGACCTTCCACCACATCCACTACAAGCAGCCGATCTTTGACGGTGTTGAGGGCGTGGCACTGTTGGCCGATTACGTCGGTGTCGATGACGGTACCGGTATCGTCCACAACTCGCCCGGCCACGGCGTCGACGACTACTTTGCCTGCCTCAAGGAGGGCATCACCGACATCTGCATGCCGGTCGATGACGACGGCAAGTTCTACACCGGCGAGGAGTTTGGTACCGGCGGCCCCTTCAGCGGCATGGATACCGACGAGGCCAACCCGCATATCATCGAGTTCCTGCGCGAGCGCGGCACCCTGGTCCTCGAGAAGAAGATCACGCACAGCTATCCGCACTGCTGGCGCTGCAAGCACCCGGTGCTCTTCCGTGCTACCGACCAGTGGTTCGTCTCGATGGACAAGACGGGTCTGCGTGAGCAGGCTGGCAAGGAGGTCCGCGAGAACGTCAAGTGGTATCCGGCCCATGCCGCCAACCGCATTGGCGCCATGGTCGAGCAGCGTCCCGACTGGTGCATCAGCCGCCAGCGCAACTGGGGCGTGCCTATCCCCAGCTACACTTGCGCCGACTGCGGCGAGAAGGTCATGAACGACGCCACGCTCGACGCCGTCATCAAGCTCTTCCACGAGAAGGGCTCCGACGCCTGGTTCACCGACGCTCCCGAGAGCTACCTGGGTGAGGCCTGCGTCTGCCCCAAGTGTGGCGGCCATCACCTCAAGGCCGATAAGGACATCCTCGACGTGTGGTGGGATTCCGGCGTGTCCTGGAAGGCCGTCTGCGAGTATCGCCCCGAGCTTGAGTACCCGGCTGACGTGTATCTCGAGGGCTCCGACCAGCATCGCGGTTGGTTCCAGAGCTCGCTGCTCACTTCGGTGGGCGCCAACGGCCATGCTCCCTACAAGGCGGTCGTCTCGCAGGGCTTCACGCTCGACGGCCAGGGCCGCAAGATGTCCAAGTCGCTCGGCAACGTCATCGACCCCAATAAGGTCTGTGACGAGATGGGCGCCGACATCATCCGCCTGTGGGTTGCTTCCGTTGACACCAGCTCCGACGTGTCCATCGACCACGAGATTCTTGCCCGTACGTCCGATGCCTACCGTCGTTTCCGCAACACGCTGCGCTTCCTGCTTTCCGAGCTCGAGGGCCAGTTTGAGCCTGAGACCGACGGTGTCGCCTTTGCCGACCTGCTGCCGCTCGACAAGCTCATGGTTGCCCGTCTGACCCAGGTTCAGGCCGAGGTCGACGACGCTTACTCTTGCTACGAGTTCCCGCGCGCTTACCGTGCGCTTTATGACTTCGTGGTTACCGAGCTTTCCAACGTGTATCTCGACGCCCTGAAGGACCGCCTGTACTGCGACAAGCCCGGCTCGCTCGAGCGCCGCAGCGCCCAGACCGTGCTTGCCGAGCTCTTCTCGATGCTCATGCGCGACCTGCAGCCGATTCTGTCCTACACGGTCGACGAGGCCATGGCCTATGCGCCTGCCGGCTGCGTCGATCACCAGAAGTACGCAGCGCTGCTCGATTGGTATAAGTCGCCCATCACGGTCGACGAGGCCAATGAGTTTGAGGGCGTGCTCGAGGCCTCGCTCGAGCTCCGTAGCGCCGTGACCAAGGCCCTTGAGGATGCCCGCTCCGCCGGCACCTTCACCAAGAGCCAGCAGGTCCGCGTCAAGGCGGTCGTTCCCGCCGAGATGTATGCGCTGCTGACCGGCGACAAGGCCGTCGACCTCGCCGAGTTCTACATCGTCTCCGATGTTGAGCTGACCCAGGGCGAGGAGCTCTCCGTTGCCATCGAGGCTGCCGAGGGCGAGTGCTGCGACCGTTGCTGGAACTATCGCACCACCGTCGGCGAGTACAACGGACATGCTCACATCTGCAAGAGGTGTGCAGAAGCCCTGTAGGACGTGGTAACGCGGCGTTTCCATTGTTGGGACTAAAGCTATTAAGCGACATTCCGTTATCCGGAATGTCGCTTTTGTTTTGTGCTGGTTATTTGGCCTTCATTGGTGAATATACTGCGCGTTTGGCGTTTGTCACTATAAGATGATTACTTGCGTTTAACAAAACCTGAGCTTTTGAAGGTAGGGGATTGATTTGGGCCGTACTGGGGATATGACGCCGCCTTTGCGTTGGCGGTTGGGTGTTGCTGGCGGGGTGGCGCTCGTTGTGCTGCTTGTTGACCAGCTGACCAAGCTTGCAGTCCGTTCCGTGGGCGATGCTCTGCATGTGACCGTTTTCCCCGGCGTGATTGACTTCCTGTTTGTCCGCAATATCGGCGCTGCCTTTAGCATGGGCGAGGGACATGGCATTGCGTTTGCCGTGCTGGCGTTGGCGGTCATTATCGCCATTGCCGTGTATCTCGTTCGCGCACCCCAACTCGCTCACCTAGAGGTCGTGGGCATGGCGATGGTTGCGGGCGGCGCCATCGGCAACGCTATCGACCGTTTGGCCTTTGGCTTCGTGACCGATTTTATTGCAACCACCTTCATCGACTTTCCTGTCTTCAATGTGGCCGATATCGGCATTACCGTGGGCGTCGTGCTCGCCCTCTTCGGCTACATGTTCTTGAGCCCCGCGGCCCGCGAGGTCGATGCGACCGCCGAGCTCAACGCCCGTGAAGAGGCCCGCGCCAAGCGCAAGGCTAAGCAGCGTGGGAATCGTGCCCGCAAGATTCGCGAAAGGAATGAGCGTTAATGGCCGACATCCATATTCTTGTTGCCGACGATTCCGCTGGTCAGCGTCTCGATGCCTACCTGGGCGCCAATGACGGCTGCCCCACGCGCTCTGCCTGCGCGCACTTAATCGAGGGCGGTGCCGTTGCCATCAATGGCGAGACCTGCCTGTCTAAAAAATACGCCGTGCGTGCCGGTGACCGTATCTCGGTCGATCTGCCCGAGCCGCACGATCCCACCGATGTGATTCCCGAGGCTATCCCGCTCGACATTCGCTATGAGGATGACTATCTCATCGTGCTCTCCAAGCAGCGTGGCCTGGTGTGCCATCCTGCCCATGGTCACGAGAGCGGCACGCTTGCCAACGCCCTGGTCTATCACTGCGGTATCGACCATCTGGGTACCGTGCAGGGCGAGGACCGCCCCGGTATTGTGCATCGCCTAGACCGCGATACCTCGGGCCTCATGCTCGCGGCCAAGGATGACGACACCCAGCGCGCGCTCCAAAATCTCATCCGCACGCGTACGCTCGACCGTCGCTATATCACATTTGTTCACGGTCATATCGCCATGGACGAGGGCACTATCAATACCGGTATTGCCCGATCGACGCGCGACCGCGTCAAGATGGCGGTTTCGGACGACCCCTTTGCCCGTCAGGCCATTACGACCTTTAAGGTCCTCGAGCGCTTCGATTCCACGCGCTTTGACGACGGCTACACGCTTGTCGAGTGTCACCTGTTTACCGGCCGCACGCATCAGATTCGCGTGCATATGCGTCATATCAACCACGCCTGCGTGGGCGATCCACTTTACGGCAAGTGCGATGCGCGCGCCGATCAGGGCCTGACCAGGCAATTCCTTCATTCCTGGCGCGTCGCATTCGACCATCCCGTGACGGGGGAGCGTATTGAGTGCCGCGATGAGCTGCCGTGGGATCTTGCCGCGGTTCTCGACGACCTGGCCCCGCGCTCGCTTGGCCGCACCGCTGCCGGCGACGAAATCGTTCCGCAGCTCGGTCTGCTCGAAGCCTAGCCAGTATTAGGTGGTTTCTTGAACTCGGTAAGCCTGCGGTAAGATATACGGTTGTTTACGTAACGCGTTCTCGGGAGCCTGCATGCTCGCCTTTTTACAAACCAACACACCCATCGTGATCTTCAACCAGATTGTTGTCACGCTGCTCACGGTCTGCTTTCTGTACCAGGTGGTCTTCTTTGTCATTGGCGCTCTTCGTGGCGAGGTCGCGCCTCCCAAGGCCAAAAAACTCCACCGCTATGCCTTCTTTATTGCGGCGCATAACGAGGAAGCCGTTATTGCCAATCTCGTACGCTCCATTAAGGACCAGGACTATCCGTCCGAGCTCATCGAGGTCTTTGTCGTTGCCGACGCCTGCACCGACAACACCGCGCAGCTCGCGCGCGAGGCCGGTGCCATTGTTTACGAGCGCAATGACCTGGCCCGCAAGGGCAAAAGTTGGGTCATGGACTTTGGTTTCGATCGCATTCTCAACGAGTATCCCGATACGTTTGAGGGCTACTTCATCTTCGATGCCGACAACGTTATCTCCCGCGATTACGTCTCCAAGATGAATGATGCCTTTGACCAGGGATTCCATGTGGTCACGAGCTATCGTAACTCTAAGAACTTCGGCAGCTCGTGGATCTCTGCAGCTAATGCCACCTGGTATCTGCGCGAGGCGCGCTTTCTCAACAACGCGCGTAACATCTGCAAGACGTCTTGCGCCGTCTCGGGTTCGGGTTACCTTATCTCGGCGAGCGTGATCGAGGGAATGCACGGTTGGCAGTTCCATACGCTGACCGAGGATATCCAGTTCACCACGTTCTGCGCTATTCACGGCATTCGCATTGGCTATGCGCCGGCGGAGTTCTTTGATGAGCAGCCGGTGACGTTTAAGGCGTCCTGGAAACAGCGCATGCGTTGGACCAAGGGCTTCTACCAGGTGTTCTTTACCTACGGCAAGCATCTTGTCAAATCGACCTTCCGCTATCATCGCTTTGCCGCCTACGACATGTTTATGACGATCGCTCCGGGCATGCTGCTGTCCCTGATCTCCATGCTCGCCAACGCGACCTTCCTCATCGTGGGCGGGCTTTCGCACGGCTTCTTGGCCACCGAGGTCGAGATGCAGGCTTGTGCCGCCTCGCTCATTATGACCTTCGCGATGATGTACCAGACCTTCTTTATCCTGGCGCTGCTCACGACCATCTTTGAGTACAAGCATATTCACTGCGCGCAAAAGTGGCGTCTTGTGACTAACCTGTTTACCTTCCCGATCTTTATGTTCAGTTATATCCCCATTACGGTGGCTGCTCTGTTCTTGAAGGTTGACTGGGTGCCGACGCAGCACGCCGTGAGTGTTACCCTCGACGAGGTCATGCAAGGCGCCAAATAACCATGATCAAAACCATCACAAAGGGGACAGGCACCTTTGTGGTGGTTTTTGCGTTTGAGCTGCTGCCCAAGGAGGTGTTCGATGTTCTATATCCCGTTTTGGATTTGCATCTTTGCCGGCGCGGCGATTGATGCCCGTGAGCGACGGTTTCCCAATCAGCTTGCCGGCGCGTGTGCCGTGGCTGCGCTTGCAGGCGTTTGGCTCGACAGGGGCGTTAACACAGCCCTTGACCACGCTGGTCTTGCGGTTATCGTCTACCTTGCCCTTGTGCTTACTGAGTCGCTCTGGCGTCGTGTTCGCCACGCCCCTGGCATTGGCATGGGGGACGCCAAGGCGCTCTTTGCCCTTTGTACCTTCGATCCCCTGGGCGGCGTTGTCGCGTTTGCGGTTGCGCTCCTGACCCTTGCCGTCGCTTGCCTCATCGCAAAATCGCGCTCCCTGCCATTGCTCCCGTTTTTGGTGCCGATTTTTGCCATAATCGAGGTCGTGGGCTGCACTTTGTAACCGATTGCGCATCCTTCTTAAGGAGCATGCCATGGCAATTAATCAAGAAACGGCCGTCATTAAGGCGCGCATGGACCGTATTCCCTCGGCGTTGTCGCCCGAACTTGTCGAGCGCATTTCCGCCGATCGTGCTTCGGGGCATGTCAACCCGTATCGTTGCAACGACGATCAGGTCATTCGTCGTATTGATCGCGCCGCCGACAAAGGCACGCTTATGCGTCCGGCGTTTATGCGCGATACCGAAAAGATACTTCATCTTCCGGCGTACACCCGTTATGCAGGCAAAACGCAGGTCTTTAGCTTCCGTAGCAATGATGATCTTTCACGCCGCGGTTTGCACGTACAGCTTGTCTCCCGCATTGCGCGCGATATCGGTCGCGCCCTGGGGCTCAATTGCGATCTGATCGAGGCGATTGGCCTGGGTCACGACTTGGGACACACGCCTTTCGGCCATGCCGGCGAGCGCTTCCTCAACGATATCTTTCATGAGCGTACGGGGCGTTATTTTTTCCATAACGTGCAGTCGGTCCGCGTGCTCGACGCGTTGTATGGCCGCAACGTGTCGCTCCAGACGCTCGACGGCGTGCTATGCCATAACGGCGAGTACGAGCAGCGTGTGTTTGAGCTCTCGGACATGGGCTCCTTTGACCAGTTTGACCAGACGGTTGAGGATTGCATTGCCACGGGCTATAGCGCAATTGAGCATCTGCGTCCCATGACGCTCGAAGGCTGCGTGGTCCGCATCTCTGATATCCTTGCCTACGTTGGGCGCGATCGCCAAGACGCCATTGCGGCGGGCCTGCTTTCGCCCGACGCTTTTGATGATGGCCGGGGCGGTGCCTACAACAGTTGGATCCTCACGCATGCCTCCATCGATATCGTTGAGCACAGTTATGGTAAGCCGCGTATCGAGATGAGCGAGGACCTGTTTGAGGAAATTCGCCGAGCCAAGCACGAGAACTACGAGAAGATCTATAGCAAGGGCGGTATCGAAGGCGATTCCGAGGCGGAGCTGCGCGAGGCATTCGAAAAACTCTACGACCGTTGCCTGCAGGATATAAACGAAGGCGACGAGTCTTCGTATATCTTTAAGCACCATATTTCGCGCATTGAGCAGCAGCTTTCCTACTACGATCGCACCTACGCTTGGCAGGACGACAAGGATCAAGCCGTGGTGGATTATATCGCGAGTATGACGGACGGTTATTTCTGCGAGCTGACGAGCAAGCTGTTCCCGGGTCTAAAGTTTCCGCATCGTACCTATATTAACGAACGGTAGTTCGTATCATTTCGGTATACTGTTGGTCAACAACGATTTTGATTGATGCACGGGATGGCTATGGACGACCTTTTTTCTGCTTCGACGCGCGAGCGTTCCTTTCAGAATGCGCCGCTTGCGGTGCGCATGCGCCCCAACACGCTTGATGAGTATGTGGGCCAGCAAAAGGCCGTCGGTAAGGGCTCATGGCTGCGTGCCGCGATTGAGCATGACGTGCTGTCGAGCGTGATTTTGTACGGGCCGGCCGGTACGGGCAAGACGACGCTGGCCCACATTATCGCCAACCATACCAAGAGCGAGTTTGTCGAGGTCAGCGCCGTGACGGGCACCGTGAAGGACTTGCGCCGCGTGATTGATGAGGCCAAGACGCGCCTGAATACCTACGACCGTCGCACCATTCTATTCATCGATGAGATTCACCGCTTCTCTAAGTCGCAGCAGGATGCCCTGCTGCATGCGGTTGAGAACCGTACCGTCATTATGATCGGCGCCACGACCGAGAACCCGTACTTCGAGGTCAACTCGGCGTTGCTCTCGCGCGGTCGCGTGGTGGAGCTTGAGCACCTCAAGGACGAGGATATCGCCATGCTGATCGAGCGTGCGCTCGAGGCGCCGCAGGGCTTGAACGGAAAGTTCTCTGCCGATGATGATACGGTCAAGACCATTTGCACGCTGGCCGCGGGTGATGCTCGCTCGGCGCTCACGACGCTCGAGCTGGCGAGCGAGATTGCCGTCACGCGTCCCGATACCGAGGGGACGCCGGCGCCGGCGGCAGGGGAGCGTTATCCCATCACCGTCGATGACGTGAAGATTGCCAACCCACGCCGCGGTTTTTCGTATGACAAAAACGGTGACATGCACTATGACATTATCAGTGCGTTCATCAAGTCCATGCGCGGCAGCGACCCCGATGCCACGATCTATTGGCTCGCGCGCATGATCGACGCGGGGGAGGATCCTAAGTTTATCGCTCGCCGCATTATGATTCAGGCTTCTGAGGATGTTGGCAATGCCGATCCGCAGGCACTTTTGGTGGCGCATGCCGCGTTTAAGTCTGCCGAGGTCATTGGCTATCCCGAGTGCCGCATTAACCTTGCTCAGGCTGCACTCTATGTGTGCTTGGCGCCTAAGTCAAACGCATGTGAGGCCTCGATTGACGCGGCGTTGGCCGATATTCATAGCAGCGGTTTACGTGAGGTGCCGAGTTATTTGCGCGATCGTCATCGCCCAGGTAGCGACGAATACGGTGTATACAAGTATCCGCATGATTATCCCGAAGGCTGGGTCGATCAGCGCTATTTGCCCGAGGGGCTGGAGCGTGGCGCGTTCTGGCAGCCTGCGGGCCGCGGCTGGGAAGAGTGGCGCGTAGAGCAAAGCGAACGCGACCGCAGCGGGAATGCACCGAAGTAAGGCGTTGAAGCGGGGGTGTGGGACAAAATAATCAGTAGTGTTTGTCCCAGGTGTGATAGTGATATCTAGCTCGTTACCGTCATCGACCCTGGGACATACACTACTGATTATTTTGTCCCACGATCTCACGCTTGGCATGTTCCGCTCCCTTTGGGGTACCATGAATAGCGTCTGTATTTCGATTCCTTTGGGAGGCTTGTATGAGTCCCATTCAAATCGCCTTGTTGCTTCTCGCCGTTGCCGGTGTGTGGGCCGTCGTTGAGCTTGCACTCACCCTGCGTAAAACCCGCACCGTTGTCGATTCGCTCGACAAGACCGTGACTGACCTCAACAACACCATCGCCGAGGCGCAGCCCGTGGTGGCAAAGCTCGATGGCGCCGTTGACGAGTTGACGCCCGCGCTGGCGCAGATGGAGCCGCTGCTCAAGTCGAGCAATACTGCCGTCGACGCCCTGACGTCCAACCTCGTTGAGGTCGAGGCGGTCGTTCGTGATATCTCCGAGGTCACGGGCAGTATGGCCGAGGCCAGTAATGCCGTATCGAGCGTGACTGATTCTGCGGCCGGCGCCGTGCAGAAGCTCTTCAATAAGGTGAAGGCTCCTGCAGCCGACGCCGATCGCAAGCTAGCCGCTGCCGCCGCCGAGGCCGAGCAGCCGACCGAGCGCGTTCTGATCGGTGAGGCCGAGGACGAGGCCGCCGGTGGTGCGGATGCGGCTCTGAAGCCCGCAGCCAAGCCGGCTCAGTATTACACCTATACGCCCGCCGAGAACTCTGAGGAGTCCTGCGATGAGTAGCGAAGCAACCTGCCCTATCACGCTGACCGTTGCTGGTGACCCGCGTCTCGCTCGCCTTGTGCGCATGACGGCAGCCAACGTTGGTGCCCTGTGCTCTATGTCTGTCGATCGCATCGAGGACATCCGCATGGCTGCTGAGGAGGCTTTCATCTTTGGTTGCACCGCGGTCGACTGCGATGACATCACCATCAAATTCGATGTCGATGAGACCCACGTTGGCATGACTATTACCTTTGGCGACCAGGCTACGGTCGATGAAGACGACCAGGCTGCGGTGTATGCCGAGCTCATCCTCGCGAGCGTGTGCGACTCCTACGAAAAGACTGCGGCGCCCCTGACGCTTTCCCTCGACCTCAAGGCGGATATCTAATATGACCGAACGTTCCCGGAGCGGCAAGACCGCTTGGGACAAGGAGAAAACCCGCGAGCTGTTTCGTCGTTACAAGGAGACCGGTGATCCGGACGCCCGTGAGCAGCTCGTCATGTCCCATATGAACCTGGTAAGGTTTCTTGCCAACAAATTTAAGAATCGCGGCGAGCCGCTCGACGACCTCATGCAGGTCGGCTATCTGGGCTTGCTCAAGGCTATCGACCGTTTTGACCCCGAGCGCGGACTCGAGTTCACGACGTTTGCGACACCCACTATCCTGGGCGAGATCAAACGCCATTTTCGCGACAAGGGCTGGAGTGTGCGCGTACCGCGTCGTCTGCAGGAGCTCTCGGCCAAGGTCAACCAGGCTACTGACAAACTTACCAACGAGCTGCAGCGTTCGCCCAAGGTTGAGGAGATCGCTGAGTATCTAGATGTGACTGTCGATGAGGTCCTCGAGGCTATGGAATCGTCTTCGGCCTATACCTCGGTGCCCATCGAGGCTCCTGGTGCGTCCGATTCCGACGATGCCCCTTCGATTCTCGACCGTTACGCCGACGACGACAACGAGCTCGACTTTACCGATGACCGCCTAGTGATCGAGGAAGCCATCCGTGATTTCTCGCCGCGCGAGCGCGAGGTGATCGAGCTGCGCTTTGTGAAGGGCATGACCCAGATCGAGATCGCCAAGAAGCTGGGTATTTCTCAGGTGCAGGTTTCGCGTCTGCTGCGCCGCACGCTTAAGAAGATTCAGGACAAGATCGACCCCGACGGAGTGATGATTCGTTCATGAGTGAGCACCCCCAACAAACCGATCGCGTGCTGCGCGACACCCGCATTCTGACGCTGCGCATTTGGGCTGTTGTCGGCTGCATTGTTATTGCTGCTGTCATCTTTAACCTTATGGGCATCCTGGCACCGGTTATTGAGTTTCTTGCCGTCGGCTCCATCATTGCTTTTGTGATGTCCCCGATCACCAACTGGCTCGAGCACCATGGCGTGAATCGCGGCATCGGTTCGCTTATCGCGCTTATTGTTGTTGTTGCCGTGCTCGTCGGTGTCGTTTGCATCTTGTCGCCGATTCTCTTTGGTCAGATCATGGAAGTCCTGAGCCGCCTGCCCGAGCAGCTTCGTGTTGCGGGTGGCGACCTCAACGAGATGATCTCGCATGCCAAGACGCTCAACAACACGCCGCTCAAGGAGTATTTGGACGATAATCTTTCGTCCCTGGTTACCGTGGCATCGAAGTATGTGTCTCAGATTGCTGCCGAGCTTGGCCGCGGTGTGTTCCCGCTCATCACCAATACGGCCTCGCAGTTGTTCGTGATCTTCCTTGGTCTGGTGCTTGCCTACTGGATGGCCTGCGACTACCCTCGCATGCATCACGAGATTTGCACCATCATCGGTCAGGAGAAGGAGACCTCGTACCGCTTTATGGTCGCCATCCTTTCTCGCTCTGTCGGCGGCTACATGCGCGGTATGGTCGTGACGTCCATCTGCGGTGGTTTCCTCGCCTTTATCGGCTTCCTGATTATCGGCCATCCGTATGCGGCGCTCATGGCTATCTTCACTGGCATCATGCACTTGGTTCCGGTCGTCGGTCCCTGGGTGAGCGCGGCAATCGCCACGGTACTCGGCTTTATGTTCAGCCCCATGTTGGCGTTATGGACGCTCATCGTGACGATGGTCGCGCAAAACGTCACCGACAATGTGATTTCGCCTAAGGTCATGCAGAGCTCAGTGCAGGTGCATCCCATTATGAGCCTTACGGCTCTCGTTATTGGTTCCGCACTCATGGGGCCCATCGGCATGATTATTGCCATCCCGCTTTGTGCGGCCCTCAAGGGCATCTTCGTGTACTACTTCGAGAATGAGACCGGCCGTCAGCTTGTGGCCTATGACGGAGCCGTGTTTAAGGGCACGCCGTACCGCGATGCCGATGGCAACCCGGTCGCCGCCTACGACGCGCTCGGCGACGACACCTTCATCTATGAGTCCGAGCTCATCGGTAACGAGACTGCGCCCGAGGCCCAGGCCATGCCCAAACCCGAGCTCGATAATCCCTGGATGAAGCTCTCGGGCCTTCAGCCCGATGCGACGGGCTTCTTCAAGAACCCCTTCGCTAAGGATGACGATTCCAACACGGATGACGACACCAAAACCGGCATCGACGGCTCCATGGACGATGATGACAACTAGCGGGGTAATTCGGATTAATATTCATACGCGCTAACATGCAATTTCGCTGAAGGGCCGGCATTGTGCCGGCCCTCTTTTTTGCACTTGCGCGGTGGGATGGTAATATCGTTACGTTTGAACTGTTTCGATGTGAAACCGAGGAGATTCCCTCTATGAGTGCTGACTACCCGTCAATGACTACGGCCGAGATTCGCTCCAAGTTCCTCAACTTCTTTGAGGAGCGCGGTCTTAAGCTCTATCCTTCTTCGTCCCTCGTCCCCGACGATCCTTCACTGCTGCTTGCCAACGCCGGCATGAACCAGTTTAAGGAGTACTACCAGGGCAAGAAGACCATGAAGGAGATTGGCGCGATCTCCTGCCAGAAGTGCGTCCGCACCAACGACATCGACTGCATCGGCGAGGACGGCCGTCACCTGTCGTTCTTCGAGATGCTCGGCGATTTCTCTTTTGGCGGCGTCTCCAAGGAGCAGGCTTGCGCCTGGGCCTTTGAGCTCATCACCAAGGAGTTCAAGCTGCCGCTCGACCGCCTGTACTTTACCGTCTTTACCGAGGACGATGAGACCCATGACGTGTGGCGCTCCCTGGGCGTTGCCGAGGACCACATCTCCCGCTTGGGCGAGGACGACAACTTCTGGGCCGCTGGCCCCACCGGCCCCTGCGGTCCGTGCTCCGAGATCTATTTTGACATGGGCGAGGAGGTCGGTTGCGGCAGCCCCGACTGCAAGCCCGGCTGCGACTGCGACCGCTTCCTTGAGTTCTGGAACCTCGTGTTTACCCAGTACGACCGCCAGGAGGACGGCTCCATGCCGGAGCTGCCACACCGTAACCTCGATACGGGCATGGGTCTGGAGCGCATGGCCGCCATCATGCAGCACAAGACCGCCAACTACGACGGCGATCTGATGCAGCACCTCATCAAGCTCGGTGAGGAGATCAGCGGCAAGACCTATGACGCCGACGATTACTCCGGCGCCAGCCGCTCCCTGCGCATCATCGCCGACCACTCCCGTGCCGTCGACTTTATGATCTCGGACGGCATCCTGCCCGGTAACGAGGGCCGCGAGTACGTCCTTCGCCGTCTGCTCCGCCGCGCCGTGTTCCACGGCCGCCTGCTGGGCATCGAGGGCGCCTTCCTGACCAAGTTCATCGACGAGGTTAACGCTCAGATGGGCGAGGCCTATCCCGAGCTGCTCAAGAACGTCGCGCTCGTTAAGGGTATTGTCGCCTCCGAGGAGGAGCGCTTCTCCACGACGCTCGACAACGGCCGTGTTTACCTGGACGAGGCCCTGGCCGCGCTCGCCGACGGCGCCGTCCTTCCGGGCGACGTTGCCTTTAAGCTGCACGACACCTTTGGTTTCCCCATCGATCTGACCGTCGAGATCGCCGGCACCGCTGGCCACGACGTCGACATGGACGGCTTCACTGCCTGCATGGAGGACCAGAAGGCCCGCGCCCGCGCTAACGCCAAGGGCGACGCCTGGGGTAGCTTCAACGACGTGTGGGTCGAGCTTTCCGACAAGGTCGCAGCGACCGAGTTCGACGGCTATGACAACGATGTGATCGAGGGTGCCAAGGTTGTCGCCATCGTTCGCAACGGCGAGTCCGTCGAGTCCGCTGCCGCCGGCGAGAACGTCGAGGTCGTGCTCGACCGCACCCCGTTCTACGCCGAGATGGGCGGCCAGCAGGGTGACGCCGGCGAGCTTTCCGCCGAGGGCGTTTCGCTGACCGTTTCCGATACCAAGAACCACAACGGCCTGTATGCTCACGTCGCCCACGTTGCCGAGGGCACGCTGACCGTCGGTGCTACCGTGACCGCCGCGCTCGACGCCGAGCGCCGTGGTTTCCTGCGCCGCAACCACACCGCCACCCACCTGCTCGACGCCGCCCTTAAGCAGGTCCTGGGCGAGCATGTCTCCCAGGCCGGTTCGCTGGTGACGCCCGAGCACCTGCGCTTTGACTTCACGCACTTCGAGGCCCTGTCCTCCGAGCAGCTCAAGGCTGTCGAGGACCTGGTCAACCAGCAGATCTTCGCTTCCAAGCCGGTTGTGACCCGTGTCATGGGCATCGACGAGGCTAAGGCCGCCGGCGCTGTCGCACTGTTTGGCGAGAAGTACGGCGATGTCGTCCGCGTCGTCTCCGTGGGCGCCGAGGACCAGCCGTTCTCCCGCGAGCTCTGCGGTGGCACGCACGCTGCCAACACCGCCGAGATCGGCCTGTTCAAGATCATTTCCGAGTCCTCCACAGGCTCCAATGTCCGCCGTATCGAGGCTGTGACCTCTAAGGGTGCCCTCGACTACATGGCCGACCGCCTGGCGCTCGTTGACGCCGCCGCCGCTGCGCTCAAGTGCCGCGTAGACGAGGTTCCCGCCCGCGTGGAGAACCTGCAGGCCGAGCTGCGCGAGACGTCCAATAAGCTCAAGAAGGCTCTGACCGGTGGCTCCTCCGACGCCATCTCCAGCGCCATCGAGGGCGCCGTCGAGCTCGACGGCTATAAGCTCGTTGTCGCTGAGCTCCAAGGCCTTGAGGCTGCCGACCTGCGCAACGTATGGGATACCGTGCATCAGAAGGTCGCCGGCCCTGTCGCTTGTGTCGTCGCCAGCGTGACTGAGAAGGGCACTCCGGCCCTGCTCGCTGCCGGCTCCGATGACGCCGTCAAGGCCGGTTTCCACGCCGGTAACGTGATCAAGCAGATCGCGGGTCTGGTCGACGGTCGCGGTGGTGGCCGTCCTAACATGGCCCAGGCCGGTGGCAAGAATGCTGCCGGCATCGCCGATGCCCTCGCGGCCGCCAAGACCGCGCTCGGCGCCTAAGAATCTAAGAAGTCGCTGTGGTTGCGCTCGCGCTGGACATAGGGGAGACCAGGATTGGCATCGCCGTCTCGAGCCGTGATGGCAAGATGGCGATGCCTGTCAAGGTGCTTCCGGCTGCCGAGGTCACCGGTATGGCCAAGACGTTCCGCTACCTGGTCGAGGACTATGAGCCCGACATCCTGGTAAGTGGACGTCCCCTGACCATGGCCGGTGAGCCCGGCCCCCAAGCCGAGCGCGTTGCCGCCGTGGCGCAAAAGATTGCCGACGAGCTCGATCTTCCGCTGGAGTTTGAGGACGAGCGCTTGTCCTCGCAAGAGGCCAAGCGTATCCTGCGCGAGCAGGGCCTCAACGAAAAGCAGATGAGGGGCAAGATCGACATGATTGCCGCCAGCCTTTTTTTGCAGACGTGGCTCGATCGTAAAAACGAGGAGGTTTCGCATGCCTAGTGCTTCCGATCCGCGCCAGCCGAATCGTACACGTCAGCCGGCGTCGCGCCCTGCCCAGCCTGGCCAGCGTCCGGCACAGCCGACGCAGCGCGCAGCTCAGGCTGCCGCGCGCCCGTTGCAGTCCTTCTCTCGTTCGGCCCAACCTGTTCAACGGACGGGTCAGCAGCCTTCTGCTCGTTCGGTTCAGCATTCGGCTTCTCACGCGGCTCAGCAGCCCACTGCTCGTACGGCCCAGCCTGCAGGCGGTACCCGCTTTAAGCAGCAGGCCCCTACCCAGCGAACGCAGGCCCCCCAACCGCCTTCGCATCACGCTCGCGGTTCGCATGGCGTTGCTCCGGCGACCCGCTCGAGCTACAACACGCATGCTCGTCGCGGTGCTCAAAAGAAGAGTTCTCCGGTTCCCATGATTATCGGCGTTGTGGTGGCGGTGCTCGCGCTTGCTGCAATTGCTTTCTTTGTCGTGCCGGCCGTCAAGGGCTTCTTTGCCGGTGAGGATACGAAGGTCACGGCTGGTCAGCAGGTTACGGTGACCATTCCCGACGGTGCTTCGGGCGATACGATCGCCTCGATTCTCTCCGAGAACCATATCGTCGAAAATCCCAAGGATTACTATGCGGCGGTGAAAAAGCTCAACGCCGATATGTCGCTCAAGCCTGGTACTTATTCGTTCACCACACTCATGGATGCGACTAAGGTTGTTCAGCAGCTCATGGAAGGCCCCAACGCGGGCTCCAATGCGCTGACTATCCCTGAGGGCCTGACGGTCGATCAAGTCGCCGACCGTGTGGCTCAGGCCTACGACAGCATCTCTAAGGAAGACTTCCTCAACCAGGCCAAGGCCTCCAACTACGTGGACGACTATAGCTTCCTTAAGGGTGCCGCCAACGACTCGCTCGAGGGCTTCTTGTTCCCCAAGACCTATTCGTTGGGTGATTCGCCGACGGCCGATGACGTGATTCACGCTATGCTCGATCAGTTTAAGACAGAGTACAAGTCGCTTGACTTTGCGAGCTGCGAAGCCAAGATCAAGGAGCGCTACGGTGTGGAGATGTCCGACTACGACATCGTCAACTTGGCCTCTATCGTTGAGCGCGAGGGCCTCAACGCCGATCAACGTGCGCACGTGGCCTCGGTCTTCTACAACCGCCTTGCCGGCAAGCTCGACGGTTTGCGCTATCTCAACAGCGATGCGACCATGATGTATGTCACCGGTGGCGAGGTTACCGCCGACGACCTGCAGAGCGATAGTCCGTATAACACCTATAAGCACGAGGGCCTGCCGCCCACGCCCATCTGCTCTCCGTCGCTCGAGGCACTCAAGGCCGCGCTTGAGCCGACCGACTCCGATGACCTGTATTTTTACATTACGCAGGACGAGGAGTACTTCTCGCAAACCTACGAAGAGCATCAACAGTCTTGGAATTAGCATGAGGATTTTCAGCCCCAAACGATACGTTGCCTCGGTCGATCGCATCGACCTCGATACCCTGTGGGCCGACGGCAAGCGCGCCATTCTGCTCGATCGCGATAACACCTTGGTGCCGCGCGACACCGAGCAGGTTCCCGCCGCGGTTTCCGCTTGGCTCGACGCCGCCCGCGCCAAAGGCTTTAGGCTGTGCATGGTGTCTAACAACTGGCATCGCGACCAGGTCATGAGCTCTGCACGCGAGCTGGGGCTCGAGGCCATCAGCCACGCCATGAAGCCGGCGCCGTTTGCCCTCAAGGCGGGTCTAAAGCGCCTCGGCGCCACGGCCGACGAGGCGGTGCTGATCGGTGATCAGCTTTACACGGACGTGTGGAGTGGCAATTTCGCCGGCGTCGATACCATCCTGGTAAAGCCGCAGGCGACGCAGGACCTGTGGTATACGCAGATCTTCCGTATCTTTGAGCGCCGGGCCCTGCGCGACCTTCCCTGCGAGGAATAGGTCTCGCTATGTCCCAGCACACTAAACACGGCTGCGACCATATCTTCTTTATCGGCTTTTTGGGCGCGGGTAAATCAACGCTTGCGCGCAACGTCGGTACCATGTTCAAGCGCCGATTTATCGATACCGATCGTCTGGTCGTGCGCCGGTGCGGCAAGTCGGTGACCGAGATTTTTGAGACCGAGGGCGAGGATCGCTTTCGCGAGCTCGAGACCTCGGCGCTTCGTTCGCTCCAAAGCGAGCGCAGCCTGCTGGTTTCGTGCGGGGGCGGCATCGTCGAGACGCCGGTGAACATTGAGCTGATGCACGAGATGGGTACGTGCGTGTATCTCGAAGGCGACTTCGAGGACTCGATTCGCCAGATTCGTCGCTCCGATACCCGCCCCGATTTCCGTTCGCCCGAGCATGCCGCGCGCCTGTTTGAGCACCGCCGTCCGCTGTATCGCCAGGCCGCCGACATTACCCTTGATATTCGCAATAAGTCCTTCGAGGACGTTTCCTACGTTTGTGCCGAGATGCTTTTGGAGCGTGGACTGCTATGATTCGCCGTCAACTTATCAATTTCCAAAACCGCAGCGTCGATGTCCGCGTCGGACTGGGCGCGTTCGATGAGCTGTCGCGCATGTTTGCCTCGGCTGTGGGTAAGCCCAAGCGCGCGATGGTGGTTTGGAACGACGCTACATCCGAGCGTTTTGGCGAGGTCGTCGAGCATGCGCTAGTCGACGCTGGCTTTGCCGTGTCGCTGCTCGTCCTCGAGGTTTCGCCTGCCGGCGCTACGCTGGCCGATGCCGATACCGTCTTTGGCGCCCTGTCGGCTAACGGCATTACCTGCGACGATCTCGTTGTCGCTGTCGGTGACACGGCGACCTGCTCGGTCGTTTGCTGGTGCGCTAATCAGTGGTGCGGTCGCACCGAGTGCGCCTTGCTGCCGACGACGTTCGACGCCATGCTCACGGTTGCGACGACCATGAAGCCGCTCGTCGCCTCGTCGGTAAATGCGCTTCCCGCTATCGCGCTCCGTCCCGAGCCGGGCTTGGTCGTGTGTGATCTCGACCTTGTTCGCGAGGCAGACCCCGAGGACCTCAAGCTCGGCTATGCGGTACTTGTTGGCACCATGCTTTCGAGCAGCAAGTCCCGCTGGAATCAGTTTACCGAGACCGTCCCCGAGATTCTCGCGGGTGAGGAGGTCGCGCTCGTCAATGCCATTCAGTGGTCTCAGACTGCCCGCAAGGACGTACTGATGGCCACGAACCCGAGCGCCCGCCATGCGCTCGATTTTGGCAAGACGGGGGAGCGTACCTTGCGCGCCTGCTTGGGCGATGCCGCTTCGCAGGTCCCTGCCTACCAGCTGTTGTCCGAGGGCATGCGCTTTGAGGCGCGCCTAGCACATGATGCCTGCGACTTCGATATCGATTACGTCTTTGAGGTCGATGACTGCCTGGAGGACTTTGGCATCGAGGAGCTTGCCTTCGATCTGGAGCCCGCCGCATATATCGAGGAGTTCCGCAGGCAGCAGTTTGTCCGCTCGAACCGCAGCATGTTGCCGCTGCCCGCGGCACTCGGCGCCATTCGTCTAACGAGCGTTGAGGACGAGGTCCTTGAGCGTCATGCTCACGCCTACTTGGCTTCTCGTAAAGAACTTCTCTAAGATTTATTGACATCTATCGTCTTTCGTATCATGTTGAGGGACGGGTTTTCAGTCGGTTGTGGATCGCGTGCGAATCCATCTTCCGATCGAGGCCCGTCCCGTCTTTATGGAGACAACAAGAAAGGAATCTGCATGTCTGAGTTTGCTGCCGGTCCTGCCGGTCGTATCGAGCGTGTCCGTACCCTGATGGCTGAGCGCGGCTACGACGCTATCGTCGTGCGCGACGAGGCCAATCTCCGTTGGCTCACGGGCGTGAAGGGCGTCTTCGATTACACCTTCGAGTTCCCGCACGCCGCGTTTATTACGGCCGATCAGTGCCTGTTCCATACCGACTCGCGCTACCTCAATAGCTTTGAGGAGAACACGCCCACCGGCAGCCCCTGGGTCTACGACATGGACGAGGGCACCATCCCCGGTTGGGTCGCCGGCAAGATCGCGGCCAACAAGTGCCGCGTCTGCGCTGTCGAGGACGACATGCAGATCAACTTCTACCAGGGTATTCAGCGTGGTCTGGAGGACCGTTCCGTCGCCTGCATGTTGCCGCTGATGCATGACGACATCCGTAAGATGCGCGCCATCAAGGACGCCGAGGAGATCGAGCTCATGCGGCATGCGCAGTCGATCACCGACGCCGCCTTCCAGCATATGCTCGGCTTTATTAAGCCCGGTATGACCGAGAAGCAGGTTCGCAACGAGCTCGAGAACTTTATGTTCGCCAACGGCGCCGACAGCCTGGCCTTCGGCTCCATTGTGGCGAGCGGCCCCAACACCGCCAATCCGCACGCCGTGCCGAGTGACCGCGTGATCGAGAAGGGCGACTTCGTCCTCATGGATTACGGCGCGGGCTACTGCGACTATCGTTCCGACATGACGCGCACCGTCGTGATGGGCGAGCCTACCCAGGAGCAGCTCGACCTGTACGCGCTCGTGCGCCGCACCCACGAGGAGTGTGTCGCCGCCATCCATCCGGGCGTCGAGGGCAACGACATTTTCAAGCTTTCAAAGAAGATCATCGGCGATGCCGGCTATGGCGATTACTACAACCATGGTCTGGGCCACGGCGTGGGCATCGACATCCACGAGCTGCCCAACTTCAACCGCAGCAAGAACATCATCGAGGTCGGCTCGGTTATCACCATGGAGCCCGGCGTGTATCTGCCCGGCGTGGGCGGCGTGCGCCTGGAGGACTACGGCGTGGTCACCGAGAACGGCTACGAGCCTTTCACCAAGACCCCGCACGACCTGCACATCATCGATTGCTAGCCCATTTCGATAGATTTTTGGGGCGGGGCGTCCGGGAGCAATTCGGGCGCCCCGCGTTCTCTTTTTATGCGCTCGCTGCAGGCGCCGTCTGCAAGTGTATAATTTCGGTCGTATGTAATTTGGACGCTTGTGCGTTCTGCCCATAACTAGAAAGGTCACTATGCCTACCATTTCTACCGCCGACTTCAAGAACGGCCTCGGTCTCCGCATTAAGGACAAGGTCTACACCATCGTCGAGTTCCAGCATGTCAAGCCGGGCAAGGGCGGCGCGTTTGTGCGCTACAAGACCCGCGACATCAAGAGCGGCCGCGTCGTCGAGAACACCTGCAACGCCGGCACCAAGTTCGAGAGCGTCATGCTCACTACCCGTGAGTTCCAGTACCTCTACAACGATGGCACCGACTACATCTTCATGGACAACGAGTCCTATGAGCAGGTTCCCGTTCCCGAGGACATGGTGGGCGAGAACTCCAAGTGGCTGCGCGAGAACGACATCTGCCAGCTGCTCTTTGCCGACGATGAGCTCATGGGCGTGACTCCGCCGATGTTCATCGAGACCACCATCGTCCAGACCGACCCGGGCTTTAAGGGCGACACCGTCCAGGGTTCCACCAAGCCGGCCACGATCGACACCGGCGCTGTCATCCAGGTCCCCATGTACCTCAACGAGGGCGAGGTCATCAAGGTTGACACCCGCGACGGCAAGTTCGTCTCCCGCGTCTAGCAACCAACTCTTCTAGGAGGACTCATGCCCCAGGAAATCAAGATTGACGGCATCGGCATTTCGCCCGATGTTCTGACCGCCATCGTCTCGCGCGCCGTGTCGGATGTCGAGGGCATCGCCTCCGTTGGCGTCAAGGACCTTGCCACCAACCTTGTCTCCATGATGCTCTCGTCCAAGGCCCCGGCCTCCGAGCCGGCGGTCGAGGCCGAGGTCGTCGGCGACAAGCTCGCACTCACCGTGCGTGTCGTGGTGTTCTTTGGCTATCCGTTCAAGAAACTCGCCGAGGCTGTTCGCACCGCCGTGGTCGCCGCCATCGATGCCCAGGTGGGCGTCGAGGTCGAGCGCGTTGACGTTTGCATCGACGGCCTCGTTTTCCCCAAGGAGTAACCTTTGAGCCTTAAGGTTTATCGCGGGCGCACGCTTGCCCGCAGTCAGGCGCTGCAGCTGCTGTTCCAGGCCGAGGCCACGGACAGCCCGCTCGAGCGCGTCCTCGAGGGCGATTTCCTGATCTCGAAGGGTCCCCTCGACCCCTATGCGCTGGAGCTTTGCCGCGGTGCCTACGAGCATATCGATCGCATCGACTGTGCCCTGCGCGCCGTCGCCAAGAACTGGGATCTTATGCGCATGCCCGGCGCCGACCGCAACCTTCTGCGTATCGCCGTTTACGAGATGCGCTTCCTCACCGACGAGGAGGTCTCGGACGCCATCGTCATCAACGAGGCCGTCGAGATTGCCAAGGCTTATGGTACCGACCAGTCCGCGTCGTTTGTCAACGGCGTGCTGGGCAAGATCGCTCGCAGCGAGGAGCTGCCGGGCGAGGACCTGTACCAAGAGCTGCTGGCCGAGGATCGCGCTCGCGAGGAGGCACAGGCTGCCGAGGCGGCCGCCAATGTCGCTGCCGCTCAGGCTGCCGCCGGTGTACTTGCCGAGGATGCGGACGTTGCTGAGGCCGTCGAGGCCGACTCCGTCGAGGAGTAGCCATGCCAGAGGGTTCCGTTCGCAACTTCGATGAGATCTCGGATCGCCTGGACCAGATCATCGCCACCGTTCGCTCCAAGGATACGTCCTTGGAGCGTTCGCTCGATTTGTTTGACGAGGCGATTGAGCTGGGCTCCCGTGCGGTCGATATGGTCGACAAGTTTGAGCTGACGCCGCGTGAGGCCGACAAGCTCGAGCAGGAATACGATGAGGATGCGGCAAACGAGTCCCAAGATAGACAGGCTGCATCCCCGGATACGAATGGTTGATGGCATTCATGAAACGCGTGCGTCTCGATGACGAACTGATTTCACAGGGCATCTGCGCCGATCGCGCGGATGCCCTTCGCACTCTTATGGCCGGCTTGGTTTCGAGTGGCGGTGAGCGTTTGACCTCTCCGGGGCTCAAGGTGACGCCGGGCCTGACGCTGCACGTTAAGGGGCGTATTCCGTACGTTGGGCGCGGCGGCCTTAAACTCGAGGGCGCGCTCGATGCGTTTTGTATCGATCCTACGGGCCTTGCTTGCCTGGACGTAGGCTGCTCTACCGGCGGCTTTACCGATTGCCTGCTCAAGCGCGGTGCCGCGACCGTTGTCTCGGTCGACGTGGGGCGCGCCCAGTTTGATTGGTCGCTGCGTCAAGACGATCGCGTGACGCTCCATGAGCGCACGAATGTGACGCAGCTGCCCGAGCTCGGCTACCGCGACGCTATCGATCTGGCCGTGTGCGATGTGTCGTTTACCAGCATCGCGAACATCATTGATGCGGTGTTGGCGTGCCTGACACCGACGGGATCGTTCTGTACGCTCGTGAAGCCGCAGTTTGAGGCTCCGGCGGCGCTGGTGGGCGAGGGCGGAATCGTGACCGACCCCGCCGTGCGTGTCGACACGCTTGTTGCGGTAATCGAGTTGTTTGCCGCGAAGGGCCTCTTCCCGGTCGACGTGTGCGTGTCGCCCATCCATGGCGCCAAGGGCAACGTTGAGTTTTTCCTGTACGGCACGAGACTTGTCCCCGGCGAGCGCTCCGATGACGAGTTGCAATCCCAGGTATCGGCTTTGAGCGAGAAAGCTGCAACGCTATGAAGGTCTTTCTGGTTCCCAATTACTACAAGCAAGAGGCTGTCGAGAGCGGCCTGATGCTCGAGCTTTGGCTTTCGCGCCAAGGCTATGAGGTCGCATGGGCTGCCGACCAGCGTTCCAAGATCCAGAGCACGCCCGATGTTGACGATGCCGACCTGGTCATTACGCTCGGCGGCGACGGTACGTTGCTGCGCGCCGCCCGCATTCTCAACTACCGTGAGATTCCCATTTTGGGTCTTTCCTATGGTCATTTGGGTTTTTTGACGGCCGCGAGCCCCGAGGAGCGCGACATTTTGCAGGTTGTGAACGATGCCCTGTCCGGTGAGCTCCACGTGAGCCGCCGCGCCACCATCGCCGCCGATATCGTTTCGGTACGCGATGACGGTACGAAGGATGTCGTGCGCACTTTTGCCCTCAACGATATGGCGCTTACGCGCGGGCCCCTGTCCGATATGGTCGAGTTCGACATCACGGTGTCCGGCCATCATATCGATCGCCTGCGCGGTGACGGTGTCGTCGTGTCGACGGCGACTGGCTCCACCGGCTATGCGCTTTCCGCCGGCGGCCCTATCGTGAGTCCCGATTACACGGGTATGGTTTGCGTGCCCATTGCTCCGCACACCATTCAGGCTCGCGCCTTCTTGACCTCGCCAAGCGATGTCGTCGAAATCTTTATGTCCGATGATCGCCCAAGCGTTCCGGCCATCGCCATCGACGGACAGTTTATTACCTGCGACGGCACGGTTGAGAGCGTGGCTGTGCGTCGTGGTCCCGGCGATGTGCTGCTGCTCGACTACGGCCCCGAGAGCTTTTATAACTCGGTGAGTCGCGTGTTCTATGGAGTGCGCCATGATCGATGAGCTGCAGGTTTCCAACATCGCGCTCATTCGCGAGGCGACGTTGGTGCCGAGTGCGGGCCTAACGGTTTTGACTGGCGAGACTGGTGCCGGCAAGACAGCGCTGCTCTCGGCGCTCAAGCTCATTTTGGGCGAGCGCGCCGATTCGTCGACGGTTCGCGAGGGCGAGTCGCTTGCGAGCGTCGAGGCGCGCCTGTTCGACGGCCCGTACGACACGGAGGGCTTCACCGTTCAGCGCAACCTTTCTGCCGAGGGTCGCAGCCGTGTCAAGATTGATGGCCGCATCGCCAGTGTGCGCGAGCTTTCGGAGCGGGTCGGCGTGATGATGGACCTGTGCGGTCAGCACGAGCACCAGCGCTTGCTCGATCCGGCACATCATGTTGCCATGGTTGATGCCTGGGCTGGGCGCGCGGCGCTCGAAGCGCTCGAGAAGTATCGCACCTGCTTTAAGGCTTCGCGTGCCGCCGCCAAGGAGCTTCGCCGTGTGGAGGAAGCCTCACGCGCGCAGGGGAGTCGCATCGAGGAGGCGCGCTTCGCCCTGGAGCGCATCGCCGAGGTCGATCCCAAGCCGGGTGAGTATGAGGAGCTCGAGGAGCTGTTGCCGCGCTCCGAGCATGCCGAGGTTCTGGTGGCCACGGCTAACGAAGCCCATGCATCGCTTGCTGCCGAAGGGGGAGCGCTTGATGCCGTGAATGGCGCCGTGGCAGAGCTGTCGCGCATGGCAACTGTTGATCGCAAGCTGGGCGACATCGCCGATGCCCTTTCGGATGCCTGCATTTCGCTTGAGGATTGCGCCAACGAGTTGCGTGCTTATCGCGATGGCGTTGCGTTTGACCCTCGCGAGCTGGCTCGTATGCGCGAACGGTATTCCGACCTCAAGGGTCTGCTGCGTCAGTGGGGTCCCACCATGGACAATGTATTTGCCATGCGCGATCGCTCGCAAGAGCTGTTGTCGCTGGTAGACGATGGTGATGAGCAGATCAAGAAGGCTCGCGAAGCGCTTGGCGCGGCGGAGCGTGAACTGTTCGCCGCCGCCAAGGCGCTTAAGCGTGCACGCAATACGGCGGCCCCGCGTTTTTGTCACGAGGTTGGTCGTCAGATGGCGCGCCTGGAGATGGGCAGCGCCGAACTCGTCTGGGAGTCCCGTGATCTCCCTCGCGCTGAGTGGACGCTTGCTGGCCCTTCGAGCTATGAGCTTTTGTATCGCAGCGGCGCTGGATTGACGCCGCGTCCCCTGCGCCGTATTGCGTCGGGTGGCGAGCTCAGCCGCGTTATGCTGGCGAGTAAGGTTGTCCTCGGCAACGCGGATGGCGTGGATACACTGGTGTTCGACGAGGTCGATGCTGGTGTCGGCGGCTCTACGGCTCGTGCTCTTGCTGGTGTGCTGGCCGATCTTGCCGCCACGCATCAGGTTATTGTCGTAACCCACCTGGCGCAGGTTGCGGTCATGGCCGACAAGCATTACGTGGTCAGTAAAGAGCCGGGCGATGTTCCCCAGACGCACCTGGACGAGGTGACCGGCGATGCCCGTACCGCCGAGATCGCCCGCATGCTGAGCGGCGATCAATCCGAGGCAAGCTTGGCCCACGCAAAGCAGATGCTCGAAGAAGCTCGAGGTTAGGTCGTATCAGCGGTGTTGGTGGGACAAAATAGACTGAAATTTTGTCCCACTACGCGTTTTACTCAACGACCTTATCCGGCTGGATGAGCTCCTCGTAGTAGCTTATATGTTCGCGAGCGTCTTCAATCTCGGGCAGTAGGAAGTTGTAGATGACTTCGATGATCATCGTGGCGCTGATCTTGGAGAACGCAAAGTCGCCCGTCGTCAGTAGCGCTTCGTGGTTGACGGTATTAAAAGTGTAGTCTGCCAGGCGCGCAAGCGGGGATTTGCTGTCGCTGCTGATGACGACTACGGTTGCGCCGCAGTCACGAGCCGCTTTTGCCATGCGATTCAAACGGCGCGATTTGCCGGAGTTTGAGATTAGCACGATGACGTCGCCCGGGCGCAACGTGAGCGCAAAGCCGATTGATGTCTCGCTAATGGTGCTCGCCATGCAGCGTAAGCCCAACTGTGAAAACTTAAACGTCGCATCGAGCGCGACGGCGTTCGTATTACCCACGGCGGCGAACTCAATAACTCCGGCATTCTTAAGCGCATGCACAACGGCTGCCAGCGTTTCGTGGTCGATGCCGTCGATCGTCGCATTCAGCTCGCTCACCTTGGCAGCTAGGATATTTTTGAGGCTCTGCTCCATGTTGTCGAGCGAGACCTCGTCGGTCAGGCCCTCGTTGCGCTGGCTTTCCAAGTCACGCGCCAACGAAAACTGAAAGCTGCGGAAGCTGCCAAAGCCTAGTTTGCGGCAAAAGCGCGAAACCGTCGCCTCGGACGTGGCGGCAGCTCGTGAGAGCTGGGCGGCTGTCAGGCGCGGAGCCTCGGACTGGTTCTCCAGAATATAGTCGACAATGCGCTGCTCGGATTCGCTGTATCCCTTATGGGTGCTAATGAGGGAGAGTGCGCTCTTGCTGCTATCGGTCATGGATGGCTCCTGGTTGGCATGAAAAACAGACGTGGTATGCACGCCAGAGTATACGGGCATTTTCAATTACAAGATACACCTTGCCGTTTCAAGTGTTGATGGTAAACTTTCACCTACCGTTTACGGTTATGAAAGAACCTTTCACCGGAGAATTGCGCCTTGTTTCTTCTCACGCGGACGGTAGGTTGGTATCTTTCAGTTGTGGAAAAGCGCGCAAGGACGCGCGTGTAGGGGAGCGCCTGCGGGCGCAAAACTTAAAAAGGAGGGACACATGGCTAAGTTTGACATCATCGCCGCCACCGGTTGCCCGACCGGCATTGCGCACACCTTCATGGCGAAGGAGGCGCTGGAGAAGGCAGCTGCCGAGCGAGGTCTGACTATTAAGGTCGAGACCCATGGCCAGGTCGGTGTCGAGAACGAACTCACCAAGAGCGAGATCGCTGGTGCCAAGGCCGTCGTCGTCGCGGCCGATAAGGATGTCCAGGCGGAGCGTTTCGCCGGCAAGCGCATGGTTTCCGTTGGTGTTTCCAAAGCCCTGTCCGTCGAGGCCGCCGGTAAGCTGATCGACCGCGCGCTCGCCGCCAAGGGTGACGACTCGGTTGCGGCTGCTGCCGATGTCGAGGATGAGGTCGAGGAGAAGGAGTCCATCGGCCACATCATCTACAAGCACCTCATGAACGGCGTCAGCCACATGCTGGTCTTCGTCGTCGCTGGTGGTGTCCTGACCGCCGTCTCGTTCCTGTGGGGCATCACGTCCTTCGATTCGACGGCGTCTGACTACAACAGCTTTGCCGCTATGCTCAAGATCATCGGCGGCATCGCCATGAACCTCATGGTTCCCGTGCTTTCCGCCTACATCGCCGAGTCCATCGGCAAGCGCCCGGCGCTCGTCCCCGGTTTTGTTGCCGGTATGATCGCCATCCAGGGCCTGCCCGTTAACGCCGAGACCGGCATGATCGACGCCGGCGGCGCCGGCGTGGGCTTCGGCTTCCTGGGCGGCATCGTCGGCGGTTTCCTCGCTGGCTATGTCATCTTGCTGCTCGAGAAGGTCTTCTCCAAGCTGCCCAAGAATCTGGACGGCCTCAAGGCTATCTTCCTGTACCCGCTTTTCTCGACTGCCATCGTCGGCCTGGTCATGCTCGGCATCTCCGGCCCCATGGCTGCCATCAACACCGCCATGATGGACTTCCTCAAGGGTCTGTCTGCCTCTGGCGCCATTGTCCTGGGCCTTGCCATCGGCTGCATGTGCGCCGTTGACATGGGCGGCCCGGTCAACAAGGCTGCTTACGTCACCGGTACCGCTATGCTCACCGAGGCCCTGGCCGCCGGTGTCGGCACCGACACCTACAACTTCGGCACCAACTTCATGGCTGCCGTCTCCGCAGCTTGCATCGTTCCGCCGCTGATCACCACCTTCGCCGTCGTTGTCGGCAAGAAGTACTTCAGCCAGGAGGATCACGACGCCGGTATCGTCAACCTCATCCTTGGTTGCACCCACATCACCGAGGGCGCCATTCCGTTCATGACCAAGAACATCTGGCCCGTCATGCCCATCATGATGCTCGGTTCCTCTATCGCCTCGATCCTGACCATTATGTTCAACGTTCACGATCCGGCGCCTCATGGTGGCTTCCTGGTCCTGCCCGTTGTCGAGAATGGTCCGCTGTGGGTCCTCGCGATCCTCATCGGCGCTGTGGTCGGTGGCATCCTGTTCGTGGCCTTCAAGAAGTACGACTTCGAGAAGAACCAGAAGGCAGCTCCCGCCGCCGCTGCTCAGCCGGTCGAGGCCCCCAAGGCCGCTGCCGTCGAGGCCCCCAAGGCCGAGGCTGCCGACTTCGTGAAGGTCGAGAACGTCTTTGTCGCCGAGGACTTCGCTTCTCGTGACGAGGCTCTGAGCTTCGTTTCCAACCAGGCTGTCAAGGCCGGTATCGCCAGCGACGCCGACGCCGTGATGAACGCCTTCCTGGCCCGCGAGGCCGAGGGCACCACGGGCATGATGGAGGGCTTCGCCATTCCGCATGCCAAGTCCGACGCCATCACCGAGGCTGCTGTCATCGTCGTCAAGGACGATTCTGGCGTGACCGGTTGGGACACCATGGACGGCGCTCCCGTCAACGTTGCCATCGCCCTGCTCATCCCGGGCGCTCAGGCCGGCACTACGCACCTCAAGATCCTGTCCAAGGTTGCCGAGGCGCTCATGGACGAAGACTTCCGTGCCACCGTCAAGGGTTCCACCGACGCCGCCGAGATCGCCAAGACGATCAACGCCCGCCTGGTCTAATCCAGCAGTCAGCGGTTTCAATTGCCCCTGTAGTAAAGGCGGAGACCCTTACTAGGGCCTCCGCCTTTTTCATCCCCAAATAAGTTGCGGTGAAATAGGGACTGTTTAAACGATTCAACCCCAAATTCAGTCCCTATTTCACCGCAACTTACAGAAGGGCATAGATAGACCCTATCAACCAGATCAACCAGGCGAACAAAAAATCAGCCAGAATTTCGTTCGCACCATATTGCTCTGGACCGACTGAGTTTCCGCAGCTCGCCCGCCCGGCGGGGCGATTAAGTTTGTCGCGAGTTCCGCACGCAAAGGAAAGCACTTAATGTGCTTTCCGTCTTGCGCAGGACTGTAGAGCAGCAAACTTAACCGCCCCGCCGGGCGGGCGAGCGTACAGGAATGACATCTGTCCAACAATTCGTGCGAAACATAATGAAAAACCGTTTGATGTGAGTTAATATAAACAACGTCGTGAATCTGACTCCTGCCGCATGCACGACAGGGGTTAAACACAAAAAAGGAGTCAATTATGGTTTCTGAGAAGGCTACCCTCGTCAATCCGCAGGGTCTTCACATGCGTCCGGCCGGCCTCTTCGCCTCCACCATGGGCAAGTACGCCTGCGACGTGACTGTCGTCACCCCCGAGAAGGAGGTCAACGGTAAGTCCCCGATGGCCCTCATGGCTGCTGGTATCCCCTGTGGCACCGAGGTTGAGGTTAAGTGCGACGGCGCTGACGAGGCCGAGGCTCTGGCTGCTGCCATCGAGCTCATCAAGAGCGGTCTTGGCGAGTAGAACTCAAACGGGTCGCATGTTGAACAATTAAGTTCATACTTGGGGGCGCAGTGACCTGTATCAAGGTAGCTGCGCTCTTTTGTCATGGATATGGCAAAACGCTTTATCACATGACACGGAGAGAGGAATGGGAATGTATCAGGGAGTCAACGCATCCGAGGGCATCGGTATCGGCACCGTCATGGTCGCCGTCGATCCCGACTTGACGTTTGAACCGCACGCGGTTGCTGATTCGGCCGCAGAGAAGGAGCGTTATCAGACGGCTCTTTCGGTCTTCTGCGAGAAGACCCAGGCTCAGGCCGACCACATGAAGGAGACGGTGGGCGAGGCCGAGGCCGAGATCATGAGCGGACACATCGTCCTGGCTCAGGACCCGGGCATGACTGACGCCATCAACGCCGCCATTGACGGCGGCACCTGCGCCGAGCAGGCGCTCATGGACACCTCGACCATGTTTGAGAACATGTTCCTGTCCATGGACGACGAGATGTTCCGTCTGCGCGCGGCCGACATCGCCGACATCCGCACCGGTATTCTGGCCGAGCTTCTGGGCAAGGAGGTCGTCGACCTCTCCGTTCTGCCCGAGAACACCGTCGTTGTCGTGCACGACCTCACGCCGTCCATGACCGCTACGATCGATAAGGCCCACGTTGCCGGTATCGTCACCGAGACCGGTGGCCGCACGTCGCACTCCGCAATCATCGCGCGCGCCCTTGAGATCCCGGCTGTCCTTTCGGTTGCCAACAGCTGCACCGCACTGCGCAACGGCATGACCGTTGTCGTCGACGGTGGCAAGGGTGTCGTCGAGGCCGATCCCGACGAGGAGACCCTCGCCGCCTACACCGCCAAGGCCGAGGCTTTCGCTGCCGAGAAGGCGGCTCTCGAGGCCTTCCGCGGCAAGCCTTCTGTGACTGCCGACGGCATCAAGAAGATCATCGCCTGCAACATCGGTAACCCCGATGACGTGCCCAACGCGCTCGATCACGATGCCGAGGCCATCGGTCTGTTCCGCTCCGAGTTCCTGTTCATGGACTCCGCTGAGCTTCCTTCCGAGGAGGAGCAGTTCAACGCCTACCGCAAGGTCGCCAGCGCGCTCAAGGGTGCTCCGGTCATCATCCGCACGCTTGATGTGGGCGGCGACAAGGAGATCCCGTACCTGCACATGGTCAAGGAAGACAACCCCTTCATGGGCTTCCGCGCCGTGCGTTACTGCCTGGCCAATCCCGACCAGTACAAGGTCCAGCTCCGCGCCCTGCTGCGTGCCAGCGCCTTTGGTGACGTCAAGATCATGATTCCGCTCGTCACCTGCGTCGAGGAGGTCGTGGCCGTCAAGGAGCTCGTCGAGCAGTGCAAGGCCGAACTGACCGAAGAGGGCCGCAAGTTCAACGAGAACATCGAGGTCGGCATCATGGTCGAGACGCCCGCCGCTTCGCTGCTCGCTGACCGTCTGGCCGAGGTCGCCGACTTCTTCTCCATCGGCACCAACGACCTGATCGGCTACACCATGTGCGCCGACCGTGGTAACGACACCATCTCCAACCTGTACCAGGTTTACTATCCCGCCGTGCTCCGCTCGCTCAAGAACATCATCGAGAGCGGCGTGAAGGCCGGCATCATGGTCGGTATGTGCGGCGAGGCCGCTGCCGATCCGCTGCTTGAGCCGCTGCTGATCAGCTGGGGTCTGGAGGAGTTCTCGATGAGCGCTCCGTCCATCCTGCGCGCCCGCAAGACCATCAGTCAGTGGACCAAGGCCGAGTGCGACGAGCTCGCCGAGAAGGCGCTCGCCTGCAACACTGCCGCCGAGGTCAAGGCGCTGCTCGAGTCCGCAGCTCGCTAATTTGGTATCAGAGGTAACCGCGTGGTTGGAATGGGCCGGCCACGCGGCCCTCACATATACAGGGGGTACTGTAAATGTTCTACACGCTAACCGCTAACCCGGCTGTCGACATGACGGTTTCGAGCTCTCCGCTCGAGCCCGACGAGAACGTCCGCACCGGCTCGGCCAGCTACACGGCAAACGGTAAGGGCCTCGACGTGTCCTTCGCCTTTAAGAAGATGGGCGTCGACACCGTCGCGCTCGGCTTCTTCGCCGGCTTCACGGGCAAGTTCATCGTCGAGGAGGTCATGAACCTGGGTTGCCTGTGCCGCCCGGTTTGGACCGACGGCATCACGCGTATCAACACCTACGTCAACGATGGCCAGCACGAGTACGGCATCCTGAACCCCGGCGCTCCGATTACGCCGGAGCACCAGAAGGAGCTCTACAACATCCTGGACACTGCGGGCGATCTTGAGTGCCTGATTGTCTCCGGTTCTGTGCCTCCCAAAGCTACGCCCGACTTCCTGGCTCAGGTCATGGAGCATGCTCAGGCCCGTGGCGCCGACGTCGTCCTGGACCTGTCCTCCGACAAGCTCAAGGAGCTCGCTCACAAGAAGCCGCTGCTCATCAAGCCGAACCATCACGAGATGAAGGCCATCTTCGGCGTGCCGGTCGACACCGACGACGAGGTCCGCGTTGCCATGAAGCTCGCCCACGACGCCGGCGTCCAGAACGTGCTGCTCACCCGTGGTAGCCGCGGCGACGCTTACTTCTCCAATGGCGAGGATATCTGGTACGCCAAGCGTGAGTTCAACATCAAGCTGGTCTCTTCCGTCTGCGCCGGCGACTGCACCCTCGCTGCATTCCTGCACAAGTGGTACAGGAATCGCGACAACGTCGAGGAGGCCATGAAGCTCGCTATGGCCACCGGTGCTAACGTTGCCGAGTCCGTGGGCATTGGCGACTTCGGTCACGTTGACGAGTACAGCAAGCGCGTTGCTGTCCGTAAGCTCGATCGCAAGTAAGCGAGACGCGACAAATTCGTGCGCATGCGGCGCTCTGACTTCGGTCAGGGCGCCGTTTTTTCGTGGGAAAAGTGAGATGAAACCGACCTTCACCGCTTCCACACCGTTCGCCGAGTTGTTGTAGCCTTTTGCCGAAGCGTGGAATATACTTTCATTAACACGTTGCTTCGTGAAAGGAACATTCATGATTTACACGCTCACTGCAAATCCCGCTATTGACTACAACATCGCCTGCGACGGCCTGTCCGCCAATACCGTTACGCGCACCCGTAACGCGGTCTACACCCCCAACGGCAAGGGTCTCAACGTCTCGTTTACGCTCGACCACTACGGTGTCGACACCACGATCCTGGGCTTCTTTGCCGGCTTCTCGGGCGAGTTCATCGTTAAGGGCGCCGAGGCCCTTGGCGTGCCCGTCAAGCCCGTGTGGACCGACGGCATCACGCGTGTCAACGTGTTCCTCAACGCCGGTCCCGACACCGAGTACAACATGGTCAATGCCGGTGCCGCCATTAACGAAGCCAACGAGCAGGAGATGTTTGAGCTTATTGATTCGCTCGACGACATGACCTGCCTGGTCATTAGCGGCTCGCTGCCCCCCAACACCTCCGAGGGCTTCCTGGCCGAGGTCCTGCGCCGCGTGAAGGCGAAAGGCGCCGAGTTCGTGCTCGATATCTCGAGCCATCAGCTGGCCGACCTCATTGCTATGGAGCCGTTGCTCATTAAGCCCAACGACGACGAGCTGCTCGACATCTTTGGCATTAAGGTGAGCGGTGGCGACGACGAGTCCGTCAAGGGCGCTATGGCCGAGCTCCATGCCAAGGGCGCCAAGAATGTGCTGCTGACCCTCGGTGGCGCCGGTGCCTATTTCTCTAACGGCGGGCACATTTGGTTTGCGAACCGCACCTTTGAGGTCAAGCTGCTGTCGACCGTCTGCGCCGGCGATTCCTCGCTCGCTGCCTTCCTGTCCGTGTGGCACGATGCTCCCGAGCGCGTCGAGGACGCCCTGCGCCTCTCGATGGCCACCGGCGCCAACGTGGTCGAGTGCCCGGGTCTGGGCGACTTTGCCAAGGTGGATGAATATAAGAAGAACATCGAAGTTCGTCAGGTCTGCTAGTTCCGGCACCTCGCCTGAATAGTCCGATTAATTCGCATCCGTCTTAGATCAGGACGGATGCGTTTTTGTTTATCGGACTTGCGTGTGCAGTAGAGGCTGTTTCTTGCTAGACTTCTTGCAGATGCAATCGATAGCCAATTTGATAGTCGCAGGAGGCCATAGGCATGTGTAATGTTTCGCTCAACGGTATGCAGCCATCAGATGCCTCCATCCGTGTCCTGCGCGCGCTCGAGGCAGCCGGTCTTGAGGCTTGGTACGTAGGCGGTTGGGTACGTGATGCCCTGATGGGGCGCCCCAGCCACGATGTTGACATGTGTTGCAGCGGCCTGTGGCAGGAGTCCAAAGCGGCGCTCGAGGCGGCTGATATCGCCGTGATCGAGTCTGGCATAAAATTTGGCGGCATCACGGCCATTTGCGATGGCGAGCGCATTGAGGTCACCACCTACCGCCTGGACGGCTTTTACACCGATGGCCGTCACCCCCAGAGTGTGGAGCGTGCGGCGTCGCTTGAGGACGATCTGGCGCGCCGCGACTTTACCGTTAACGCTATGGCCTGGCATCCCGTGCGCGGTCTTGTCGACCGCTACGATGGCCAGGGCGACCTGAAGCGCAAGCTCATCCGTGCCGTTGGAGATCCCAAGCGTCGTTTTAACGAGGACGCGCTTCGCATGCTGCGCGCGGTGCGTTTTGCCTGCCGTCTGGATTTTATGATTGAACCCGCGACCAAACAGGCGCTGGCCGAATGTGCGCCGCTGCTCGATGCCGTGGCACGCGAGCGCGTGGGTATTGAGCTCGAGGGCATCCTTTCGACCGGCCACGGGGGAGACGCCATGCTGCGCTACCCCGAGCTTGTTTGCGCCGCCGTGCCCGAGTTGGCAGCGGGTCGCGGGTTTGATCAGCGCAGTGTCTATCATGCGTTTAACGTCTACGAGCATATCGCCCGTGTGCTGACGGTGGCAGGGGAGCTGGCGCTGTGCGACGGCGTCGCGCCATCGTCGAGCCTTATGTGGGCGGCGTTTTTGCACGATGTCTCCAAGCCCGAGTGCTTTACGGTCGATCACGCCGGCAGCGGACACTTCTACGGTCATCCCGAGCTCGGCGCCAAGAAAGCGCGCGTCATTATGGATCGCCTGACCCTCTCGCACGACTTGGTGCGCGACGTGTGCCTGCTCATCAAATACCATGACAAGCCGCTGCGCCCCGAGCGCTCCTGTCTGCTCAATATGATGCGCGCGCTTTCGGGTGAGGGCGTCGACACGGCCCGCCTGATTGACGAGCTCATGGACCTTAAGCGTGCCGACACACTTGGCAAGGCCCCGTCGTGCTTCTATTACGTTGAGACGATTGAGGAGATGCGCGCGATGGCGCACGAGCTGCTGAGGGCGGGGGAGCCCTATACGCTCAAGATGCTCGCCATCAACGGCGGCGACCTGATCCGTGCTGGAGTCAAGCCCGGGCCGGAACTGGGGCAGCTTCTCAACTCCGCCCTCGACGCCGTGATCGAAGACAACATTCCCAACGATCGCGAAGCTCTTTTGGTCCATCTTAACTTGAATTAGCTACCTAGTTTACCTGCGTATTCCATAACCTGCCGACAATTTTTCGGCAATTTGGAATTTCTTCTTGCGCTGACGTTTTTTGTCCCGTAATATATTTCCTCGCAGCACGGCAGTGCAGATGTCATGTGGCCCGTTCGTCTAGCGGTTTAGGACGCCGCCCTCTCAAGGCGGAGATCACCAG